>CP097899.1:3246947-3583894 GCA_023639215.1 Candidatus Pristimantibacillus lignocellulolyticus
AGCAAGAAAAAGAACGATTGAAGCAAATAGGGGCTAAGCTTATATCGGATGTTGAAGGAATCATCTTACGGACTGCCGCAATTGGCAAGACGATGGAATCGTTGCAGGCAGATGTAGATCATCTTCGCCATGTGTGGCAACATATAACCGATACAGCGAATAATACTCAAGCACCTTACTTACTCCATAGTGAAGAACAATTACTTAAACGCATATTTCGTGATCTCTATCAATCAGATGTGGATGAAATTTGGGTAAGCTCACCGGAACTTCATGATGAGGTTCAATTGATTATGAAACTTGTTGCTCCACAGGAATCGCCGGAAATACGGAGTTACGTGCAGCAACAACATGCGATCATTTCTCAGTATGGAGTTCATAAACAACTTGTGTCTGCTTTCGGACGAAAGATCCCTCTTAATAATGGGGGTTATATTATTTGGGAAGAAACCGAAGCTTTAACGGTCATAGATGTGAACACTGGAAAATTCGTTGGTCATAATAATTTGGAAGATACTTTGTACCAGACGAATGCTGAAGCTGCAGAGCTTATCGTTAGATTGCTCCGTTTACGTGATACCGGTGGCATTATAATCATTGATTTTATAGATATGGAACATGAAGAAAATCGTAATCGTATTTATAAAATATTACATGATTCCGTCAAATATGATGGGGCGAAATGTGTTGTATTTGGTTGGACAAGACTTGGTTTAATGGAATTAACACGTAAAAAAGCTCGGGATAGTTATACATCGAAATATTTGCAAGAAATTCAGTTGAAGTAATAGGCTACTTATGATACAATGTTTTGGTGTATTGTTCACTTTGGTGGATAATACAAGTACCGCACGAATCGGGTTTAAGTTCATTGGCAACAATGACACCTTGATTAGGCGAGTCTTCGACAAATAAGGAGGTGCACCAACTATGTTCGCAATTATCGTAACTGGTGGTAAGCAGTATAAAGTTCAAGAAGGCGATGTAATCTACATCGAAAAACTTGACGGTAACGAGGGAGAAAACATTGTTTTTGACCAAGTTCTAGCTGTATCAGGAAGCAACGGTTTTGTTGCAGGTACTCCAACTGTATCTGGCGCTAAAGTGTCAGGAAAAGTGGAGAAACACGGCAAAGGTCAAAAGATCATTGTTTACAAATACAAAGCGAAAAAGAACTACAGACGCAAGCAAGGTCATCGTCAACCGTACACTAAAGTAACTATCGAAAAAATCGAAGCTTAATAGGAGCTAAGATGATTACGATCACTATTGTACGAGAAAACGATAACAATCGTATTGTATCTTTTGCTGTTGAAGGACATGCTAATTATGCGAAACATGGTAAAGACATTGTCTGTGCTGGTGTTTCCGCTGTATCGGTTGGTACAGTGAATGCGATCGAAGCGTTAGCGGGAGTCGAGCTTCCTGTCAAGATGAAAAATGGCTGGCTATCTTCTCCTATTCCGCAAATTGCGGATCGATTAGTGGAAGACAAGATTCAGTTATTGCTTGAGTCTATGATTGTGATGCTTGATTCGATCGCTCAATCATATGGTGATCATGTATCGGTACATGATCGCAATTCAAATAATAGTTAAGAAGGAGGGACACTAGATGTTGAAATTAAATCTTCAGTTGTTCGCATCCAAAAAAGGTGTAGGTTCTACTAAGAACGGTCGTGATTCTCACTCTAAGCGTCTTGGCGCTAAACGTGCAGACGGTCAAGTCGTTTCTGGTGGTAGCATTTTGTACCGTCAACGTGGTACAAAAATTCACCCTGGAACTAACGTAGGTATCGGTAAAGATGATACGTTATATGCTATGATTGACGGCGTGGTTAAGTTTGAACGTTGGGGTCGTGAACGCAAAAAAGTGAGCGTATACCCAGTTGAACTAGCACCAGTTGCTGCAGCAGTAGAAGCTTAATAACGAACGTAAGTAGCCCCTTCCAGCATTGCTTGGTCGGGGCTATTTTTAGGTAAGGTAGTATAGGTAGTTCAAAATATGGACTTTGATAACGATGAGTATGCTAACGTAGCATATTCGACATCGCATCTGAAACGAACTTGGAAAGTACGGTTCGCATGTACGTAATGATGTACACTTGCTCTTCCGCCTTTCTCAAGTAGCGTTTCACCTGCTCGGTTCTGAAAGCCCATATTTTGAACCTTTATTGGAATAGGTAGTTCAAAATCGCTGACTTTGATAACGAACTTTCATTAGTAGTGATTAGTGTTAAGTAAAGAGGTGGATTTGCTAGATGGAGTATTGGTACATATGGCGACGTTGGCTATGGCTTACTGCTTTTATACCTGCAATTTTAATCTTCGTTTGGCCTAGTCACAGATGGATAAATCTACTTGCATTAATATGGGTAGCAGCTATTGGTGCTATCTATTATTATGTTGAGCAGAGAATTCATAAACAACAATTATCTTTAACAATTAGATCAACCCATAAACAATGGATTTCAACGATGAATCATCATCGTCATGATTGGATGAATGATCTACAAGTATTATTTGGTTATATACGTCTTGGGAAGCAAGAGCGAATAACTGAATATGTAGAACGAATAAAGGGGAAGATGTTAGCAGAGAGTGCAATCTCAAAGCTAGAAGAACCTTCGCTTGTTAGTTATCTTATTGGTTTTCGAACGATTCCAAGTAATTTCATCTTAGAAGTTAATTTCTTATCTAAGGAAGATCAACGATCGATTATTATTGAGGATGAGCAAGTTAGTGAGATCATAATTTCTATTATCTCTGCATATCGAATATATGCAGCTGTTGATATGACTTCTGATCCAATCCTCCAATTACAATTTGAAAACAATAAGGATCATTTGAATATACATTTTGCATTTAATGGTAGTGTGAACAATCAAGATTTATGGCAACAAAAAATAGAACAGCAGTTGAATGGCGCTAGATCTGTACAAATCATCGGAGCATTATCAGTCGATCAAATTGATTTGCAGATAACTAGAGCGTGAACGGAGGCAATTCATGTTTGTCGATAAAGCTAAGATATTTGTAAAAGGCGGCGACGGTGGTAACGGTCTGATCTCATTCCGACGTGAAAAATACGTTGAAAATGGTGGACCTTACGGTGGTGACGGTGGTAATGGCGGTAATTTGATCTTTCGTGTTGATGAAGGTTTAAGAACGCTAATGGATTTCCGTTATCAAAAACACTTTAAAGCTGACCGTGGGGAACGCGGTAAAGTAAAAGGAATGCACGGAGCAAGTGCAGAAGATACAATTGTACGCATTCCACCTGGAACAACCATCACTGATGATGATACAGGAGAAATAATTGCCGATCTTACAAGACATGGGCAACAAATTATCATTGCCAAAGGTGGACGTGGCGGTCGTGGTAATATGCGTTTTGCTACGCCAACTAATCCAGCTCCATATATTGCGGAGAATGGTGAAACTGGTGAAGAGCATTGGGTTGTTCTTGAGATGAAAGTAATGGCAGATATCGGCTTAGTTGGTTTCCCAAGCGTAGGTAAGTCAACATTGCTTTCAGTAGTTTCAGGAGCGAGACCGAAAATTGGTGCATATCACTTTACAACAATATCACCAAATCTAGGTGTTGTTGAAGTTGGTGATGGAAGAAGCTTTGTAATGGCTGATCTTCCTGGACTAATTGAAGGTGCACATGAAGGTATTGGACTAGGTCATGAATTTTTACGTCATGTAGAGCGTACACGTGTTATTATTCATGTTATTGATATATCAGGAACTGATGGTCGTGATCCATTTGATGATTGGATAAAAATTAATAACGAATTACGTCTTTATAATGAGAAATTAGCTGACAGACCACAAATTATTGCAGCTAATAAAATGGACATGCCACAATCTGCCGATAACTTGGAAATATTCCTAGAGCAATTGAAAGAGTATGATGGCGACAAAGAACATGTTATCGTACCTATTTCTTCATTAACAAGAGATGGTATTAATGAGCTTCTATACAAAGCTGCTGATGTACTGGATATCGTTGAGAAGCAATTGGCCGAAGAACAAGCACAAGATATCGTTCCTGAAGAAGGCGAGCAACGTAAAATATTCAAATATGAGCGTAAGAAAGAATCAAGCTTCAAAATTTCTCGTGATAATGAAGATTATGTGCTTGAAAGTGAAGACGTTGATCGCTTTATGAAACGCTTCAATATGACTAGTTATGATGCCGTAATGAAATTTGCAAAAATGCTACGTAGTATGGGTGTTGATGATGAACTTCGTAGACGTGGTGCAAAAGATGGCGATACGGTTCGTATTGGTGAATATACTTTTGAATTCTTTGAAGGTTCAGATTATGACCCGAATAATTAATAATGAAGAGACGACCAAGGTCGTCTTTTTTTTGTGTCGCCTATTGTAATTAATTAGATAATTCGATATAATGTCCACTATAAGAGAACATATGTCTTTGTTAGGAGGACAATTGATGACCGCTCGATTTTTTGTCGTCCGAGAGGATATATTACCCGAGGCGATCGTTAAGACTATTCAGGTGAAAGAAATATTGAAAAGTGGAAAAGCACATACGATTAATGAAGCTGTAGAACGAGTGGGGCTGAGTAGAAGTGCTTTCTATAAATATAAAGATGGTGTGTATGCACTAGCTGAAATTGCTAGAGAACATATTATCACTATTGCTATGGACTTAGAGCATCGTTCTGGTGTATTGTCTAGTGTACTAGGTGTAATTGCCGCACATGATGGTAATTTACTAACGATGAATCAAAGTATTCCGCTACAAGGTTATGCTAACGTAGTATTATCAGTAGATGTTTCTGGTTTATCAAAAGAAATTGAGCCATTTATAGAATTATTAAAGCAACAGGCGGGTGTGAGAAATGCCTTAGTAATAGGCCAAGGTTAAGGTAGTTCAAAAAGCGTGCTTTGATAACGATGAGTATGCTAACGTAGATTATTCGACGTCGAATATGAAGCTAATTTGGGAAGTCCGGTACGCATGTACCAATAACGTACATTTACGTTTCCTCCTTCCACAAATTAACTCCATCTTCTCGATTCTGAAAGCCCGCTTTTTGAACCTTGATTAAAAGAGGAAGTTCAATGCCCACTATTAAAACAATAATTCGAATAAATCAAACTCTGGAGGGATATAGATGAAACCTATTAAAGTAGGATTATTAGGGCTAGGTACTGTAGGTACTGGCGTAGTCCGTATAGTGGAGAATCATCAAGACGATTTGCATAATCAAGTAGGTAGTTCTATCGAAATTACAAAAATACTTGTTTCGAATGTGAACAAAGAGCGCAACATTGAAGTTGACCGCTCTAAGTTAACTGAAGATCCGTGGGAAGTCGTTCGTCATCCCGAAATTGATGTGATCATTGAAGTAATGGGCGGAACTACGGATACAAAAGATTATATAGTAGAAGCACTTAATCTTGGTAAAAACGTTGTTACAGCAAATAAAGATCTAATGGCGCTTTATGGAACGGAATTATTAGAAATTGCACAACGTAATAGTTGTGATGTGTATTATGAGGCGAGCGTAGCTGGTGGAATTCCAATTATCCGTACACTAATTGATGGTTTCTCATCGGATCGTGTTACTAAAATAATGGGTATAGTCAATGGTACAACTAACTTCATTTTAACTAAAATGACTCAAGAAGGTGCATCTTATGACGATGTACTTAAAGAAGCTCAAGCACTAGGATATGCAGAAGCGGATCCTACAAGTGATGTAGAAGGACTTGATGCTGCTCGTAAAATGACGATTTTAGCGCGTCTTGGTTTCCATACAGCTGTTTCTTTAGACGATGTATCAGTTAAAGGTATATCATCTGTTACGAAAGAAGATATTCAATACGCAAAACATCTTGGCTATCAATTGAAATTACTAGGAATCGCTGAATGTGATGAAAATCAAGTAAGTGTATCTGTGCAACCTACAATGGTGAAAAATTCGCATCCAATTGCTTCTGTTAACGGCGTATTCAATGCTGTACTAGTATATGGTGAAGCAGTAGGTGAAACGATGTTCTATGGCGCAGGTGCTGGCGAATTACCAACAGCAACTTCGGTAGTGGCTGACCTTGTCGCAGTAAGTAAAAATATTAAACTTGGCATCAGTGGTAAACGAGTTAACACTGCGTATAAACAGACAGTGCTTAAAACTGATGATCAAATCTCTTCTAAATACTTCTTATTGCTTGAAGTTGCTGATCGTGCGGGAGTACTTGCTCGCATTACACAGGAGTTTGCAAATCATGAAGTAAGCTTAGAATCTGTTCTACAACAACCTAATCAAAATCAAACTCATGCTGAGATTATCGTCATTACACATGATGCTAGCAAAGCCGCAATTCAAAATGTACTTTCATCATTCAATGCTCTTGATGTTATTCATGAAGTGAAGAGCGTATATCGAGTAGAAGGATAAGCACATGAACAAAATAGAAAAACAATCGGTAGTTGTTAAAATTCCTGCGAGTACTGCTAATTTGGGACCTGGTTTCGACGCACTAGGTATGGCCTTATCATTATATGCATGGCTAGAGCTTACAATAGCTGATGAAACAACGGTTCATCTATATGGCGATGGTATGGAAGGCATTCCGAAAGACCACAATAATTTAGTATATAAAGTAGCTCAAAAAGTGTTTGCTAAGGCAGGAATGCCAGAGCAAGCACTTAAAATAAGTATGTATAGTGAAATTCCTTTGACCCGTGGCTTGGGTAGTAGTGCGTCTGCCATAGTTGGAGCTCTAGTAGCTGCCAATGCGCTGATTGGACAGGCTTTGACTACTGATGAACTATTTCATATGGCTACAGAACTAGAAGGACATCCAGACAATGTAGGAGCGTCAATATTCGGTGGGATAGTTATTTCTTCATGGGATGAGAAAACAGCTCCATACGTGAAGATAACACCTCCTAACACGCTTGAAACATTAGTTATAGTACCAAATTTTCAATTATCAACAGAAAAAGCGAGACATGCATTGCCAAGTCAATATAGTAAAGCAGATGTAGTCTTTAATATTGGTCGCAGTTCGTTGCTTGTCGCAGCGCTCGCATCTGGTCAGCTTGAATTAATTCGTACCGCTATGCAAGATCGGGTACATCAACCGTATCGCGCGGCATTAATTCCCGGTATGGAATATATTTTAGAACATGCTACCGAAAAAGGTGCTCTTGGAGCAGCTCTAAGTGGTGCGGGACCAACATTAATTACATTTGTTGATTCGCAAAGTACGCAGCAAGAGGAACTTGAACAATTTTTACTTGAGTGCATGAAGAAGGAGGGCATTACAGCTACTACGATGTGGCTATCTCCAGATATTTATGGCGCGAGAGTCATTTACGAATCTATTACGCAAGGTGAATCAATCGCTTTTATGGATTTGGTTAAAGGAGACGGACACTAATGACAACAGTAGCTCTATTGCCAGCAGGATCAGTATCAGATGAAGCAGCAAAGTTATTTTTTTCAGATGAATCGGTTGAGTGGAAACATCATCGAATGATTTCAGATGTTTTTCTATCAACGGTAAATGAGATTAGCAATTATAGTGTTATTCCTATAGAGAACACGATCGATGGTTCAGTAAGTTTGCACTTAGATTGGCTTGTACATGAAGTAGATCTGCCAATTCAAGCGGAATGGGTATATCCCTCCATTCAGAATCTTATTGGTCGTCGTTCAGAATTGTTAAATGAATGGGGTCAATTGGATTTTACCAAAGTGAAAAAAGTAATTAGTCATCCTGTTGCGATGTCACAATGTCTTGAATTTATTCGTGAAAATATTCCATATGCAGAAACTGAACATGTAAGTAGTACAGCAGAATCAGTCAAGATCGTTGCAGATCATCCAGGTGAAGGTATAGTTGCTATCGGGACAAAGACCGCTTCGATTAATAATAAGTTAGATATATTAGCTGATTCGATCACTGATCACAATAATAACTACACACGTTTCTTCTTAGTAGGTGATAAGCCTTATACTGCTCGTGAGAATAGTAATATGAAGACAAGTATTCTTGTTACTCTACCTGAAGATTATGCTGGAGCATTACATCAAGTACTGTCTGCATTTGCGTGGAGAAGAATTAACTTATCCCGCATAGAATCTCGTCCGACGAAGAAGAAGTTAGGTAGTTATTATTTCTATATTGAAATTAAGTACTCGCTTGAAGAGTTTTTACTACAAGCAGCGCTCCAAGAAATTGAAGCGATTGGGTGTCAGGTGAGGGTGTTAGGTTGTTACCCAAGCTACAAATACGAACAACTTTTATAGGATGCTCAAAATCGCGGACTGTGATCACGATGAGTATGCTAGGTAGTTTAGTCGACATCGAATATGCCCTCCATCGAAAGCCTGCGTGTGCTCGTGTACCAATAACGTACACTGTGCGCCTCGTTTCCGCTGGAGGGCATATTCTTGGTGCTGACAGCCCACGATTTTGACCTTCCATTTTAAGTTTCGTGCTAGACAGTCTCCGCTTGTGTACTCGAACCGTACACGTTGCTGGGTTTCGTTTTATAGTACTTTCGGTATAGCATCAGTTTTAGCTTTGTGCTAGACAGTCTCCGCTCGTGTACTCGAACCGTACACGTTGCTGTGGCGCCATAAAAAAGACGATTTCTCATTCGGTTTTCGAATGAAGAGTCGTCTTTTTTTCGTGCCTAGGGGTACGTATCATCTAGTTGGTGTTATAAGATTTCGTAAAAATTAATGAGACGTAACAGATTTATAACAATCTAAAGATATGTCCATATCATCTATAAATGTGACGTTTGTAGCAGATCATCTTCCGTTTATGATAGTAGCAAGGTTGTAACAACTACCGAATTAAACAAATAGGGGGATTCGTATAATGAAGAAAAAAGGGATGAAATGGTCTAGCTTACTTCTACTTATTCTAGTTGTTGCTATGATCGCAGCAGGATGCAGCAGTAATTCAGGTGACAACAGTACAAAACAAAGCTCAGGAGGAACTGGTAAGAAAACAGAAATATTGTTTTGGTCACCGTTCTCTGGCTCAGATGGACCTTTCATGAAGAAAATTGTTGATAAGTACAATAGCTCACAGGATCAATACAAAGTAGATTTTGTCATTCATCCAAACGGTGAGTATTACAAGCAAGTAGATATTGCACTAAGTTCAGCAAAAGATAAGCCAAGTCTTATGATTATGCACGTAGATAAGGTGCCAACATACGCTAGCAAAAATCAATTGCAACCAATCGATGATTTAGCAACCGAGGCGGGAATTTCCAAAACAGATTTTGCAGTAGCTCCCGTTGAATACGGTACAATCGAGGATAAATGGTATACGATTCCTTTGGATATTCATCCGTTAGTTATGTACTATAACAAAGATTTGTTCGTGCAAGCAGGCGTAACGACTGTTCCGACAAATCGTGCAGAGTTTGATGAAGCGATTACGAAGCTGACAGATGCTAGTAAGGGTGTCTATGGTTATGTAGTACCAACGCTATGGCCACAACAATTTATTTTCCCAACATTAGTTTGGCAAAATGGTGGTCAGCTATGGGATGGCAATGATGTGGGCTTTAATTCACCTGAGGTAGTTGAAGTTGTTCAATATCTTCGCAATATGATTGAAGCAGGTACTTCTCCAGCTAACGTGCAACAAGATGGCGAAAACACATTGTTCCTTCAAGGTAAAAATGCTATCCAATTTAACGGCCCATGGATGAAATCACAATTTGATGAAGCAGGTTTAAATTATGGAGTTGCTACTGTTCCTCAATTAGGTAAAGCTAGGCAAGCTGTATACGCTGGTTCTCATGGATTCGTAGTTCCTCAAGGCATTACAGATGAAAAAGTTGTTGCTGGCGTAGGTGATTTCTTGAAATACGTTTCTTCTAACTCTATGGATTGGGCTGAATCGGGTCAAGCACTTGCTTCGATTCCGATGATTGAAAGTGACGAGTTTAAAGCTTTGGAGTTCCAAAGCACGATTGCTTCTTCTTTCGAATATGTACAATTTAGTCCTAACGTTGTTAATTGGGATACCATTTCAGAGCCAATCTGGAGTGAATTGAACAATGCATTGCTTGGCAATAAAAGTGTTCAAGAAGCTATGGATGACGCAGTCAATAAATCTCATCAAGCGA
Organism: Candidatus Pristimantibacillus lignocellulolyticus; assembly: GCA_023639215.1. Lineage (NCBI taxonomy): Bacteria > Bacillati > Bacillota > Bacilli > Caryophanales > Paenibacillaceae > Pristimantibacillus (SeqCode) > Pristimantibacillus lignocellulolyticus (SeqCode). The sequence goes on from CP097899.1 coordinate 3,257,094, forward strand.
TGAAATAGGTCTAATTGAAGAGAAGATGGGATAGTGCAATACATGTCTCATCTTCTTTTTACAACCGTATATGAAATGAACTTATGAGTCTGCAAGCGCAGGAGGGGTAATATGATGAAAAGTAGTGTGGGTTCCCGCTTTACTTCGTTTTTGTTCGTCATTCCGTATTTAATTGCTTTTAGTGTATTTTTACTATTTCCCATATTATATGGTGTGTACTTAAGTCTTCATAACTTTGAATTATTGTCCGTAGATCACGATTTTGTAGGATTGGCCAATTATATTGATATATTCACACCGGGAACGTATTCCAATAGTGTGTTTTTTAGAGGGCTTTGGGCAACTTTCCAGTTCGTAATTTACTCCGTGCCATTATTGATTTTTACAGGACTTGGGATGGCTATGCTAGTTAATGCATTACCTAGGAGAATTAGAGGGTTATTTAGAACGGTATATTTCTTGCCTTATGCATTATCCGCATCAGTTATGGCGGTCATATGGTTAATGATGTTTGATACGAATGCAGGATTTTTAAATAGCTTACTTCAAAAATTGGGAATTGTGGGAATTCCATGGCTAACAGCTACACCTTGGGCATGGATAGCCCTTATTATAACAACTTTATGGTGGACAATCGGATTTAACATGATTATTTTTATTAATGCACTTAATGAGGTGCCAGAAGATTACTATGAAGCAGCCTCGATTGATGGTGCGAATCAATGGCAGAAGTTTATTCATATCACGTTACCTACGATTAAGCCCGTTATGCTTTTTGTCATGATTACTTCGACGATTGCATCCTTTAATGTTTACGCACAGCCGTTCCTTCTAACGAGAGGTGGGCCTGGTGATTCGACTAAAGTATTGTTAATGAATGTACTTGATCAAGCATTTGCTCGTAAACAAATTGGTTCAGCTTCAGCAATGGCTATTATGATGGCGATACTAATCATAATAATTTCCCTCGTACAAATGAAACTAACGATGGCTAAGAAGGGGGAGAAATAGATGCTAGCACGAAAAATTGGTGTTATTTTAGTGGCAAGCATAATCGGTATTATTTTTATTATTCCTTTAATATGGATGCTATCTACTGCATTCAAAAATGATTTTGAGGCACTTTCAGGACAAATGAATTTGTTCCCGATTAATCCGACCATTGATAACTTTGTGCAAGGGATTCAAGGGGAATTCATGAATGTTCCTATCATGCGCTGGATCGGAAATTCATTGCTGGTTGGAGTTGTCGGAACTGTTATTGTGCTACTTATTGATTCCATGGCAGCATATGGATTGGCAAGGCTGAATGATATGCCTTTACGACGTATAATGCTACCTATCTTTATAGCATCGCTAATGATCCCTTCTGTACTTACGTTTTTGCCTATGTACATGGAATTCAATGCGTTAGGTCTACTTAATACTTATCCAGCTTTAGTTCTTCCGGCGACAGCAGGGGCATTCGGTGTATTTCTACTTTATCAATTTTTTGTATCGTTTCCTAAGGAAATTGAAGAAGCTGCTCGGATTGATGGTGCGAATAAGTGGCATATATATGCTCGTATATTGCTGCCATCAGCTATTTCAATTATGGTTACACTTGCGATCTTCACATTTATGGGGATTTATAATGATTTTGTGTGGCCACTATATGCAACATCTTCTCCAGAGATGCGAACCATTACGGCAGGTATTGCAATTATGGCAACAGGAAGCTACACACAAAGTTACGGCAAATTGATGGCAATGACAACGATTGCTGCTCTACCAGTTATTGTTATTTTTATCGTTGGTCAAAGATCGTTTGTTAAAGCAATTACACAATCTGCAGTGAAATAGGAAGCAAGATTATATTCATGGAGGATATGCATGAAAATTACTCAAAAACAAATGGTTATTGTAGTTGTAATTTTGCTAGCAGTACTAGGGGGATTGCTAATGATTCGGTCACAGATTAAGGACGTTCAAATAAATGTCCCGTATAATGGACATGGGGGTACTTACAAAAACTTGTTAGTAACTATGGACACCCCAGATCCAAGTGTTGTCTATCATCAAGGTTTTTACTATATGACGTTTACGCATGATGGTATTGATATTATGCTGCTTCGCTCAAAAACGTTAGATTTTAGAAATGCAGAGCAAAAAGTCGTATGGTATCCACCAGTTAATACGATGTATTCTGCTAATTTATGGGCACCTGAAATTCAGTTCATTCAAGGGAAATGGTACATATATTTTGCGGCGGATAATGGTCAAAATGAAAACCATCGTATGTACGCTCTTGAAGCAGTAACGGATGATCCAATGGGTGAATATAGCTTCATGGGGCAAGTTACTGACGCTAGCGATAAATGGGCAATTGATGGTTTAGTGTTGGAACAAGATGATCAATTATATTTTGTTTGGTCTGGTTGGGAAGGCGATGAAAATATCGCTCAAAATACATATATTGCTCCTATGAGTAATCCATATACCATTAATGGGCCAAGAGTTATGATCAGTAAACCTGATCTTGAATGGGAAAAAGCGGGAGGCCCGCCTTACATTAATGAGGGTCAAGCAATATTGAAAAAGGATGGTCAAATTCACATTGCTTATTCAGGTGCGGGTAGCTGGACACCTGATTATAGTATAGGTTTACTTACTTTAGAAAAAGGCGCTGACCCGTTAGACGCATCTAAGTGGAGTAAAGCGATAGAACCACTTATGACTCGGGATGATGAGGCTAACGTGTATGGCCCAGGACATAATTCATTTGTAACATCACCTGATGGAAGTGAAACTTTTATTGTTTATCACGCAACAACGGGCATTAATGATGGTTGGAGCAACCGCCGTGCTCGTGCGCAAAGAGTGAAATGGAATGAGGCAGGACATCCAAGCTTTGGTTCCCCGTTGTCGCTTATGACGGCTATAAATGTACCTGAAGGTTCAGGTATATACAGAAGTGTGGATGCAATTGAGGAAGTTGACGGTTACCGATATACAGGTATTGTTACTATGGTAGATACTGTAATCCCAATATTATTCCATTACAAAAATGTAACTGGTGAGACCCGTGCATTAACGGTAGCTTTAAACGGGCAGGAAGAGCAACAGCTTAAACTTGCTCCAACTTTAGCTGATGAACTAGGATATGTGTACTTGCAGGGGTCATTATTAGCGGGAGAGAACGGAATTACTTTGCAAGGAGCAGATGTTAAGGAACATATTTATGCTATTGAAATTCCAAGGTATGAGGCAGAATATACTACTATTTTTGGAGATTCTGAAACTCAAGATAATCCGTTCGCTTCTAACGGGAGTACTGTATTTATTGCTGAAAGCAAGCAGAAGGCAATCAGTTTCTCTAATATTAAGGTTCCATCAGCTGGCGAATATGAAATACATTTTGCAATAGCTAATACAAGTGGACAGGAGCAAGAAATAGATATTACAATCAATGAAAGCAAGAAGCAACGTCTTACAATATCTAGCACGGAGCGTAATCAGTTTATACCAAATAGTATGATTGTTAAGTTAGTCGAAGGTTCTAATGCCATTCATCTAACAAATGCAACGAGTCCATTAGAAATTGATTATATTGACATTAGTGCGGCAACTAAACATTAAAAAAATTTAAGTAGGGGGCTAAGTAATGGCCAGCGGAGTATGGATGAAAAAGGTTGTGCTATTAATTTGTCTTAGCATCCTATTATTAGTAATGAGCTGTTCTCCTTCGAATCGTTCCACCAATATGCCTGACGACAACTCGCAAGTTATTCAGCTGGAATTTTGGACGCCGTTTAGCGGTGGGGATAATCGATTTATGACTCAGCTTGTTAACTTGTTTAATGAAGAAAACAGTCAAATTCAGGTCATACAAGTAAATTCTCGATTAGATGATTATTACTCACGTTTGCGTACAACGATATTATCAGGCAATGCACCCGATGTTGCCATTTTACATCAGACAAGTTTACCTCAATTTGTCCAAAATGGTTATATTGAAAATTTAGAAGAGCCTGCTAAAGCGGTCAATTTAGAGTGGAATACTTTTAACGCTAATATTTTGGAGTCCACAGTCTATGATCAAGTTCCTTACGCTGTGCCTCTAGATACGCATACATTAGTACTTTATTATAATAAAGATACTTTAAAGCAGGCAGGGTTGTTAGATGCGCAAGGTGAGCCATTGCTGAATAGCGGACAATCCTTAGAAGATTTTTTACAAGTGTTAAAACAACAATTACCACCATCGATTGCTCCTTTGGCACAGCCAGGAACTAGAATTGATTCCGTATGGTTATGGTGGAGCTTATACAATCAAATAGATGGTGGGGGAGCGTTCTATAATGATGCACAAACCGAAGTTGTTATTAACAATGATAAAGCGCTAACAGCACTTCAATTCGTTCATCGACTTTATACTGAAGGCATTATTCCACCTAATATTAACGATGCTTTCAAAATGTTTTATGATGGGCAGGCTGCTGTTCTTATTACAGGAGTATGGGGGACAGGGGCGTTTGAAGAAGCGGAAAATTTGGATTTTGGAGTAATCCCACTCCCTGTTGTATTTGATCATGAAGCAGTCTGGGGAGATTCTCATACGTTAGTAATACCGACTAAACATGGCATGACGAATGAAAAAAGAAATGCTGCTTTGTACTTTATGAAGTGGCTTGTAGAACATGGTGCTAAGTGGGCGGAAGCGGGGCATGTACCAAGTAAGATCTCTGTTGTGGAAAGTCCGGAATATAAAGCTCTGCCTTTTCGTAGTGATTACGCTGCGACAGCAGACTATGTAGCATATTGGCCTAGACATGTGATGCAATGGCCGATTGTCGAAATTCTTATTCAAGAGTTTGAAAAGATGAACTACGGACTACAGACACCAGAAGAGACACTGAGACAAACGCAAATCAAAATAAATGATGAATTGAAGGAATAAATTGCCGATGAGAACGAGAATGAGAAAAGTAACTGAATGGATTAAAAATAAAGAGCTAGCCAAAAAACTAGTAATGATTTACTTTGTTCTCATTGTCGTTCCGCTGAGTATTATGATTTATTTCTCGCTTACCATTTTTTCCGATAAACTCGAGCAAAAGGTTGGAGATTATCAATTACAAACGTTGAAGCAACTTACATTACGTATGGATGCCTACATGGAAGAGTTAGATCGACTTACAATGATGCCTTACCAATATGAGAACATTATTACGTTTTTGAACAGTAAGCGTGAGCATGACCAGCCGTTAACTTTACAGGAAATTAAAGATCTAAATAGCTTTGTTACGCAAGTTTTTCTCAACGGAAGAATCGATATTGTGGGAGTGTCCTTGTTTGGGGAGAATGGCGCCTCGTATGTTGTATTGCCTGAAAGTCAGTATGTTACTAATTATAGTATGGATGATAAATTAACGTGGCTACAGCAAGAGAATTCGATGGACGGTCGCTCTATCTTCACCGCTACTCATAATATTGAGACGGTAAACGGTATCCAATATCCTGTATTTTCAATTGCGCGGGAGTTAAGAGTATTCGATTCAGGGAAAAAGCTAGGTTATATTGTTATTGATGTTAACCCCAAATTTTTACAACAAATATTGTCTGAAGTTACTCTGGGTGATCGTGAGGAGATATTTGTTACAACTGCAGAAGAAGAGTTAGTTGCAGTCAAGCAGAAGGATACAATGCGTGGGGAACTATCAGGGCTTTGGCAACATGAGGAATTAGAGGGCGTGACCCATGCCGATCTGGAGGGGGAGCGGCAGCAGATTGCGTATGTGACTTCGGAAATAACAAATTGGAAAACAGTAGGGATTGTTCCTGTAACGGAGTTGACGAAGGAAACGGTCTTAATTAGAAATACGCTGCTCATTATCGGTACAGCGTGTGTAGTTTTGGCAATTTTATTTTCTACATTTCTAGCTTATCGTATTACAGAGCCTTTGCGGAGCTTAACAAAACTTATGAGAAAAGTAGAACGTGGTGATCTGCTTGTAACATTTCCTGTTAAACAATGGGATGAGGTTGGTCATTTAGGTCATACCTTTAATATGATGGTTTCCAGGTTAAGTGAGCTTGGTTATTTGCTATATGAAACAGAGATTCGTGAAAAAGACGCCCAAATTACCGCTTTACAAAGTAAAATAAACCCTCATTTTTTGTACAATACTTTGGGCTCAATTAGTATGTATGCTGAGATTAAAGGTAATCGAGAAGTTGTTACGATGACCAACACATTGAGTAGGTTGTTACGGTACAGTCTCAACGGAAGAAAAGAAAGGGTAAGTTTGCAGGATGAATTGAATCATGTGAAGGGTTATATGACAATACAACAAATGAGATATGAGGATCGAATATCATTTCAGCTTCAGGTAGAAGACGAGCTTATGGATTGTGAAGTTATTCCATTAATTATCCAACCAATTGTAGAAAATGCACTTAATCATGGTATAGACCGTGGTATAGGATACGGAGCAATAGATCTAATATGTCGTAGAGATGACAATAAACTAGTTGTCACGGTTTCAGATGATGGAACTGGCATTTTGGAAGAGGAGCTTTCGAGACTGCAATGGAAGTTAAACCATTCTAAAGATATTGGCGGGAGCTTTGGCAATGGCTTACTGAATGTTCATCGTAGAATTGTACTGCATTATGGCGAAGCATACGGTTTAAGTTTACAAAATATAGAGCCATCAGGATTGAAAGTAACGATATCCTTACCTATTACAACTAAGAAAATATCACTGTAGGAGGGATTCAATGCCTAGTATTCTCATTGTAGATGATGAAACAATTTTTCGAACTGGTCTTAAAAAAATGATTCAGGAACTAGATGAAGATTGGGAAATCGTTGGAGAAGCAAGAGATGGCATCGAGGCGCTTGAACAAGTAGACAAACTGCAGCCTGATGCGATTTTAACAGACATTAGAATGCCTAGAATGGATGGCATACAACTGCAGCAACAAATGGCTAACCAATTTCCAACAATAATGTGTGTTGTAATAAGTGGCTATGATGATTTTATGTATGTGCAACAATCGATGCGTCAAGGTGCTAAAGATTATATTATGAAGCCTATTGAACGCGATGAACTCGGGAGAAGCTTACTTATTATGAAGGGGAAAATTCAACAGCAAGCAGATTCTTTTCAACAACTTCATATGAAAAAGAGAGAGCAAATAAAGAGAGCTAGAGAGCAGATTATAACGGGACTATTATGCAACAAGCTTCAAGAGAAGGATTTGGATCAGTTTGCGAGTGATGGCATTATATTTAAAGGGAAGTGGAATTCTTGTATCGTGCTGCAATTAGATAAGCCTTCAATAGCGGAGGAGAGATACAATCAAGCAGACCCGTCATTGTTTATCCTTTATTTGCAACAACTTGTGCAAGAAATACTAGATCGAAGGTTTACTGGTATTTGCTGTTCACCTAAAGCAACGGAGGTTGTTGTTATTGTTAACCATAAAGATCGTGAAAATGCTCAAAGAGAGATGAATGAGCTAGCAGAAAGTATCCGCAGACAAGTGAATAGTTTGTCTAATATGACCGTTACAATTGGAGTAGGAAGACCGTATGGTAAAGTCGAGGATATTCTGCAAAGTTATCAGGAAGCTCAACTAGCTTTTTTGCAGAGATTAATATTAGGTGACGATCAAGTTTATCAATATGAAGGTGAGACTCAAGTAAGTGAGGCTATTCATGAGTACAGTACTCTCTCCTTAGATAACATTGAAAAAGCATTTCTAGACGGGAATGTTGAAGGGCTTTTCACTCAGGTTGAGCATTTTGTACATAAGCTTTGTCAGGTTGCTAATTCACCGCAATATGTACAGCAACAAATATGCAAGATGATTATACATTATTGTGAATGGTCTAACCAGCTAAGACTAACAAAGCAATGGCTTGGAACCGATGATGTTCGTTCTATTTTGCTGCATATTTGTTCCATATCGACGAGAGAAGAATTATCAGATGAACTAGGAAGACTACTAGTCAAATTAATGCATACTGCAAATCTCAATCAAGCTCTGTTTGAGGCAGATCCTATTGAGAAAACTATTAAGTTTATTGAAAGTCATTTTTCGGAGCAGCTAACATTAAAAAATGTTGCAGACACCGTATTTTTAAATTCGGCTTATTTCAGCAGTTTGTTTAAACAACGTACAGGAATTTCATTCATAGATAAATTAAATGAGGTTAGAATTTTAGAGGCTAAGAAACGAATGGCCTATTCTGATCAAAAGTTGGTTGTCATTGCGACACAGACAGGATTTACGAATATTAGACACTTTAATCGTGTATTTCGAAATGAGACGGGTATGTCACCAACCGAATATCGCGAAAAACATATGAGACATGAGAAGGAGAAATGAAAATGACTACATACCGTATGGAATATCCTAGACCGCAATATGTAAGACAAGCATGGGTGAATTTGAATGGAGAATGGTCTTTCGAATTTGATGATGCGAATAAAGGGAGTCAGCAGCGATGGGAGTTGGGGAGGCATAAATTTACCCGAGTAATTCAAGTTCCGTTTGCATATCAAAGTCAATTAAGTGGTATCGCTGATCCAGATTTTCATGATATCGTATGGTACAGCCGTCCATTAGAAATTCCGAAAGAGTTTGCTAATAAACGAGTCATTCTTCATTTCGGTGCAGTGGATTATGAGGCAACAGTTTGGGTTAATGGTCATCAGGTGGCTTATCATGAAGGCGGTCACACGCCTTTTCATGCAGATATTACAGATGTTTTGCAAGAAAAAGATAATATAGTCGTAGTAAAGGTTATTGATTTCAGTCATGACGTGACACTGCCAAGAGGAAAGCAATATTGGTTATCTGATTCAGCAAGTATATTTTATACGCGCACTACGGGGATATGGCAGACTGTTTGGATGGAAGCAGTTTCTGAAGTTCATTTATCTAAAGTGAAATTTACGCCTCATATTGATTCAAACGAGATAGAAATGGATTTGTTTATCGATGGAATAGCAACATGGAGTCAATTAGAATTGCAGGTAGATATTTCTTTTAGTGGGGAAGCGATAGTATCGGATACATTTCAATTAAAACAGCAGCAATCCAAACGAAGAATTGGACTACATGATTTTAATGATCATGGACTAGGTCGTTGGTGGTCTCCGGAGAATCCTAATTTATATGATATTGCATTTACACTTGTGTTAGATGGCAAGGTAGTTGATCAGACGTCGAGCTATTTCGGAATGCGTAAAGTTTCTATCGACAATGGCTTATTGTGCATTAATAACAGACCATATCAAATGAAATTAGTACTTGATCAAGGTTATTTCCCAGATGGAAACTTAACACCTCCAAGTGACGATGCCATAAAGCGTGATATTGAATTGACAAAGGAAATGGGCTTTAATGGAGCACGTAAACACCAAAAAATTGAGGACCCTCGTTACTTGTATTGGTGTGACCGCATGGGGTTATTAGTATGGGGGGAGGCAGCAAATGCTTACCAATATTCTAATGAATATGTGCGGAAATTTACAAAGGAATGGCAGGAAGCGATAGATCGTGACTACAATCATCCTAGTTTAGTGGTTTGGGTACCTCTTAATGAGAGCTGGGGTGTGCCAAATATTAAAATAGATGTTTTACAACAGCAACATGCGATGTCCATGTATTATTTAACGAAATCACTTGATTCGACAAGACCTGTTATTTCTAATGATGGATGGGAAATGGTAGAAACTGATCTTTATAATATTCATGATTATGAATGGAGAGAAGAAGTGTTGCGAGCGCGTTATGCAACGGTTGATTCTACTATTACTGCTAGACCTGCAAATCGAGATTTATCAGTTGGAGGTCATACATATCGTAATCAACCGATACTAGTAACAGAGTTTGGTGGAATTGCATATAAGAAGAGTGAGTGGGAAGGCTGGGGTTATTCTGGCGCTAGTAACGAAGAAGACTTTATTCAGAAAGTAGAAGCAGTTATTAGGCCAATGCAAGATTCCAAAGTGGTTCAAGGTTATTGTTATACCCAATTAACTGATGTGGAACAGGAAATAAATGGTTTATTAACATATGATCGTCAACCTAAAGTTCCGCTTGAGATGATTCGTGCTATTAATGAAGGTAAATAAATTACTGTAAAAAGGGTACTCCCGCAACCGTCCGTTTGGGCTGCAGGAGTACCCTTTTTTATTTTCGTTCGATTATTGATTGAAAGTCGTCTATTATGTCAGCGAATCCCGAGATTTAATACTTTTAATTCATAGGGAAGTAGTGCTTTTTCATAGCTCTTAAATTTTATTAGTTTTTTTTGTGCGGAATTGTGGCGACTGCCTACTTTTTGCATAGGATGTATAGACTGCATACGGAATAATGCCGTATTAAGATTACAACTGTGTATAGGAGGAAATTTTAGTGAGGATACACATCGTTAAGCAAGATGATTCAATATTTCATCTTGCTCAAAAATATCATGTCACTGTTGATGAATTGCTGAAGCAAAATTCGAATATTATTGATCCTTATAATTTAGAAATAGGATCAAAGCTCAGGATACCATCTATGTCTTCAGCAATGGTTAGAAGTGATAGAAGTGGAGGGATGCAAATGGAAATTATACATCAACATGTCGTAACATCAGGCGATAGTATGTGGAAATTGTCACAAGAATGGGGAGTGTCACTGGCAGACCTAATTGCAGTTAACAAGCACATTCATAATCCAAACGTTTTGCAGATTGGTGATATCATTAATATTCCGAAAAAAGCGTCAATGGGAGCTTCGCAACAAGTTACTGCACAAGCAACATCAACAACACCAATTTCATCTACTCCTGAGGTTTCTGTAACATTGCCTTCAGTTCCATCTCTATTGCATCATTTATTGCCAGGGTTTCAATTGCATACAGTAGTTTCTGGTGATAGCCTGTATAAAATATCTAAAAAATACGGAGTTTCATTAGATGACATCCTTGCACTTAACCCAAATATTACTAACCCTAATCAATTATCGATCGGTATGAAAGTGTTAATTCCAAAAGGAGCAACGAGTCCGTCTGATATTCCTGTTGTTGATATTACTACTACGCAAAAATATATTGTACAATCAGGAGATACTTTATGGAAACTTGCTAATACTTGGAATATTCCGTTGAAAGAACTTGTTGCAGCTAATAAGCAACTTTCCAACCCGAATGCCTTACAAGTCGGAGACATTATTAATATTCCAAAATCTTATTCCGTAGATCTATCTGGTCAAATTCATGCTCAACAACTGAATGGAATGTCGGCAAATCAAAAAGCAGCTAATCAACAAATGATTAATTCGAAAAAAGCAAACAATCAAATAATGCCTACGCAAGCCGTACAACCGAAGCAACCAACTCCGATTCAAATATCGCCTACAATCAATGTTGCTCCAACAATTAACGTAACAAAAGCTGCCCCTATACAGAAAGTAGTGGCTGCACAAGTGAAACCTACGGTTACTGCGAAAACAGTAGCTCCGATTAAGACGAAAACAGAGCCTGTAGCGACTGCGAAAGTAGAACCGTTGTCCACGAAGGTATCGCCAGTTGCAAATGCCAATGCAAAAGTAGAATCAATGGTGACGAAGGTGTCTCCAGTTGCAAATGCCAATGCCAACGCAAAAGTAGAATCAGTGGTTCAGAAGGTATCACCAGTTGCAAATGCTAATGCCAACGCAAAAGTAGAATCAATGGTGACGAAAGTGTCACCAGTTGCAAATGCTAATGCCAATGCAAAAGTAGAATCAATGGTGACGAAAGTGTCTCCAGTTGCAAATGCTAATGCCAATGCAAAAGTAGAATCAATGGTGACGAAAGTGTCTCCAGTTGCAAATGCCAATGCTAATGCAAAAGTAGAATCGGTGGTTCAGAAAGTTTCACCGGTAGCAAATGCAAATGCCAATGCAAAAGTAGAATCGGTGGTTCAGAAGGTATCACCAGCTAATGCCAATGCCAATGCAAAAGTAGAATCGGTGATGACGAAAGTGTCTCCAGTTGCAAATGCAAACGCAAATGCAAAAGTAGAATCAGTGATGACGAAAGTGTCTCCAGTTGCAAATGCAAATGCCAATGCCAAAGTAGAATCAATGGCAACGAAGATGATGCCGATGGCTAATTCGAAAATCGAGCCAATGGCAACGAAAATGATGCCGATGGCTAATTCGAAAATCGAGCCGATGGCAACGAAGATGATGCCAGTTGCAAATTCAAAAATCGAGCCAATGGCAACGAAAATGATGCCGATGGCTAATTCGAAAATCGAGCCGATGGCAACGAAGATGATGCCAGTTGCAAATTCAAAAATCGAACCATATGCAACGAAAATGATGCCAACAGCAAATTCAAAAATCGAACCATATGCAACGAAGATGATGCCAGTGGCAAATTCAAAAATTGAACCATATGCAACAAAGATGATGCCAGTAGCTAATTCGAAAATTGAACCAATGGCAACGAAGATGATGCCTGTCGCAAACAAAGGTTATGCTGGATTTAAGCCGTTACCTGCTGACTTGGAACAACATCCTTATTTCCCTAATGCAGAAATGTTACATCAATACCAATCACCAAATTCAGGTAATCAAGCAAACATGGGTAAATTTAAGCCAATGATAAATTCAAATTATAAAGTACCTGTATCTCCATATTCAGCATATGCACCAATGCAGTATTACAATCCATGCGGATGCCCAACATACCCAAATCAGGGCAATTGGGGGGGATATACTCAACCTATGAATTATAGTAATAACATGAATCCAAGTGGAGGGACAATAATGGCCCAATCAGCAATGTATCCTCCAATGAGTTATGGGGCGAACGTGCAAGGTTATGCTAATCCTTGGAACACAGATTGTGGTTGCGGTGGCACTCCACAGCCTTATGCTGAAGGAGTGGCGAACAAAGCTAGTAAGTTAGGTCCAGTAACAAAAGTTAAGAAAGTAGGAAAAAGAGTTAATATTCAAGCTGCAAAAAAGACTCCAAAGAGACCTAAGGGTGGTAGACCTTGGTTGAATGTTTAATCCTTCCTTAGAGAGGTAATTTGATAAATTTCATAAACGTAGTTCACGATTACGAATCGTTGAACTACGTTTTTTGGTATTTGGGGAAAGTTAGAAATAGAAAGACTAAAAAAATATTTTATGCCAACACTATACAATATGAAAAAGCTTATGCTTCCGAAGTACTTTTCGCAATACAAAAGTAATACAGGAAGGACGAAAAGTTTTAGGAGGAGACAACATGAGATATACATCGATGTGGAAACGGTTAAAGCGAAAGTTAAAGCAAAACCGGGGCATGCGTAGAAAATTATTTCTGGCTTTGCAAATGAAGACTTTGCTAAGTGGTGTAGTGATTTTATATTTCATTTCAATGAGTGTAGGAACAGTTCATGCACAAGCGCACAATAACTATATATCTAATTATGAAATTGATGATTTGTCTACATGGCTGAATGGCGATAAGAAAATTCATACTATTTTGCATCGTGTCTATGTATGTGGAGAAGAAATAGAGCAGTTGGATGAACTTAATTATGAAGAAGTGGTTATCATGGCCGAACAAAATCCTAACTGGGAGTTGACGGTAGATCAATCTTATACATTAATTCGATTTGTAGAGCAAATCGATGATTTATCACCTTATTGCAAGAAAAATGCTTTTTTTGGAATGAATAGTGAGGGAGAATTTTCACTTTTCGATGGACAACCATCTCAAGAAAAGGTGATGAAAACATTTTTTCAATTGAATGTACCGTACTTAGAAAGCAGCTTGCCTGAACAAGAGTGGGAGCATTTAATGAATGGGATTAGAGTTAGTGATATAGAGGAATATGACAGTGTATTATCTACTTACAGTGAGTATAGTATGGATCGATATGAACCGAATATAAATGTGATGTCAGACTTAATAGGCAAATAGATAAAAATTAGCGGATACTTCTAGTATCCGCATTTTGTTGATCAAAGGGTATTATAAACCTTATTTAATTAGGTCGGTAATCATTGTTTTTAGATAATTAACATGGTATACATTCCTATCATTATCAAATTGAAGATGGACAGTGTCATCCTGCTCAGAAGAACTCCACTAATTGTAATTTACTTTGTAGCAAGGCATTACCTGAGGATTCTACCTAAGGTGGTTTTTTTTGGAATGTCTTTTTTGTTCTGCTTTCGCTTACAAACTGAAACATTTGTTCTCATAGTAACTAACATTTGCTATAATGTACGTTAGACAAGCTTTAAACAGAAATGATAGTATTAATATTTACTGGTATAGAATTGTCTAGCAGATTATTAGAGGTGATGGAATGCGCGTGCTAGGAATTGATCCAGGGATTGCAATCGTTGGTTTTGGATTTGTTGATAAAGAAGGTCATAAATTGACACCGGTTCAATATGGTGCTATTCAAACAGAGGCCCATACTCCACAAGAAGAACGATTATTACAAGTATATGAGTCTGCAGGCGCTTTGATGGATAAATATAAGCCTGATAGTGTTGCCATAGAGAAGCTATTTTTTAATCGAAATGTTACAACAGCTTTCGCGGTGGGCGAGGCTAGAGGTGTCATTATATTAGCAGCTGCACAACGAGGATTATCTATTGCTGAATACACCCCTTTGCAAGTTAAACAGGCTGTAGTTGGTTACGGTAAGGCTGAGAAGAGACAGGTGCAAGAAATGGTGAAAATGTTCTTGAAACTAAGTGCAATTCCAAAGCCAGATGATGTTGCAGATGCATTGGCTGTTGCAATATGCCATGCTCATTCAGCAGTATTATCACAAAAAATTAATGAGGTGAAGCACAAATGATTGATTATCTAAAAGGCCATGTTGCTTATATTGAAGCTGATTATGCGGTAATAGAAGTGAATGATATTGGCTATCGCGTGTTTTCACCAAATCCATATGCACTTCAAGCGATGCCACAACCAGTAACTGTACATATTCATTATCATACACGTGAAGATGCAACATTACTATTCGGTTTTGAGTCTAGACAACAAAAGGCTTTATTCCGTAAATTTCTTGATGTTTCAGGAATTGGGCCAAAGGTAGCGCTAGGCATGTTATCAGCTGGAAAGCCTGAGCAATTGGTAGCTGCTATTCAACAAGATAATCTTACATATCTTACGAAACTACCAGGAATCGGTAAGAAAACCGCACAACGAATTGTACTAGATTTGAAAGATAAATTAGATGGTATCGGAATTGATCTAAATGGTGGAGCGCTTAGTAGCTTTACTTTACAATACGAGGATGCTCCTAATGAACCAATTGCTGAAGGTAGAGCTTGGAAAGAAGCGAAGGATGGTTTGAAGGCTCTAGGTTATACTGAGACAGAACTTGACCGAGCGTGGCAAGTGTTACAGCATGAAGTTAATGCGGACGAACAAGTTGATCAGTTGATGAAGAAGGCGTTGCAACAGCTATTTAAAGGATAACGGAAAGGAGTCAAGCTGAAATGGATGATCGAATCATATCCGCTAATCTTATGATGGAAGAACAAGCGGTGGAGCTTAGCTTGCGTCCTCGTT
This sequence comes from Candidatus Pristimantibacillus lignocellulolyticus, assembly GCA_023639215.1. Taxonomy (NCBI): domain Bacteria; kingdom Bacillati; phylum Bacillota; class Bacilli; order Caryophanales; family Paenibacillaceae; genus Pristimantibacillus (SeqCode); species Pristimantibacillus lignocellulolyticus (SeqCode). Next base: position 3,272,665 of record CP097899.1, read on the forward strand.
ATTTGAATGAATATATCGGACAATATAAAGCGAAAGAAACGTTAAGTATTTATATTGAAGCAGCTAAACTCCGTAAGGAAGCATTGGATCATGTTCTTCTGTATGGTCCACCAGGATTAGGTAAAACGACACTATCTAATATTATCGCCAATGAGCTAGGTGTTAGTTTACGTACAACTTCTGGTCCTGCCATTGAGCGTCCGGGAGATCTTGCAGCACTACTTACCAATTTACAAGAAGGTGATGTATTATTTATTGATGAAATTCATCGGTTACATCGTACTGTAGAAGAAGTATTGTATCCTGCAATGGAAGATTTTGCGCTAGATATTATGATTGGTAAAGGTCCAAGTGCACGTTCTGTTCGTCTAGATTTGCCGCCATTTACACTAATTGGGGCAACAACAAGAGCAGGACAGCTTTCTGCGCCATTAAGGGATCGCTTTGGTGTAGTGAGTCGTTTAGAATATTATAATGTAGATGATCTGGCGTTTATCGTATCGCGAGCTGCCGAAATTCTTAATGTAGATATAGTCGGTGAAGCATCTCATGAAATTGCACTACGTTCAAGAGGAACTCCTCGTATAGCGAATCGATTGTTAAAGCGCGTGCGTGATTTCGCGCAAGTGCGTGGTGATGGCATTATTACTCATGAAATTGCTAATTCAGCACTTGAGTTGTTACAAGTAGATCCTATGGGCTTAGATCATATCGATCATAAAATGCTACATGCGATGATTACTAATTTCTCAGGTCGACCTGTAGGATTAGATACCATTGCAGCTACGATTGGCGAAGAATCAATAACGATTGAAGATGTTTATGAGCCATACTTAATGCAGATTGGGTTTTTACAGCGTACTCCTAGGGGGAGGGTGGCGACTGATCGTGCGTACAGTCATCTGGGACTCCCCCTCCCTGAGAGGTAATTCAAATCGCGGACTGTGATCACGCGGTTACGCGTTGTCGCGTAGTCGGCGTCGAATAAGACCTCCATTGAAAGCCTGCGTGTGCTCACGTACACAAAACGTACGCTGTGCTACTCGTATCCGCTGAAGCTCATCTTCTTGGTGCTGACAGCCCACGATTTTGAACTTCCATTTTAAGCTTCGTGCTAGATCATCTCCGCTCGTGTACTTGAAACGTACACGTTGCTGGGTATTACGGTATTACTGGGAAGAAGAAATGATAATTAAACCTTCATTGTAAACTAAGGATGTGAATATATGTTGAAAATAGCTAAGCAGAGTTTAATAGTAAGTGTAGTAATCGCACTAATGCTATCTATATCGGTGTCAATACCAGCGAAGGCTGCTGTTCCGTCGCTTGATCAGATTCGGGTGGCATTATTTGTTGATATTCCGAAGAAATACTCAAGTATAACAAAGGTAGCAACTTTATCTTCTGAGAGTGCATTGAAATTATCGGTGAAAACAGCTTCCAATTCTACAGAATGGTTAAATTTCCCGGGGAATGATCAGTTGCGATTAGCTATGAATGATTATAAAGTTAATTTATTTGAATCTACCGATTTTGCTGCTGCACAACAAGTATCCAAGGCTGTGAAAACAGCAGGTGGTACGCCGTTTCTAACGTCTCTAAGTAAAAATGATAAAGTGACATTCCAAGTGTTTGAAGGTGGGTATGCAAGTAATAGTGATGCGACTACAGCAGCGACGAAGTGGAAAAGCAATGCGACTCTTTCTAAGCTTTTGAAGTCTGCACCAACAATATATGGCCCATTTGCACTTGAAAGTGGTAGCTATTCTGCAAAAGCAGATGCACAGGTCGCTGCAACGAGATTTGGCTCGCAAGGCTTGAATACTACAATTGGTATGAAATTAAATAGCGCTGGTAAACTTGAATATTCAGTAGTTGTAGGAATGGTTGGTACAGCTGCTGAACTTGGGTTAGTTAAGACTGCCGCTAGCAAAGTAAATAGTTCTTTGAAAGAGTTGAAAGGTAGCGAAGATATGCTACTTATGAGAGTCGATCATACTGTAACCGATCGTGGAACCTCATCTAATGAATTATATTTATATAATCCACATATGATTGTATCTTTAAAAGCGGATAAAGAAGGTCTAGTTAAAGTGACGGAGCGCAGCGACCGTTCTTATCGAGGTACTATAGAGTTAGGATCATTAAACAACGCTATGTATGTCGTTAATGAATTGCCATTTGAGCAATATTTATATTCAGTAGTAGCGATTGAAATGTATCCATCATGGCCACTAGAAGCTTTAAAATCTCAAGCAGTTGCTGCTCGTACGTATGCTCTGTATTCCGGTTCGTCGTTTGTCGTGGCAAATGTCGTTGACACTACAACGAGTCAAGCATACTATGGTGCTAACTCTGAATCTGCAAATACTACAAAAGCGGTTAATGAGACTAAAGGCGAAGTTATTACTTATAATGGTAAGCTAATTGAAACGTTATACTCTGCCAATGCAGGGGGAGTAACAGCTGATGCAAAAGAAATTTGGAATAATGAAGTTGCTTACTTGAAAAGTGTGTCTAGCCCAGATGCAATTTCCGAAAAAGGATTGTTTTATTGGTATCGTGTCGTGCTTCCCAATGGTAAAGTAGGATATATTCGCGAAGATTTGGCTAAAGATACTGGTAAGACTAACGAAGCGGGTAAACCAATTCTATTGTCTAATACAGATGCGACCAATATTCGTCGTAATCCAATTGTTCAATCGAATGTACCAGCAGTTGATCTAATTAATAGTGGAACCCAATTAATTGCGCTTGAGAAGGTCATTCAATCCAATTCTATGAATTGGCGGAGAGGACCTTATAGCAGCGATGAAATAGCAAAAACAATTAATGCTAAGTTACCGAGCACCATATCTGGCAATATTAACTCATTCAATGTTAGTAAAGTAGGAGTATCGGGTCGAGCTTTGGAAGTTTCAGTTAATGGTAAAGCATTGCCTGTTGCGAAACCTGTTGATTTGCGAGCAATACTTGGTGTAGATGGTTCATTGCAAAGTACATTATTTAGCATTGAAGAAACGGGGAAAATCGTTATTCTCGGTGCCAATCAATTAGATCGTACTAAAACAGATGGCGCCAAAACGTTGCAAGTTGTCGGAGCTAATGGTAACACAGCAACGGTTAACGGTGAATATATGTATGTACTTGATGGTAGTGGTAATGTTCGAGCTGCCACTGCAGATGCAGGGTATCAATACAATGGTAAAGGTAATGGACATGGAGTTGGGATGTCCCAGTACGGTGCTTATGGTCTTGCTGAACAAGGGTATGACTATCAATATATTTTGAAATACTATTATACAGGTACAGAGGTAGTTCAAAATCGAGGACTGTGATCACGCGGATTATGCTGACGTAGCGTAATCGGCTTCGAATATGCGCTCCATCGAAAGCCTGCGTGTGCTCACGTACCAAAAACGTACGTTGTGCTACTCGTTTTCGCTGAAGTGCATCTTCTTGGTGCTGACAGCCCGCGATTTTGAACCATTATTGGAAACTGTTACTAAGGATGAATAGACAATGAATGTAGACTTATTTGATTTTCATTTACCAGAAGAGCTAATTGCTCAAACACCATTATTAGAGCGTACATCATCTCGCCTTCTAATGCTTAGCAAAGAAAGTGGTCAAGTGGAACATGGTGTGTTCACTGACTTGGCAGACAAATTACAAGCAGGTGATGTACTAGTACTTAATGATACAAGAGTATTACCAGCAAGATTGCTTGGTAAAAAGCAAGACACAGGCGCAAAAGTTGAGTTATTATTACTTAATCAACTTGAGAGTGATCGTTGGGAAGTGCTAGCTAAGCCTGCCAAACGTATTAAGATAGGCACAGTACTTTGTTTTGGCGAAAATGAGCAAGGAGAGCCTTTATTAACAGCTACAGTTGAAGCAGAAGCAGATATGGGCGGTAGAACGGTAAAATTCAACTATAGTGGAATTTTCAATGAGTTGCTTGATCAATTAGGTGAAATGCCTTTACCACCTTATATTAAAGAAAAGTTAGATGAGAAAGAACGCTATCAGACCGTTTATTCTAAGCATGATGGTTCAGCAGCAGCTCCAACAGCGGGTCTGCATTTCACAACACAATTTCTTGAACAACTTCAAGCTAAAGGTGTACAATTAGCCTATATTACGTTACATGTAGGGCTTGGAACTTTTAGACCTATGTCTAGTGACACGATTGAAGAGCATGAAATGCATGCGGAATATTATGAATTGAATGAAGAAACTGCACAAATTCTGCAACGTGCAAGGGATGAGAAACGTAGAATAGTAGCAGTGGGTACAACTTCAGCGCGGACGCTTGAAACATTAGGACAACGATTTATGCAGGACAAGCTACAAGCTTGTAATGGATGGACATCTATTTTTATTTTTCCAGGTTATGAATTCCAACTCGTAAGTGCATTGTTAACGAATTTCCATCTACCGAAATCAACTTTAGTTATGTTGGTTAGTGCGCTTGCTAGCCGTGATCATATTATGCATGCTTATAATGAAGCGGTGCAGGAACAATATCGATTCTTCAGCTTCGGAGATGCAATGTTTATATATTAAGAGGTATTATTATTGAGAGAATAGGACGCGTGAACAACTTGGCGATTAGATATGAATTTATTAAGCAGTGCAAACAATCAGGAGCAAGATTAGGACGTTTACATACGCCGCATGGTATTATCGAAACTCCTACTTTTATGCCTGTAGGTACACAAGCAACAGTGAAAACAATGAGTCCAGAGGAATTAAAAGCAATGGATGCTCAAATCATATTGAGCAACACATATCATCTATTTCTTAGACCAGGACATGACATTGTGAAGAAAGCAGGTGGACTTCACAAGTTTATGAACTGGGATCGTCCAATTCTTACCGATAGCGGCGGTTTCCAAGTGTTCAGTCTTAGTGAACGCCGTAAAATTTCCGAAGAAGGTGTAGAGTTCCGTTCACATTTAAGTGGTGAGAAACTATTCCTTAGCCCTGAGAAGGCAATGGAAATTCAAAATGCTCTAGGGCCAGATATTATGATGGCATTTGATGAATGTCCACCATATCCTGCTACTTATGATTATGTTAAGCAATCAACAGAGCGTACATCAAGATGGGCAGAACGTTGTCTAGCAGCTCATGAGCGCAAGCATGATCAAGCATTGTTTGCAATTGTTCAAGGCGGTATGTTCGAGGATTTGCGCGTACAAAGCGCTAAGGATTTGACTTCCATGGATTTCCCGGGTTATGCTATAGGTGGTCTAAGTGTAGGCGAATCTAAGGAAATAATGTATGAAGTTCTAGACTATACCGTTCCTCATCTACCTTTTGATAAGCCTCGTTATCTTATGGGAGTTGGTTCACCTGATGCTTTAATCGAGGGTTCAATTCGAGGAATTGATATGTTTGACTGTGTATTACCAACTCGTATAGCTCGTAACGGTACATTAATGACTAGTCAAGGTCGCCTTGTGGTTCGTAATGCCAAGTTTGCGGAAGATTTTGGACCAATCGATCCAAATTGTGATTGCTACACTTGTAAAAATTATTCCAGAGCATATATAAGACATTTGTTAAAAGCAGATGAAACATTTGGTATTCGTTTGACAACAAATCACAACCTTCACTTCCTTGTTAACTTAATGAAAAATGTTAGAGAAGCAATAATGAATGATTCTCTACTTGATTTTAGAGATCAATTCTTTGAACAATATGGTCTTAACAATGAAAACACTAGAGGATTCTAAACTAGTAGATTGAAAGGGGTGAAAACTATGTCAATTTCTTTAGCAGCAGCAGCTGGATCAGGTAATATTTGGACTCTAATTGGTCCATTTATTCTTATGTTTGTGGTATTCTATTTCTTACTAATTCGTCCACAACAGAAGAAACAAAAAACTCGTAATTTGATGCTTAGTCAAGTTAAAAAAGGTGATAAAATCGTAACGATTGGTGGCCTTCATGGCACGATCGCTGAAATTACTGACGACGTTGTTGTATTACGTGTTAACGACACGACTAAACTTACGTTTGATCGTAGTGCAATTAGCACAGTATCACAATCTGCACCTTCTGCAGACTAGATACATAATGAAAAAGGGCATCTCAAAAGTAGAAATTTTCTACTTTGAGATGCCCTTTTTATTTGAGGGTTGGTGTATCAGCGATGACGCGCTCAAGCTTATGCTATTTGCGTAAATTAACGCCGACCATTCCTCCGAAAGCGCCTGTGCCAATCACAGTAAGTAAAAGTAGGAAACTATGTAAACTTAACGCGATATCGGAAGCTAAGAAGCTAACAATGATAATAATAATTCCATATAGAATACCTAGTGCACTACCGTAATACCAACCTCTTGAGTCCGCACGTTTACCAGAACTTAACCCTCCAATCAATGCTGCCGCACCATGAATGACATAAGCAATTGTTCCTAAACTACTTTCTTTCATCTCTGTAAAATGTAAGAATAGGGATGCGATCAGAGCTCCAGCAGCTAGCCATAATAAAGAGTATGTTATGCCTGCTAGCAATGGCATTGCAAATAGTTTTTTGGTTCCAGTATTCATATAATACCTCCTTTAATTTTATGTTTCTTTTGAAATTTGTGATGTGAAATTGTATAGCATACCAAGCGCTTGACTTCAAAACGTGGCTCATTTAACAATATGGGACAATGTGCAATTTTAGTACAAGTTCTATGTCAATAAATTTGATAGGAGCTATTCCCATTATCTATACGAATCATAGGTGCATGATCTAATGGCTAAGCGACCACAATAGTACATACATTGAACCTTGATTGATTGGAGGAGCTACAGATGATGGAATGGTATGCGTTAGCATTACGTACAGTCATGATGTATGTAATCATATTTCTTGTGTTACGTGTAATGGGAAAACGTGAAATTGGTAAACTCTCCGTATTAGATCTTGTTATTTCAGTCATGATTGCCGAGATTGCCGTCATTGAAATAGAACAAGTTGACGCTAATCTGATGCACGGAATAGTACCAATTGTTGTTCTGCTTATTATCCAAATCATCTCGGCATACCTTTCCATGAAAAGTCGAAAAGTAAGGTTGATTCTAGATGGAAAGCCTACAGTTGTTGTTGCTAATGGCGAGATATATCGTGATGAGCTCAAAAGACAACGATACAATTTAGATGATCTGATGCTCCAGCTAAGAGAAAATGGTGTCACTTCGATATCTGAAATTGACTTTGCCATTCTTGAAACAAGTGGAAAGTTATCCGTTATTCCGAAAAGTAACGATGATGTAAAAACAGGTGATACCCTAGCTTCAGAAAATTCTGAGGAAAATGATGTCTCTACTAGTGAGTCTAAAGATTTTGAAACTAATCAAGCATTGAATGATGAATCTTCCCAGCGCATTATACCACCTGGTTTTCGTTACGAGATGTTACCTATCCCGTTAATTATGGATGGAAAAGTACAGGATGAAAATTTAGAGAAAATCAATAAAACTCGATTTTGGCTCAAAAATATTATTCAAGAAAAAGAAATTAATCATTTTAAAGATGTGTTACTATGCACCATTGATCATAAAGATCGAATTTATATCGATGCTGGTAACAGGAAAAAGTAAACTGAATTAATAATCTGCTCCGAACCATTTTCCGATATACGGAATTCTAATGAGATCAGCTTTATCAATAATTTTCGTTAAGAACATTAAAAAAATATAGACGATCATGGCTACCAGGCAAGCGGCAGGTAAGCTGATTCCTAGTGGTTGATTGGCAAGTAACGACATCACATATTGAGCAAATGCACCTGTAATAATAATTGATGCACCCACTTTAATGAAGTCCATCGTATGCATCTTGAAACCAACGTATCGTTTCACGCTGTAACCATGTAGTAAAGTGACTAACACTGTATTAATTGCAATGGCAATCAATACACCTTTAATCCCTAATTGAGGATTCGAGCCTAAAATAATGATCAGTCCAATCTTAATGATGGCTCCGATAAAAGTATTCATTAACGCTACACCAGGTTTTTCTAATGCTTGAAGTGTTGCTTGTAACGGAGCTTGTAAATAAATAAAAATACCAATAGGTGCAATTAGTTGTAATAATGGTGCATATTCTCCATGAGCATATAATAGTTCACATATTGGAGCTGCAAATATAAACATAATTATTGTAAATGGAGCGCCTGCGACGAGTGAAATACGCATTGATTGATGCAAACGTTTATGAATAAGATGATATTGTTTCTGAGCAACAGCTTCTGAAAGTGATGGAACGAGCGAAACGGCAAGTGAATAGGTTAATGCGGTAGGTAGCAGAATAAGAGGCATAATCATTCCTTGCAGCGCACCATATTGAGCTGTTGCAACACCAGTAATAATACCTGCAGCAGCAAGGCTGCGAGCGGTAAATATTGATTCTAATAAATAACTAAGTGAACCAACTAATTTGCTACCTGTGACCGGTATTGAGAGTGTAAGTAGCTTTGAAAGTATCGATTTGCTACTGTTTTCTTTGGCAATAACTGCTTGATTAACTTCGTTTTCCAGCCCAATCGGCTGATTAGCAGATAGCTTTTCCGATGCAATAGGCATAGGCTGTGCATCTACAATAGAAGATCGTTTCTTCTTATCACGAACATGACTCAGTAACATAACAGCTAGTCCACCAATTTCTCCCATAACGACGCCTAACATTGCGCCAGCTGCGCCCCAAGCTAACCCGTAGGGTAGTAACCAGTAAGCTAGCACTAATGAAAATATAATTCTTATTATTGTTTCAATCGTTTGTGAAACGGCGCTCGGAATCATATTTTGTTTTCCTTGGAAATAACCACGATATACAGCTGAAACCCCTACAATAATCAATAACGGTGACATCATTAGAAATGATTGATATACCCTTGGATCTGGAATAACGTACTTAATAAAGACTGGTGCAAATAGCAGCATTATACTCGTTAGAAACAAAGCAATAGATACACTAAGAATCATCGCCGTTCTGAAAATTTGTTTGACTCTTCGTTCATCTCCTACAGATTGGGCTTCGGCAATCCATTTAGCGATGGCAAGTGGAATGCCTCCTGTTATAAATGTTAGTAACACAATGAGAAAAGGATAACTAAGTTGGTATATCCCAACACCCTCAGCTCCGATAATACGTGGTAATGTAATACGGGGAATAAATCCAAGAATACGATTCAAAACACCTGCAATAAGCAGTATCATAGCTCCCTTAATAAAGCTCTGCTTTGTCATCTACTACACCTCACTTCATTAACCCTACTTTACAGCCTATGCTTGACCTATACATTTACATGTCTGAAAATAATAGACACAAGCAGGAAAAATCTTAGTGGGCAGCGAAATGTACATAAGTACACTACAGATATGGAGATCTTAGGTGCAGCTTATGCTTCCGAAGTGCTTTTCATTTACGAGAAGTAATACTATGAAGCTTTTGAAAAGTTGTAGGAGGTGTAGCAATTGTCTAGTATAGAGTGGAATGATGATATTAAGGAGCTTTGCACAAGCAAGGCTGAGGAGCTACAACTACTTGGATATGAGCATGTTAAGGCTAAGGAAGTTTGGTCGTGTGTAAGTTCTCGTTATGCGAAAAGTGGACAACCCCAGCTTCATCAGCTTGTAAATGATATTTTATCTTTAAGAGCAACTCAATTTATGAACTATTTAATGTTAAGTGCATACAAAGGAGACTCTTTCGAATAGGGAAGGGTTTCTTTTTTTTTGACGTCGTATTTCGACATCTGTATAATAGGAATATTGAGATCTAAGGGGGATTATTGACGTATGGTTAAGAAAAGATTGCTTGCCTTTGTCGTAGTGGTTGTTGTGCTATTTGGCGTAATCGCTTGGACAAGCCCTTCAATACTAAAAGAGGTAAAGCTAGGACTTGATCTTAAGGGCGGCTTTGAAGTGCTTTATGAGGCAACACCTTTTGAAAATGCTAGTGCAGAGGGTGGCACTGGTGGTGGTAAAGTAACATCAGAAGCTTTGAAGGAAACTGCTAAAAGTTTAGAAAAACGAATTAATGCTTCAGGTGTAGCTGAACCAGAGGTTTTACCAGAAGGGACTAACCGTATTCGTGTTCGTCTAGCTGGGGTTACCAATGAAGAAGAGATAAGAGAACTATTAAAGAAACCGATTAATCTGACGTTCCGTGCTCCAGATGGGACGATTAAGTTAGATGGTACGGATTTCAAAGAAAATAGTGCTAAATTAGCTTTTGATGACCTTAATCGTCCTGTCGTAACGATCGAATTGAAAGATGCTCAGAAATTTACTGATGTAACGACAGCACTTGTAGGTTCATATTTAGCTATTTATTTAGATGATGAAGAAATTTCTCGTCCAAGTGTCAATTACCCAATTACAGGTGGCTCCGCGCAAATTTCTGTTGGTGATCGTGCTGAAGCTGAAAATCTACGTGATCTTATTAATATGGGCTCACTGCCATTGAAACTTACAGAGAAATATCAACAAAGTGTTGGTGCCAAATTAGGATTAGATTCCTTAAAGAGTACTGTAACTGCTGGTATTATTGGGTCGTTAATTGTTTTAGCATTTATGATTATTGTGTATCGAGTTCCAGGCTTTGTTGCTGGAATTTCAATTATTACGTATGCTTGGTTATTGATATTAGTTCATAATTGGATGGGTGCAACGTTGACACTTCCGGGTATCGCTGCGTTTGTACTTGGTGTCGGTATCGCGGTAGATGCCAATATTATTACAGCTGAACGGATTAAAGAAGAGATTCGGTCGGGTAAAAGTATGTTTTCAAGTTTGAAAGCTGGTTCTAAAAGTTCTTTCCGTACAATTATGGATGCGAACGTTACATCAATTATCGCGAGTGTAGCGTTATATGTAATTGGTGACGGTGCAATTAAAGGTTTTGCCTTAACGATGATTTTCAGTATTATCGTCAGTGTTCTAACGAATATTTACTTGTCAAGATTCCTTCTTACAATGTTAGTAAGCAGCAATGCATTTATGAAACCCAAATACTATGGTGTGAAGGAGGAAGATATCCGTGCACTTTGATTACAAAATTCACTATGATTTCATAAAAAATCGCAAGAAATTTTACACTGCTTCATCACTTCTGGTAATAATCGGATTAGTGTCGCTACTTATTTTCCAAATGAATCTAGGCATTGACTTTAAGTCCGGAACAACAATGGATGCGGTAGCTGATCATGGGGTAACTCAAGCTGAAGTTATCGAAGTTTTGACAGGCCTAGGCTATGATGAAACGCCTACAGTCGGTGGAGTAAATAGTGAACGTATTTCTGTTCGTTTTGGCGAAGAGTTAACAACAGATTCTATGAAAGCCATTCAAACGGCACTAATGACTAAGTTTGGTGATCAAATAGACTTTGAAGTTAATGTTGTATCAGCAGAATTAGCGAGAGAGCTTGCTGTTAAGACAATTTGGGCGATTCTTGCTGCTTCTCTATTGATTATGTTATATGTAATGGTTCGCTTTGAATGGAGATTTGCATTATCCGCTAATATTGCAATTTTGTATGACTGTTTTGTCGTAGTTGCAATATTCTCGTTATTCCGTCTAGAAGTCGATCTTCCGTTTATAGCAGCAGTACTTACTGTCCTTGGTTACTCTATCAACGATAAAATCGTAATATTTGACCGTATTCGTGAGAACTTACGCTTTAAACCTCATAAAAATGAAGAGCAACTTGCAGAAATTGTTAATGCAAGTATTTGGCAAACGATGGCTCGTAACTTGTACACTGTGTTAACTGTGTTTATTGTTACGTTATTAATATTCTTGTTCGGTAGTGAATCGATTCGTCTATTCTCACTAGCTATTCTAATTGGTCTTGTGAGTGGTGCATATTCAACATTATGTTTGGCGAGCCCACTTTGGTTTGATTTGAAGAAGAGAGAGAAATCTAAGAAACCGAGAGCAGCTGCTCCTTCTTCGAAGAAAGAGCCTGTTATCTAGTTGAAGAGGTATTCTTCCGCTTAAAGTATCCTCCAATTGTTAGTAAAGACTAACAATTGGAGGATTGTTTTTTGTGAAGAATATTTGCGAAGTTATGGTATAATAAGTTGTTGAATGATCATGAAACGTAGATAGTGGATGCGAGGCACGTTTCATGAAATGACTATGAAAATTAGAGTAAGCTTACGAAGTACTTTTCATGGATAACCCTGAAAAGTTTTAGGAGGATCAGATGTCTGTGGATGTTGAAAAACAAAAGAGCTTATTGAATAAGCTAATGATGTTCTTCTCTAAGTCTCACCTTTCACATAATTGTAACAACGATTCAGATAGTACGGAGCGTATTTTACAGGTTGTACAACGTATTAATGGCGTTGTTGCTATTGAAAGTTGTGAGGCCAAAGAACAAGGACATTATGTTGTTGCTTCATTAACGATTAATGTTAATCCCAAAATTACGGTGCAAGAAGGTCAAGATATTGCAAAACGTGTACGCATGTTATTAATGCATCGTTTTACACATCTTACCGATGTTGTTGTTCATGTAAAACCGTTTGCACCTGATTATCCATACAAATCAAACCACTCTGCTGCTCATGATGAAGTACCAACGATATTGCAGTAGATTGGATGAAATTGAAAGGAGTTGGCGAGATGATTCAACGAAGAAATCGTTGGAAGTTAGCTACTTGGTCACAAGAACAAGAAATGCTTGCGGCTCAATTAAGTAAGCAACTTACCATTCCCACTCTTGTAACAAAATTACTAATTCAGCGCGGATATGATAACGCTGACTCAATAGAATCTTTCTTATATGGTACACCAGCTAATATGCATGATCCATACTTACTAGCTGGGATGAATGAAGCGGTAGAACGAATATTGCTTGCAAAACAACAAGGTGAAAAGGTTCGGATTTATGGAGACTACGATGCAGATGGTGTATCCAGCACATCATTGCTATACTTCACATTTGCTGAACTTGAATTGAACTTTGACTATTATATTCCACATCGAATGCTGGAAGGCTATGGCCTGAATAAAGGGGCAATAGATAAGGCTAAGCAAGATGGTGTCGCACTCATTGTGACGGTTGATACCGGGATTAGTGCATATGAAGAAGTAGAATATGCCAAGCTACTTGGTATTGATGTTGTTATTACAGACCATCATGAACCTCCGGATCAATTGCCAGAAGCAGTGGCAGTCGTAAATCCAAAGCAACTCCATTGTCCTTATCCTTTCAAAGGATTAGCGGGTGTTGGTGTGGCGTTTAAGCTTGCTACAGCTTTATTAGATGGTGCTCCCATGCAATGGTCCGGTATTGTTGCACTTGGCACAATTGCCGATCTCATGCCACTACAAGATGAGAATCGTATTATTGTAAGTTATGGACTAGCGGAATTGCGTAAAGGTGAGCAGATCGGATTTAATGCTCTTGCTGATGCTTGTGGTATTAATATGGCTGAATTAAGCGCAATGAATATTGGCTTTGGTATTGCTCCGAGAATTAATGCTGCTGGAAGGCTGAAGCATGCGAAGCAAGCTGTGGAATTGATTACTTCTTCTAATGAGCAAGCAGCGATTCAACTTGCGACCGAGCTAGATCATCTGAATAAAGAACGTCAATTGATTGTTGAGACGATGATACAAGAAGCTGAAGCACAGTGGCAAAGTAAACTCAAAATAGTGAAGCAAGCAAACCAGCCTGAGCCTAATGTAATAGTTCTCGCCCAAGAGGGGTGGAATGTTGGGGTTATCGGAATTGTTGCTTCCAAAATGTTGGAACGATACTATAAGCCTGTTATTGTATTCGGGATTGATGCTGAGAAAGGAACTGCTAAAGGTTCAGCAAGATCAATTGAAGGTTATGATCTGCATGCAGCATTAACTGAATGCGATTCATTGCTCGAGCATTACGGTGGTCATCAGGCAGCAGCAGGTATGACTCTACTTATTGATAATTTGCCGAAGTTAGAGGCTGAACTTGATAATTTGGCGGTACAATGGTTAACGGAAGAGGATTGGATACCCAAGCTAAAGATTGATCTAGCTTGTGATTTGCGAGATATAACACTCGACACCATTAATCAATTAGCATTATTAGAACCGTTTGGGATGAGCAATCCTTCACCACGCGTACTCGTAAAGCATACTAATCTCGCGGAACGAAGAGCGATTGGTAAGGAAGGCAAACATCTTAAGTTGCTACTCAAAGATCAACAAATGACATTAGATGTTATAGGTTTTGGAATGGGCGACTATGCGAAGCAACTATCCGTTCCAGAGTCGATCGAAGTCGTTGGAGAGCTTTCTATTAATGAATGGAACTCGATCAGAAAGCCTCAACTTCAATTACAAGATTTACATGTACAAAAAGAAGTGTTAAAAGTATTCCCTTCAAGAGAACAATTTGGTATCATTTATCAGTATGTTCGTAAGCAGGGAATCGTACCCAAACGTGGAGTATACGAAAAACTTAACAAGCTTAGTGGATTAGCAAACGTAGAGATTGATTTGATATTGGGCGTATTTGAGGAACTCGGATTTATTAACATTAATTCTTATCAAATTCAAGCGGTACCTTCTCCACAGAAAAAAGATTTAGCGAGTTCAGCTCGTTATAATAGTGCTAAACTTCAATTCGAAGCGAAATGAATGCAAGTTTAAGCGGTCACAGAAAGGGTTGACGATTCGTGTCAAATTCAACTATTAACTTTAAAGATTATGTTCGTGTAATCGAAGATTTCCCTACACCAGGCATTCGTTTCAAAGATATTACAACTTTATTGAAAGATGGAGCAACTTATAAAGCAGCAATTGTTGAGCTTCGTAAATTAGTCGAGCATCTTGAAATTGATGTTATTGCTGGTCCTGAAGCTCGTGGGTTTGTTGTGGGTGCTCCACTAGCTCTTGAACTAGGAGTTGGTTTTGTTCCTATTCGTAAAAGCGGTAAATTACCAGGTGAAACGATTAGTGCTAGCTATTCGCTAGAATATGGTACTGATCAACTTGCTATGCATAAAGATGCTATTGAACCAGGTCAACGTGTACTTATTGCTGATGATTTATTAGCAACAGGTGGTACGATCGCGACAGTTATCGATCTCATTAAACAAGTTGGTGGCGAAGTAGTAGGAACAGCGTTTTTAATCGAGCTTTCATATCTTGATGGTAGAAACAAAATGGAAGGCGTTGAGGTTCAGTCCTTAATGACTTATTAGTAATAATACTTAGTATTTGGAGATAGACCGACTACCTTTGCAGAGCAATTAACTTGATCTTGCATAGGGTAGCGGTCTGTTTTTTATAATGGTACATTGACGTAATAGGTATATAACAGGCATAATAATTAGAAATAGAAGAAATTAGCTCGGACTTTAGACAGACTAGCTTGGGAAGGGATCTTATCATGGGCATAGAGCAATTAATTGAAAAAGCATCAATTTATATGAAAGAGCAAGATCTCAAGCTGATTAGAGAAGCCTATGATTTTGCAGATCAAGCCCATAGTGGGCAAGTACGTAAATCAGGTGAGGCTTATATATTACATCCTCTAACAGTTGCAGATATCGTCCTAGATATGGGTATGGACGTGCTGTCGATCGTGACTGCTCTTCTTCATGATGTCGTGGAAGACACAACAGTCGATCTTGAGACTGTTCGTGAGAAATTCGGCGAAACATGTGCGATGCTTGTAGATGGATTGACGAAACTAGAAAAAATTAGGTTTCAATCGCGTGAAGAACAGCAAAATGAAAATTACCGAAAAATGTTTGTTGCTATGGCACAAGACATTCGTGTTATTCTTATCAAATTAGCTGATCGTCTTCACAATATGCGTACGTTGAAATATCAATCTGAGGAATCTCAGCGTAGAATTGCCTATGAAACACTTGAAATATTCTGCCCTATCGCTCACCGTCTTGGTATTTCTGCAATTAAATGGGAAATGGAAGATATCGCGCTGCGGTACTTGAATCCACAGCAATACTATCGTATTGCTAATTTGATGAAGAAAAAACGCGTGGAACGTGAAGCGTTTATTGAAGATGTTGTTAGTCGTATTCGTGAAAAGTTAGCGGAGATGGGTATCGAAGGTGATATCTCAGGACGTCCGAAGCATTTATACAGCATTTATCAAAAAATGACAACACGCAATAAGCAATTTAGCGAAATTTATGATTTATTTGCTATTCGCGTCATTGTTGAAAATATTAAAGATTGTTATGCTACGTTAGGTATTATTCATACACTTTGGAAACCAATGCCTGGTCGCTTCAAAGACTATATTGCGATGCCTAAAGCCAATATGTACCAATCTCTTCATACAACAGTTATTGGTCCCAATGGTGAGCCGACGGAAGTGCAAATTCGTACTTGGGATATGCATCAAACTTCCGAGTATGGTATTGCTGCACACTGGGCTTATAAAGAAGGTAATGTAGTTCCAGACGGTAGTTTTGGCGATAAAATGACATGGTTCCGTGAAATTCTTGAATTACAAAATGAGACACAAGATGCGGCAGAGTTTATGGAATCGTTGAAAATGGACTTTTTCTCTGATCTTGTATTTGTGTTTACTCCTAATGGTGAGGTTATTGAATTACCAGCGGGTTCGGTACCTTTGGATTTTGCATTCCGCATTCATACGGAAGTTGGCAATCGTACAATTGGTGCTAAAGTGAATGGAAGAATTGTTCCGCTTGATCATAAACTAAAAACAGGCGATATCGTAGAAATATTGACGAGCAAACATTCCTATGGTCCTAGCTCCGATTGGCTAAAAATAGCTCAATCTTCCCATGCAAGAAGTAAGATAAAGCAATGGTTTAAGAAAGAGAAGCGCGAGGAGAATGTAGCTAAAGGTCGAGATTTAATTGAGCGAGAATTGAAGCGTCTAGGACTTGAGCCACATCTTTGGATGACAGATGATAAGCTGCAAGAAGTTGCGACGAAATTCACATTTAATGATGTCGAAGATATGATGGCTGCAATTGGATTCAGTGGTATAACAGCCGCACAAATCGTGACTAAGCTTACTGAAAAACTTCGCCGTGAACAAGAAGAAGCGAACCAGATAGAGTTAACGAAAGAAATTACTGAAATCAAAGGCAGTGCAGTTAACAAAAAGGTTAAAAACAACAATAATGGTGTCAAAGTTAAAGGGGTAGACAATTTACTTGTCCGCTTTGCTAGATGTTGTAATCCTGTTCCAGGTGATCTCATTATCGGATATATTACACGTGGCAGAGGTGTTTCTGTGCATCGTATGGATTGTTTGAACATTCCATTTGGTACAGATAATGAAGAAGCAGATCGTGTAATTGAAGTTGAATGGGTCGATTCAATAAATGCTAACTATAGTGTTGATATTGAAATTACAGGCAGTGATCGTCGTGGATTATTGAATGAAGTACTTCAAGCTGTATCTGAAGCCAAAACTAACATTAGTGCAGTATCTGGTCGAACAGGGAAAAATAAGATGGCTATTATGCATATGACAGTTCTTATTAGCCATACGGAGCATCTTACTAATGTCGTTGAGAAAATCAAAAAAATTAAAGATATTTATTCCGTACAACGGATTATGCAATAAAGGAAAGTTAGGATGATTTATTAAAGGAGTCGAACATTGTGAGAGTAGTTGTACAGCGCAGTAAAGCAGCCAATGTTACGATAGCTGGCGAGCAAGTTGGTGCCATTGATAAAGGACTTGTGCTACTCGTAGGCATTACTCATGAGGATACTGAACAAGACCTTAAATGGGTGGCGGACAAGCTCTCTGGACTTCGGATATTTGAAGATGAAGCTGGAAAGATGAACTTGGATATTACCGAGGCTGGTGGCAGTATTTTGTCTGTCTCACAATTTACGCTTTATGGAGATTGTAGAAAAGGGCGTCGTCCAAGTTTTATGAAGGCAGCAAGACCAGAACATGCAGAGCCAATGTATTTAATGTTTAATGATTTATTACGTAATAAAGGGATCCATGTTGAAACCGGACAATTCGGAGCGGAGATGGATGTAAGTCTTGTGAATGATGGGCCGATTACAATTATTATTGATACGGAAGATAAATAGGACTAGAATTTAAACGCTTTCTTTTTTGTAATCAACTTGTAACATAATGATAATGTCCCTTTAACATCATTAACCTATAATAAACCTCGACCCCCTTTTTAATAATATATTATTATAGCCTGCGGAGATGCCGCAGGTTTTTTTCTGTCTTTTTTCGGTTGTGTTGATGTAGTAAAACGTCTTGAATGCAAAACATCGTTAAGTTGTTATGGTTAAAATGATCGTGCAGATGTTGCTACAAAGTTTGAAATGGGCGTTTCCATAGTTTATTTATAAGGGTTTGGGAGATGCTATGTATTAGTTCTATCTTGACTTTAATCATTGGGACAAGTAAAATATGATATCAGTAACAACTTAATATTTCATTCCTTGACGGGAAGAAGTAACTCAACTCCACTATACCCAGAGATAGGTGTCCATTGGCTGAAAGCACCTTTATATGAATTGAGTGAATAACATCCCTGAGAACATAAGATGAACGGTACTTATTATGCTTAAGTACGACATTAGTTTTATGCGTGTTACGGACGATAATCGTATGGAGCGAATAGCTACAACTCAAACATTTATTATGTTGATAGTTGCTGGATATTCGAAATGTGGGTGGTACCACGGGAGATAATACTCTCGTCCCTTTTGGCTATTAGTCAGAAGGAGCGAGAGTTTTTTTGCGTGTTCTAACGTGATCACGATGGCACTCTGCATTAGTTTATGTATTTTTAGCTTTTCGTAGTGGCTTTTGTTACTCGAGGGTTTTGAAGATAGCTACAAATTGTTTAGGGAGGTTATCGCTATGTCATTCAAAAAGTCGCCAGGTACTCAAGATATTTTGCCAGGAAGCGTAGAAAAATGGCAGTTTGTCGAGCAGAAAGCTCGTGAAATTTGCAGCCGTTATAATTTTAGAGAAATACGTACTCCGATTTTTGAATCTACTGAACTGTTTCAGCGTGGTGTTGGTGAAACAACAGATATCGTTGAGAAAGAAATGTATACATTCATCGATCGTGGGGAGCGCAGCTTAACTCTTCGTCCCGAAGGTACTGCAGGCGTTGTACGCTCGTTTGTAGAGAATAAGTTGTTTGGAGAACCAGATCTAACTAAGTTGTACTACATGGGCCCGATGTTCCGCTACGAGCGTCCTCAAGCTGGTCGATACCGTCAATTCCATCAATTTGGGGTTGAAGCTATCGGAGCCGCAGATCCTGCACTTGATGCAGAAGTGATTGCATTAGGTTATACCTTCTATACAGAGGTTGGACTTAGAGGTGTTGGTGTTGAAATTAACTCAGTTGGAACACCTGCTGTTCGCGCAGCATTCCGTGAGAAGTTACTTGCTTATTTAGAGCCGAAACGTGAAATTCTTTGCAAAGATTGTCAGTCTCGTATCGATCGCAATCCTCTACGTGTATTGGATTGTAAAGTTGATCAGAAACACTTTACAGACGCTCCGTCGATTCTTGATAGCTTGGATGAAGAATGTCAAAATCACTTTGATAAAGTGAAGCAACTTTTAACGGATATGGAAATTCCATATGAGATCAATCACCGTCTCGTTCGTGGTCTTGATTACTATACACACACTGCGTTTGAGTTCAAAGCGGAAGGTATCGGGGCAATTGATACAGTTGGTGGTGGTGGTCGCTATAACGGACTTGTTGCTGATGTTGGTGGTCCAGATCACCCAGGCGTAGGCTTCGGTCTAGGGCTAGAACGCACTGTATTATTGCTTGAGCATCAAGAAACTGCAATTCCAAATCTTAACGAGCTTGATGTATATCTAATCGCTCTAGGTGATGAAGCAGATCGTCAAGTAACAAAGCTTGTTTATCAATTACGTAAAGCAGGAGTAAAAGCTGAACGTGATTATCAAGGTCGCAAGATGAAAGCTCAAATGAAATCAGCAGATCGCCTGCAGGCTCGTTACACTGCAATTCTTGGTGATGATGAACTTGCTAATGGGGAGATTACGCTGAAAGAGATGGCGACAGGACAACAAAGCAAAGTCTCCTTCTCCGAACTCTCGCATGTGATCACGGAGTCTAAGCTTCGTAGCTAACTCGACGTCGAATATGCCTTTCATCGGAATTCTGCGTGTGCTCGTGTACCAATAACGTACACTCCGCTACTCGAATCCCTAGCTTCAAGGCATCTTCTCGGTGCTGACAAGCGAGAGACTCTAGGGTGCCTCTTCTTGGGAATAGCTTGCGAAGGTTAAGAGCATCTGGGGCTGGAGATGAAGGGCAACGAGGCGCTTTGCTGTCGTTGCGGCTTTGCTTCATTGCTTCATGCAACGCTTGCTTGCTTTGCTTCATGTAAAGCTTACTTGATTGGTTGGTCTTAAAAACTGTAACTCCAACAAATTTGTTGTTGAAACATATAATAATAATTATTATGAAATGAGGATTAGACATGTCTATGCTAAAAACCGTAAACTGCGGTACTTTAACTAAAGCTGATGTAGGCACTGAAGTTACACTGAACGGCTGGGTACAACGTCGTCGTGACCTTGGTGGCGTTCTATTTATTGATTTACGTGACCGTACAGGTATCGTGCAAACCGTATTCAACCCAGATTTCTCTGGTCAAGCACTTGAAATCGCTGATCGTGCTCGTAACGAGTATGTTCTTGCTGTAAAAGGTACTGTTGTTGAACGTGATCCAGAAACTTTCAATGCAAACCTTGCAACTGGTGAAATTGAAGTTCGTGTTACTGAAATCGAAGTAATGAATGCTGCGAAAACTCCACCATTCCCAATCGAAGATGGTGTTGAGGTTGATGAGTCTATTCGTTTGAAATATCGTTATCTTGACCTTCGTCGTCCAGAAATGCAAAAAACTTTGTTGCTTCGTTCTAAAGCAGCGAAAATTTTCCGTGATTTCCTAGACGGCAATGGCTTCATCGATGTTGAAACACCAATTCTTACAAAGAGTACTCCAGAAGGTGCACGTGACTATCTAGTTCCATCTCGTGTACATGAAGGAGAATTCTTTGCACTACCACAATCTCCACAAATCTTTAAGCAATTGCTTATGGTTGGTGGTATCGAACGTTACTACCAAATCGCTCGTTGTTTCCGTGATGAAGATTTGCGTGCTGACCGTCAACCTGAGTTCACTCAAGTCGACATTGAGACTTCATTCTTGTCTCAAGATCAATTGCTAGGCATGATGGAAGATCTTATGGCGAAATTGCTTCGTGAAACTGTTGGTGTTGAGCTTCAACTTCCTTTCCAACGTATTACGTACAAAGACGCTATGAACAAATACGGTTCAGACAAACCAGATCTTCGTTTCGGTCTTGAAATCGAAGATATTACAGATATCGTTTCTACAAGTGACGTGAAAGTATTCGCATCAGTTGCTGCTGGTGGTGGCGTAGTTAAAGCACTTAACGCTAAAGGCTGTGCAAGCTGGAGTCGTAAAGAGCTTGACGATTTACAACCGTTTGCTGCTCGTTATGGTGGTAAAGGTCTTGCATGGATTCAAATTAAAGACGGCGAGTGGAAAGGTCCAATCGTTAAATTCTTGAAACCTGAAGAAATTGCTGCACTAACTGAACGCTTGAATGTTGAAGAAGGAGATTTACTAACATTCTCTGCTGACAAACCCAAAGTTGTTGCAGACGTACTTGGTAACCTTCGTCTTAAATTAGGTAAAGATTTGAACTTGATCGATGAGAAAGCATTTAAATTTGTATGGGTTGTTGACTTCCCATTGCTTGGATACGATGAAGATGCAAAACGCTATGTCGCAGAACATCATCCGTTCACTCGTCCTAATGAAGATGACGTTCATTACTTCGATACTGATCCAGGACAAATTCGTGCGCAAGCTTACGATATCGTCTTGAACGGCTATGAAGTTGGTGGCGGTTCTATGCGTATCTACAAACGTGATGTACAAGAGAAAATGTTCGCTGCACTTGGATTCTCTATGGAAGAAGCGCAAGAGAAATTCGGCTTCCTACTAGATGCATTTGAGTATGGTACACCTCCACATGGTGGTATTGCATTCGGTTTCGACCGTCTAGTAATGTTACTAACTGGTCGTACTAACCTTCGTGAAACCATTGCATTCCCGAAAACAGCTAGTGCAACAGATCTATTGTGTGATGCGCCTTCAGAAGTTGAATTGTCTCAACTTGAGCAACTTCATATTCGTACAGTTGTTAAGCCTAAGCCAGTTGCAGAAGCTGTAGCTAACGCAGGTAAAACTGAATAATCGGTCACTGTCGAAAGGAGATTAGCATTATGCTTCATCAATTTTCACGTACTGAGCTAGCAATTGGTCCTGAGGGTTTAGATAAACTTAAAGGTAGTACGATTGCAATTCTTGGTATCGGTGGCGTTGGTTCAATGGCTGCCGAAGCTTTAGCAAGAACTGGTGTAGGTAGACTGATTCTAATTGACAAAGATGTTGTAGACATTACAAACATTAACCGTCAAATTCATGCGCTAATTACAACAGTAGGACAGCCCAAAGCTGATCTAATGCGTGATCGTATTAAATTAATTAATCCAGACTGTGATGCGATCTCGCTTCGCATGTTCTATACAGAAGAGACATATGAGCAACTATTTGCGTATGATATTGATTATGTCGTTGACGCATCAGATACGATTATTTACAAAGTGCATCTTATTAAAGAGTGCTTAAATCGTAACATACCGATTATTTCAAGTATGGGTGCCGCGAATAAAATGGACCCTACTCGATTTAAGGTAGCTGATATTTCAAAAACTCACACCGATCCTATTGCACGCGTCGTAAGAACGAAGCTGCGCAAAGATGGTATCAAGAAAGGGGTTAAGGTGGTATTCTCTGATGAGGAGCCTCTAAAGCCTCGTGAAGACGTTACACAGCGTATCGTGCCTGATAACGCGCCTGAGATCCGTAAAGCACAACAACCGCCTTCTAGTAACGCTTTCGTTCCTAACGTAGCGGGACTTGTAATGGTTAGTGAAGTTGTGAAGGATTTGTTGAAATAGTTCTATTAATTTCATCAGAAATTAGTGAATATGCCATCGATATTGGCAAATAGAAAAAGGTTATCTTCATAAACGGAGATAACCTTTTTCCATTGTAATGTAAGTGCAAATATGAGTTGGGATTCCTTCCATGCACAGAAAAGAGTATTAAATTCATCGAGGAAGTGTAAAATTCCCTTTCGTACCGAAAGGAGCACTAACATAGACTCATCACAAGGACTCCTGTAAAATGGAAAATATCAGATGGAAGGGTGGTCGCAATGGATTCTACACAACGATTCTCCGGACGCTCGGAGCAATATGTCAAATATCGTCCAAGTTATTCCGAAGAGGTTATTCAGCATTTGCTTAACGTAGTAGGTATTACAAATAGTGATCTTGTAGCAGACATTGGAGCGGGCACTGGAATATTTACAGAGAAATTGTTAGAGCAGCACATTCCAATGGTGGCAGTTGAACCGAATGATGATATGCGTAACGCTCTAACTGAGCAGTTACAATATTATTTAACAAACAATCGACAAAGTGTTCATCAACTAAGCGTTAGTAGTGGAAGTGCGGAGCGAACGGAACTTGCTAACGAGAGTGTGGATCATGTTGTTTGTGCACAAGCTTTTCACTGGTTTGACGTTGAACTTACTCGAATAGAATTTAAGAGAATATTGAAGCGAGATGGACAGGTTGTTTTGCTCTGGAATCAACGAGATGTTGGTGCATCCGCATTTATGAATAATTATGATGAGCTATTTCTAAAGTATGGAAAGCAATATGATGAGGTTAAGCATAAGCATATTAACCAAACTTCACTTAAATCATTTTATGGTGGACAGGAACCTCAGCTCGCTAGTTATCAATATGTTCAACAGTTCGATCTCGATGGTTTATTTGGAAGAATTCAATCCTCTTCATTTTCATTAGTAGAGACTGATGCTCGTTATGATGAGTATATTGAGGACATCAAACAGTTATTTTCAAAGCATGAGCAAAATGGTGTTGTTTATATGCTTTATCGGACTGATATATATTGGGGACAAATGTTATAATCAAAGTATTAGATTATGAATTTGGAAGTGGGATAATGGATTTATTTACAATAGATGAAGATCAACCAACTACGCAGCATAAATTATTAGCAGATCGAATGCGTCCACAACAGTTAGATGAATATATAGGACAAGAACATATTGTCGGTGAAGGTAAACTGTTACGTAGAGCAATTGAAGGAGATCAGATTAGCTCGATCTTACTATATGGACCGCCCGGCTGTGGAAAAACGACTCTTGCTCATATTATATCGCAATCAACGCAGGCTCAATTCGTGCGGTTGAATGCAGTAGAAGCGTCTGTTAAAGATGTTCGAGAAGTTATTGAATCAGCGAAAACGAATAAAGTGTTATATGGTCGCAAGACAATTCTATTTCTGGATGAAGTACATCGTTTCAATACATCTCGTCAGGATGCACTCTTACCAGCTGTTGAACAAGGGATCATTATCTTTATTGGTGCTACAACAGAAAATCCTTTCCATCATGTTAACGGCGCACTATTGTCTCGCTCAACGTTATTCCAACTTGAGCCACTCTCTGCAAAACATGCAAAAATAGCGATGGAACGGGCGATCGTCAATGAACAACGAGGTCTCGGATTTATGAAACTCAACGTTGATGAAGAGGCATTAGAACATTTAGCAGAGATGGCTGGTGGAGATATTCGTCGTGCACTTAATGCACTTGAACTAGCTGCGTTGACGACTTCCTCTGCACCTGACGGGAGCGTCCATATTACATTGGATGTAGCACAAGAATCGATTCGCAAGCGTACTGTTCGAGCGGATACTTCTACGCAATATGATGTACTATCGGCATTTCACAAGAGTATAAGAGGCTCTAGTGATGCTGCACTATATTGGTTCTTATATGCGGTAGAGAAGCTAGGAATGGACCCGATGACATTTTTACGCAGGCTTATTGTGGCATGTAGTGAGGATATTGGACTTGCTAATCCGCAAGCGATGGTTCAAGCGGTTACGGCGATGGATGCGTATCATAAAATTGGTTTTCCAGAAGCGAAGTATAATATTGCACAAGCGATATTGTTTGCAGTAGAAAGTCCGAAGTCTAATGCCATTGCTGTTGCCTTAGGGAAAGCAACTTCACTAATCGATCAAGTAGGCATAACTGAAGTGCCGATGCATTTACGTGACACGCATTATAAAGGTGCGGACAAGCTTGGGCATAAAGGCTATCAATATCCGCATGATTACCCTAATCACTACGTGAAACAACAATATTTGCCCGATCAAATTGCAAATGCAACGATATATGAGGCAAGTGATCAAGGCATGGAAGATAAGATTCGTCAGAACCAAGATCGTAGAAAACGCAGTAAGTAATGAACGGGTAATTAAAGTGTAATAATCTAGCATAGGGAGTTTTTTGATGTCTATTATTGGAGATTTAATTAGTTTTATTTTGCATATTGATGCACATTTAACGACTTTAGTAAATGACTATGGATTACTTGTTTATATCATTTTATTTGCAATTGTATTTATTGAAACGGGGATTGTGATTTTTCCATTCCTCCCAGGTGATTCCTTACTTTTTGCTGCAGGGGCACTTAGTGCATTATCAGGTTCTACATTAAATTGGTTTTTACTAATTATTATTATGGGTGTAGCTGCGGTGCTTGGCGATAGTTTGAACTATTATTTAGGTAGTAAGCTAGGCAACAATATGTTAAAACATAAAAGGTTAAAGAAATTCATAGATGGAAAAAGGATGCGTCAAGCAGAACTGTTTTTTGAGAAAAACGGTGGTAAAGCAATTATGATCGGGCGCTTTATTCCATTCATTCGTACATTTATTCCGTTTATTGCTGGAATGAGTAAGATGAATTACACTCATTTCATTTTATATAATATTATTGGTGGTTTTATCTGGGTATTTATCGGGGTCGGGAGCGGGTATCTATTCGGGAATATTCCAATAATAAAAGAACATTTTTCACTTGTTGTACTACTTATAGTAGCTGTTTCCGTTGTTCCGATTATTGTTAGTTATTTTAAGAGCAGAAAAAGTGATTCAGGTGATAAAACTATCTAATTAAGTACATTCTCATTATAATTTAATACTAAGACAAAACAAAGGGCATCCCCTCGTTATTGTAGTATGACGAGGGGATGCCCTTTGTATATAAGCTAAATTGCAATAATTCCGAACATATAACCAAGATAACCAAGAATGATGAATAACAAGCATACAATGACCATAATCCAAATTTTACGCTGTTTAAAGGCGATATATGACACATAAAGCATCAATAGTGCAGCAATCCATAACATTACACTATTGAGATTGAACTGCCACGTAAGCTGAATATCGGGGCTGAATGAGCCTTGAAATAGTAATGAAAATAGTTTAGAAGGAGATTCTGTCTGAAGTGTTTCAAGTACATTATGTGGAGGCGCTTGTTGTCCCATAATAGCTGTAACAATAAGAACAACTAGTGCCAATATACTTTCAGCTCTTAGATATCCTTTTGGTGAAAGTTGTTCTTCTTTCATTCTTCGTGGATAAAGATAACCATTGCTGAAAGCCAGCCACAGTAACGGTAATATAGCGATGTGCTTAATTAACATGTACTGACCATAATTGAGCATTAATCCATTGTTATATTGTTCTGTAGTAAAAGTCATCAAGGTTATACCAGCAATTAATGACATGAGTACACAGACAATAGCAAGCGGTGAAAACCACTTAAGAAACTTCGCCCACTGACTATAATCGGTAGCGAACCAACTTACGATAAATAAAATACCCAACCAAACAGTAACAGATGTAAAATGACCAGTATGTACGACAAGTCCGCGGAATGAGCTTAATGAAGATGCATGACTAGCAAATCCGAACCAGACTGAAAGTAATAATGTAAGTAAAAGGCCGACTTTCGGCATATGTCTATCTTTAGCGAAGGCTGGAATACCAACCATGATCGCAAGTCCAATCGAACCTAATAGTGTCCATAACCATGCTTCACCAACTGGTAGGTCGAGTAGAATGCTACGAATCATAGGGATATAACCTAATTGAAATGCATCCGCATATTCCAGCACAATTAAATGCAAAGGTACATATGACATAACTGGAATAATGATCACGCACAATAATACCAACCATTGAGAAAATACAATGGTTGGCTTATGAGCTGCAGGAACTAACTGTAATATAAAGTAGCCTATAACTAACGAGAAGCAAATATATAATACACTCTCGGAAATATATGCCATATTATTTGCGTTTTTTCATTGCGAACGCAACCGCTGCAACGATAATTACTGCAATAATAATGAACGGCCATACTTTGTTTGTATCTGATTTTGTATCTGAATTTTGTTCTGTGTCCACGCTAGGAGTCGCTGTCGGTTCTACCGTAGGTTCTACTGTTGGTTCAACAGTTACTTCAGGTGTAGTATTAACTTCTTCAGTTGGAGTCGGCGTTGCTTCAGAAGCTGCTACCGTAAATGAATAGCTACCATCAATGGCATGACCATCCGCACCAATGATGTTGTATTGCACCTTGTATACTCCATTTGATAATGGAGCAGTAACATCACCAGTTAATTCATGTTCGTTAACGCTAATATTATTAACAACTTGTTCTTCGTTGTTTTCATTTAACAGTTTAAATGTACTCATTGTTGCGATGGTTGTATTAAATGCAATCGTAATTTTTTCTGGAGCTGAATCAACTGTTGCATCAGCTGCTGGTGATGATTCAGTCACCTTAGAGTGCGCAAATACTTGCGTTGGAACCAATAGTAGCAATAAACATAGTAACCAAATAGTCTTCTTCAAAATAAAATCCTCCTAAAACTTTTTATATACTTCTCGAAATGCTACTTTGTAATAAAAAGTAGCATCGAAAGCCAAAACAAAAAACTTTTTATATACTCTAAATGCTGCTTCGTAATAAAAAGTAGCATCGAAAGCAGATGAAAATAAACATTTCATATGCATTATATCAAATGAACAGCTGAAAAGTTATGCATTGACGTTCAAGAGTAAGAACAAGTTATGAACATTAAATAATAAAGTAACTAAGAAAAGTTAGAAAATGTACTAATCTAGTAATCTTTATCATTTTTCAGTAAGAAGTAATAAAAACTTGCTACATGCGAATATATATGCAATATCTATCATGAAAGTTAGCTTCTAGAAAATAATGAAGGGAGGTGTATGTCATCTGATTTTTACCAGATGGCATAAACTTACTTGGAGGATCCCGCGTCAATAGGATGGACGATTTTTCTAATGAGTATACTTTTCATTGTTTATAGTAGTTGCTTATTCATTAATAACAATTGGATTACTGAATGGAAAGAAAAGAAAAAGAATGAGAATGTAACGGAAAAAGTAGCTTCACGCATTATACCAATTGTCAGTTTTTGGAGCGTCAAGTACTTGCCAATATTTTGTCTTATTTGGCTAGGAATGCTCCTTCTTCAGTTACAACTGTTAATTGTAAGAGAGTTGGAGGCAAGTGGGACTTCATTACAAAGCAGTTCAGCGATCTGGATTGGAACAATGGCAGGCAGTGTATTAGTCGTATTACTGCTGTACATGCTTCATAGGAAGTGGCTTCCAAAAAAGAAACTTAATGCAGAAGATAGCTCAAATATCTTAACGTTTATTGATCCAAACTTTGAGGATAATGTTAATATCGTGAATGTTTCTAATATGGGAGGAAACTCAAAATACGACTTTGGTGAAAAAACAGCTCGAGAGGTGATGACTCCAAGACTGGATATGATTTGTTTAGAGTGGAACAAGTCATTATCAGTTAATATAGAAACAGCGATTACTCATATGAGAACTAGATATCCCATTGTTAATCAAGATAAAGATGACATTATCGGATTTGTGCATATTAAGGATCTGCTTGCAAAATATGATCATAAAACAACGGAATATCAATGGCAGCAATGGATTAGACCGATCATTACAGTTTCAGATACGATTGCTATTTCTACTTTATTAGCAATGATGCAAAAGAAAAAAACTCAAATTGCTTTGTTAATTGATGAATATGGTGGAACTTCGGGTATGGCAACACTTGAAGATATATTGGAAGAAATTGTTGGTGATATACAAGATGAATTTGATGAAGATGAGCATGAAATAGTACGAATCCAACAGGATCATTATATGCTCAGTGCAATGTTACTAGTTGAAGAAGTTAACGGTTATTTTAATATTGGACTTGAAGTAGACGATATGGATTCGATCGGAGGTTACATGTATGCGAACATTCAATTTCCTCCACATATCGGTCAATCAGTAGTATACAAAAGAGATGATGAAAAATACATTTTTACAATTGAACAAATGGACCAGCTTAGAATTACATCTATTAGCGTGAAAAGGATTCAAGCAACTATAAATTGCGAAGGAATATCGCGGTAAGCGTGTCATGATAATGAATATAGTTGGATCAAGAGGAGATGTAGCTTTAGCGTGGATGTGAAAGAAGCCCGTTTGAATGAGATAAAACTCTCAGCTTCAAACAGGCTTCTTTAATGTGTTTTCGAACGAATAAAGTATTAATTTGTTAAGTTAAATCTTGTTTACTTTATCAATCGTACCGCCACCAAGACATACATCGCCGTCATACAATACAACAGCTTGTCCAGGTGTTATTGCTTTTTGATTCTTTGCAAACGTAATTTTAGCTTCACCGTTAGGCATCTTTTGCACCGTTACTTGTTGATCAGGTTGACGATAACGGAATTTGGCAGTACATTCAAATGTCTCCGGCTGTCCATCTTCAACAATCCAGTTCATATTGGTAGCTAACAAGCTTTCGGAATATAAACTTTGATGAGTATCACCTTGAACGACATACAATACATTTTTTTCTAAGTCTTTTTCAGCAACGAACCATGGCTCGCCATTACCATTTCCACCAATACCAAGTCCTTGTCGTTGACCTAACGTGTAATACATTAATCCATCGTGACGACCTTTTTTCTCGCCAGTCAAAATATCAATCATATCACCAGGTTTGGCAGGCAAGTATTGACTTAAAAATTGTTTGAAATTACGTTCGCCGATGAAGCAAACGCCAGTACTATCTTTTTTCTTTGCAGTATAAAGTCCTGCAGCTTCAGCGATTTTACGAACTTCAGGCTTTGGCAGATGACCAATCGGAAACATAGCTTTGGCAAGTTGCTCTTGATTAAGTGCATTTAGGAAGTAAGTTTGATCCTTATTGGAATCAATACCACGCAGTAACTTTGTTACACCATTTGCATCTCGTACAACTTGGGCATAATGACCAGTAGCAAGAAAATCTGCATTCAGTTCTTCAGCCTTTTTCAAGAAATCACCAAATTTGATTTCGCGATTACACATCACATCAGGATTCGGCGTTCTTCCGCGTTTGTATTCATCTAAGAAATATGAGAAAACTTTATCGAAATATTGTTTCTCAAAATTTACTGTATAATATGGAATGCCGATCTGGTCGCAAACACGACGAACATCTTCAGCATCTTCTTCAGCTGTACAATGTCCAAATTCATCTGTATCATCCCAGTTTTTCATGAAAATACCGATTACTTCATAGCCTTGCTCTTTCAATAATAATGCAGCAACAGAAGAGTCAACGCCGCCTGACATACCGATAACGACTCTAGTGTTTTGATTAGGATTTGACATAATTACACCACCTTGTTCATTCAAGCATTTCATATTGTAACATATTCAATAAACTTTTTCATGAATAACTATTGTGAAAATGGAGACGATTGTAGATAGTTATGATACCATATAAGAATAATTGGAATACAATGAATTAAATGAGGTGTAATGAAATATGAAAATTTCTACTAAAGGTCGCTATGGATTAACGATAATGATGGAATTAGCTATGAAGTTTGGAGAAGGACCTATCTCCTTGAAAAGTATCGCAGAGAAAAATAATTTATCAGAACATTATTTAGAGCAACTAATTGCACCTTTGCGTAATGCAGGTTACGTAAAAAGTATTCGTGGGGCTTATGGCGGTTATGTGTTATCCAAAGAACCTTCAGATATTACGACGGGAGACATTATTCGGGTTCTTGAAGGTCCGATATCTCCAGTTGACTTCACTGAAGAAGATGATCCCGCAAAACGCAATCTATGGTTACGTATCCGTGACAGCATTGCAAACGTTATGGATTCTACAACATTGGAACATCTAATTAATTATTCAGAAGAACCGGACAAAGAGAATAGCGAAAGCTATATGTTCTACATTTAATAAGTGTATGCTTTCGAAGTGACTTTTTGTGTATAGATAAAGATGTTACATGAAGCTACAAAAAGTTTAGGAGTGAAGGAAGCATATGAAGTCATATTACTTTGATCATGCAGCAACAACTCCGTTAGATCCAGATGTTATTGCTGCAATGATTGCAACAATGCAACAAGGTCCCGGAAATGCTTCAAGCATTCATCGTTTTGGGAGAAACGCTAAACATAGCCTTAATCAATCCCGAGACAAAATAGCTTCGATTCTTGGATGCAAATCGAATGAATTCACTTTCACTTCAGGCGGAACTGAAAGTGATAATTTGGCTATTATTGGCGCTGCAAGAGCACAAGCTTTGAAGGGTAGAAAACATCTTATTACTTCTGCTATTGAACATCATGCTGTAATACATTCCATGGAATGGCTTGCTAAACATGAAGGATTCGATTTAACAATAATATCTGTTGACCAGCAAGGTTATGTGAATCTAACTGAGCTAAAAGATGCTTTAAGTGAACAGACTGCATTAGTAAGCATTATGCATGGCAATAACGAAGTAGGCACAATTCAGCCTATTGAGCAAATAGGTGAACTTGTTCATCAAGTAGGTGCGCTTTTTCATGTTGATGCTGTTCAAACACTCGGACGTGTCCCGTATTCTCTTCAACAATTACCGATTGATCTCATGAGTTTCTCCTCCCATAAAATAAATGGTCCTCAAGGCATTGGTGGTTTATATATAGCGACAGGAACTCCTATTGAAGCGTTACAACAGGGGGGCTCTCAAGAACGAAAACGTAGAGCTGGAACAGAAAATCTTGCCGGAATAGTTGGTTTTGCAACAGCTCTTGACATTTGTGTGAACAAGCGCGAAAAATGGCAACCTTTTGTGACGGATCTTCGTAATAGATGGGTAGAGCTGTTACAACAAGAATTAGAACAGTATCCGATCATCGTGAATAGTGATCTTGATCATGGATTATCTCATATCGTAAACATAAGCTTTGTTGGTGTTGATACCGAAAGCATGTTAATGAATTTGGATATGGCAGGAATTGCAGTTTCAAGCGGTTCGGCTTGTACTTCTGGATCGTTAGAACGTTCACATGTGTTGAAAGCAATGGGGCTAAGTGCTGATCGATTAAATAGTGCTGTAAGATTTAGCTTTGGAATGGGCAATACTATAGAGGAAATCGAAGAGGCTGCAACAATAGTTGCTAGTATCGTAAAACGAATCAACTCTTAAGAATATGCTACCGAGGCAACTTTTCATATTGTTAAGAGTAATTTGAAAAGTTTTAGGAGGCAGCTCATAATATGATCAGGCTTCAGCAATTAATTGGACTACCTGTCTTAACGATCAACAATGGTAAAAAAGTTGGTGTCGTTAAGGATGCATGGTTTGATGAGCATTGGAAGTTGAAAGGTCTAGTGCTTGAATATGCAAAATGGTTTGCTGTTAAGGTGCGTACAGTACAATGGAGCGCGGTGTTAACTTGTGGAGAAGATGCGGTTTTTATCGCGGATGAGTCACAAGTTGTAACAGGTAAGAAACAGTTACTACAGCGAGCTTATTGTATGGGAGATGTCCAATTGAAGGACATGCCTGTCATAACGGTGACGGGTTCGCAACTTGGTCGAGTGTCCGATGTATATTTTTACCCATTTCAGGATACACAGATAGTAGGTTATGAGCTTACAGATGGTTTTGTTTCGGATCTAATTGAAGGACGAAGATGGCTCAGAACACCAAGTGATCTTAATGAAGTATTACTTGGTAAAGATGCGATAATCGTTCCTGCTGTTAGTGAATCAGAATTGGAGCCAGTCGCAGCTTCCAATGTCAGAGGATAGGGAGTAGTATTTATGAGATGTCCGAACTGTAACTCGAAAGATATAGGTAAAATCGGATCACACCAATTCTATTGCTGGGGATGCTATATTGAATTAGCTGTCAACGGTGATAAAATGTCAGTGTATCAAGTTGAAGAAGATGGCACATTAAGTTCTTTGGATGATTTGTTTTTTGAAGATCAATCAGCAGAACAACCTGAAATACACTTAAATTAACATGCTGTTACATATGTGCATGTATCAACTATAGAAGGTCTGTAGCTTAGAATAACGACCCGTGAAACGGTCATTCTCTTATTCGCTGCATGACCTTCTTTTTTGTACGAAGTTATATAGGAGATTCATTACAACAACACTTAATCTCAAGAGTTGTTGTTTTTTGTGCTGAATAGGAATACTTGTACATATAATGGCAAAGAATAGTTTGAATGAAGGTGGTGTGTCGAATGGAGCGATTTACAAAAAATAGATTTTTTGTCATCTTAATTTATGCGATATTACTTTTAGTCGTTATTTATTTTATGCTATTGCTAAAGCCGATTCTTGCGACCATTTTTTCATTCTTAAAAGCTGTTCTCGGACCTTTTGTCGTTGCAATGATTATTTCTTACATACTTAATCCTATTGTCACAATGCTACATGAGCGGAAAGTTCCCCGAACGATGGCGGTATTATTAATTTATGCTGTATTTTGTACAATACTAACGGTAATCATAATAAATTTTATTCCTATGTTTATCGATCAAATGCAGGAATTGAACAAACATTTACCCGAACTCTCCATGCGAGCTCAAGGTTTAGTGACAGATTTTAATAATAATGCACTGCTACCAGAAAGTTTACGCGAAGGTGTCAACAAATCTTTAGTGTTAATGGAGCGTCGTGTCTCGGAAACATTACTTGCTTTTGTTAATAATATTGGTGAGATGGTTGGAACATTATTTGTAGTTTTTGTTGTGCCTTTTCTGGCGTTTTATATTTTGAAGGACTTTGATGTGTTTGAACGTGCGGTAATTAAGTATGTACCTAAGTCTCATCGTAAAAATACTGTAAGATTATTAAAGGATATTGACGATGCGCTAGGCAGTTACATACGAGGACAACTATTAGTTTGTGTTATCGTAGGAACATTAGCATATGTTGGTTACTTATTAGTGGGTATGCCATATGCATTATTACTAGCGAGCATTGTTGCAGTAACCAATGTCATTCCTTATGTCGGACCTTTTATTGGAGCTGCACCAGCCTTATTGATGGCATCAACAGTTTCTGTGAAAATGATGTTGCTAGTTGTTATCGTTAATACAATCTGTCAAATCCTTGAGGGGAATATTATATCTCCACAGGTGGTAGGGCGAACATTACATTTACATCCGCTATTGATTATCTTTGCACTCATTGTAGGTGGTCAAGTTGCAGGGATTATTGGAATGATTCTGGCTGTACCGATATTTGCTACATGTAAAGTGATTGTACAACATATGTTTGCTTACTATGTTCGAAGAAAGATTATTTGACAGGGGTATAGCCACTAGCTATAATTTGTACAGAGAAGAACCGCTTTTTGAACCTTCATTAGAAGAGTCGTTCAAAAAGCTTACTTATTAACAAGCAAAATCAACAAATCTACGACGAAAACAAGTATGTTATAGCCCATTGGCCAGAGATAGCGTTCCTATTCGTAATGAATTGGTTGGAAGAACGCTTCTAATGAAGGATAACAGAAAGCTATTTTCTGAGTGTGAGTGAAGCTCATCGGGTGGACCCGTTATCGTCCTTGAAGGCGATTGTGATGCTAATCTCACAATAACCAGGGTGGTACCGCGAAATAACATTCGTCCCTGTTCTAACAGGGACTTTTTTTGTTTTCATTTACAAAAAAATTGGATGTAATTTACAGTGTGTTGAGAAACATAGGTTAAGCTTTCGATGTAACTTTTCATTATAGAGAAGTATGTCGAGTAAAATATGAAAAGTTAGATTATGCTTACGTTGCAATTTTTCGTTACATAGTCGTATTAACTTTCAGTTACGAAAAATAGGTTAAGCTTTCGATGTAACTTTTCATTGCAGAGAAGTATGTCGAGTAAAATATGAAAAGTTTTGGGAGGCCATAAAATGAAAGCAAGTGAAATTCGCGCTAAATGGTTAGCTTTTTTTGAAAGTAAAGGACATGCTGTTGAACCAAGTGCTTCTCTAGTTCCACATAACGATCCATCTCTATTATGGATTAATGCAGGTATGGCTCCATTGAAATCATATTTCGATGGTCGTGAGATTCCAGCAAATCCACGTATTACTAACTCTCAAAAATGTATTCGTACTAATGATATTGAGAACGTTGGTAAAACTCGTCGTCACCATACATTTTTCGAAATGCTTGGTAACTTCTCGATTGGCGATTATTTCAAAGAAGAAGTTATTACTTGGGCATGGGAGTTCTTAACGGATAAGAAGTGGATTGGATTCGATCCTGAGCGTCTTTCTGTTACGGTATATCCAGAGGATGAGGAAGCGTATCGTTACTGGAACGAGAAAATCGGATTGCCAGCAGAGCGCATTTATAAGTTAGAAGAAAACTTCTGGGACATCGGTGAAGGTCCTTGTGGTCCATGTACAGAAATATTCTATGATCGTGGCGACAAATACGGAGATATTAATGATCCAGAATGTTGGCCAGGTGGAGAGAACGAGCGTTTCTTAGAAGTATGGAATCTTGTATTCTCACAATTCAATCATAATAAAGACGGTAGCTACACACCTCTTCCGAATAAAAACATCGATACTGGTGCTGGTCTAGAACGTATTACATCAATTCTACAAGATGCAGAATCAAACTTTGATACAGATCTATTTATGCCAATCATTAATCGCACATGTGAAATTGCAGGTGTGACTTACAAAGTGTCAGAAGATCAAGATGTTGCATTGAAAGTTATCGCTGACCATGTTCGTACTGTTGTATTTGCAGTAGGTGATGGTGTTATGCCTTCTAATGAAGGCCGTGGTTACATCATCCGCCGTTTGCTTCGTCGTGCTGTACGTTACGGTAAAGCACTAGGTGTAGACAAGCCATTCCTATATGGTCTTACTGGCATCGTTGGTGATGTAATGGGCGTTTATTACCCAGAAGTAGTGGAAAAACGTGAATTTATTGAAAAAGTGATTCGTACAGAGGAAGAGCGTTTCCATGAGACATTATCTGACGGTCTAGTATTGCTATCTAATCTCGTTGATCAAGCAATAGCAAGTAACATCACTGTCATTAATGGTGATGATGCTTTCAAATTGTATGACACGTATGGTTTCCCATTTGACTTAACAGAAGATTTTGCTATGGAGCAAGGAATGACTGTAGATCGTGAAGGTTTCGATGCTGCAATGGAAGCACAACGTGAACGTGCTCGTTCTGCACGTCAAGATACAGGATCAATGAAAGTTCAAGGTGGTCCGCTTGCTGATCTTACGATTAAAAGTCAATTTGTTGGCTATACTGAATTGGTAGTAAAATCCACTATTACAGCACTTGTAACAGAAGATCAACTGCTTGAAGAAGCGGGTGCTGGTACACAAGTATTACTATTACTTGATACGACTCCATTCTATGCAGAGAGCGGTGGTCAAATTGGTGATAGAGGTACAATTACTGGCGAAGGTTTTGTAATCGAAGTCGAAAACGTTACAAAAGCACCTCACGGTCAAACACTTCATCATGCAGTAGTCGTAGAAGGTGTAGCGAAAGTTAATGCGGAAGTAACAGCACAAGTGAACAAAACTGTTCGTGAAGATGTTGTCAAAAACCATACGGCTACACATTTACTACACAAAGCTTTGAAAGAAGTACTAGGTGATCATGTTAATCAAGCAGGTTCTTTAGTAGAAGGTGAACGTTTGCGCTTTGACTTCTCTCATTTCGGTTCTATTACAGCTGAAGAGCTCGTAGATATTGAAAGAAGAGTAAATGAGCAAATTTGGCTTGGTACTCCAGTAGTTATCCAGCAAAAGAAAATTGATGAAGCGAAAGCAATGGGTGCTATGGCATTGTTCGGTGAGAAATATGGGGATGTTGTGCGTGTCGTACAAGTCGGCCAATACTCAATTGAACTTTGCGGTGGTTGTCATGTTAACAACACTTCTGAAATCGGATTGTTCAAATTATTAAGCGAAAGTGGTATTGGTTCTGGTGTACGTCGTATTGAAGCCGTAACGGGAAAACAAGCTTATCTTTACTATGAATCTCAACTTGATTTATTGAAACAAGCAGCAACACAATTGAAAACTAACGTAGCAGATGTACCTAAACGTATTGATGCTTTGAACGGTCAAGTGAAAGAATTAATGCGTGATAATGAATCACTACAAAACAAATTAAGTCATATCGAAGCTGGTTCATTACTAGATGCCGTTGTTAAAGTAGGAGAGGTTTCTATTCTAACTGCAAAAGTAAATGCATCCAATATGGAAGCTTTACGTAGTATTGTAGATGAGTTGAAAACAAAACTTCCTACAAGTGTCATCGTTCTAGGTGCAGCAGCAGATGATAAAGTTAATTTGGCAGCAGCAGTTTCGCAAGATCTTGTGAAAAAAGGATTCCATGCTGGTAAAATTATTAAAGAAGCAGCTCAGCTATGTGGTGGTAACGGCGGAGGTCGTCCAGACATGGCGCAAGCTGGCGGTAAAGAAGTAGAAAAACTTGATGATGCATTGAAACTTGCACAGGAACTAGTTGTTAGTCAAGCAAATGTGATATAGTAGAACTAAGCCATACCGTATGGCATACGTATTAGGGGGTGTTGCTGATGAGTTCAATGGATCAGACGATGAAGTTTAACGTGAAAATTGAGGGTGATGATTCCTCAGAAGATGTTCTGCTTAAGGTTTATGATGCCTTACTTGAGAAAGACTATAATCCGATTAACCAGATCGTCGGCTATTTGTTGTCAGGAGACCCCGCTTACATCCCGCGTCATAATAATGCTAGAAGTATGATCGGCAAGAAAGAGCGTGATGAGCTTATTGAAGAGTTAGTTCGCTTTTATCTCTTGCATAAGAAAGAGTAATTGAGGGGCCGAACAAATATGAGAGTCATGGGTTTGGATTATGGTGATCGTCGCATTGGTGTTGCAATAAGCGATGCATTTCGATGGACGGCACAAGGACTAACCGTAGTTGAGACAAGACGAGACGGTGGAGAGCTCGACAGACTTGTGGAAATTGCACTTGAAAATGAGGTTTCTGAGGTCGTGGTTGGCCTTCCAAAGAACATGAACGGTACGATCGGTCCACGCGGTGAGATTTGTAAGGCATTTGCCCAGCAAATTGGGGAGAAGCTTGGATTACCTGTTCACCTTTGGGATGAAAGATTGACCACAGTAGCTGCGGAACGAACGTTAAAAGAAGCTGAGATCAGTCTAAAGAAGCGCAAACAAGTGATAGATAAGATGGCAGCTACACTTATTTTGCAAAATTATCTTGATTCTAAATGAAAAGGTG
Source organism: Candidatus Pristimantibacillus lignocellulolyticus (assembly GCA_023639215.1). Taxonomy (NCBI): domain Bacteria; kingdom Bacillati; phylum Bacillota; class Bacilli; order Caryophanales; family Paenibacillaceae; genus Pristimantibacillus (SeqCode); species Pristimantibacillus lignocellulolyticus (SeqCode). The sequence continues at coordinate 3,311,362 of CP097899.1, forward strand.
AGGGTAAAAATGGCTAATAACGAGCAAAACTATGAAGAACCAGAAATTATCTACATTCCAGACGAAGATGGCAACGAGGAAGAATTTGAAGTCATTATGAAATTTGAAGTAGATGATTCCGATAAAAAATATATGATGGTTGTTCCTCTTATTTCTGAAAATGAGGAAGAAGACGAAGTCTATGCTTTCCGTTATGAAGAAGAAGGCGATGATCTTCAATTATTTACGATTGATGATGAAGAAGAGTGGGCAATTGTCGAAGAAACATTCAATACATTGCTTGGCGAGTTGGAGGAATAATTGTAATGGCTTTTCAACAACCTAATACTGCTCCAATCATTCAAGACACACTTAAAGAACATTTTGGTCAAGAAATCGAACTTGTTACTGATGATGGAAGTGTTGAAGCTTTCTTTATTACACAAGAATTTGTTTGGGGAGACATTACATATGTTGTCCTACAAACTGAAGCGATGAAGGCTGAAGACGAAGTGGAATTTCTTCGAGTGTACAAACAAAACGATGAGGTTGAACTAGAGAGCATCGTAGATGAAGAGGAATGGGAAGCCATTTCAGAAGCTTATGATGATCTACAATTTGTTAGTGATGAGAGACCTTAATTGAAAATACTTATACAAAGAGAGCGGCATATCACCGCTCTTTTTGACGAGTACATTCAAAGATAATCATAATGTCCGAAGAACGGATAGATAATGAGGTGCTAAGCTCTTGGAAAATGAAGAAAAATCTATAGAAGAAAAGTCTACAGAAGAAAAGAAAAAGCAGCCAAAGAGGAAACGTATTAAACCCAAGAAGTGGGTTGTTTCATTCTGGGTATTTTTCGGATTGCTTTTCTTTATGGTGCTTGTTGCTGCCAGTGGACTATTCTATTTGTGGAGTCAACTTGAACCGACAAAATCGGGATCTGCCATTGAAGTGACGATTCCAAAAGGAAGTTCTGCTAATAGTGTAGCAAAGGTTCTCGAAGAGAATGGCATCATTAAAAATGGTTTTATATTTGGATATTACCTAGTGTTGAAAGACGAAGGTGATAACTTCAAAGCTGGGAAGTATGAATTAGCACCTGGTATGGACAAGGCAGAAGTCATTGCAAAATTAAATGCCGGTGATGTGATTGCACAAGAAACGGTTACATTTACCATTCCAGAAGGATTCACGATTGCCCAAATGGCGGACAAGCTTTCAACTGAAGGACTTGTAGATAAAGATAAGTTCATTTCGTTAACGAAGGAGTCTCATAGTTGGTCAGGTGCAGAAAATGTGCTTAACGTCCCACAGGAAACGACGGAGTTAATTAATCGCTTGGAAGGTTATCTTTTCCCTGATACGTACGAAGTCGTAAAAGGTAGTACGGAAGAGGACATCATTATGCGTATGCTGAAAGAGCAGGATCGTAAGCTTGCTACTTTACCAGAAGATTGGCCGGAAGAGTTAGAGAAGTTAGGACTATCCATGCATGAGTTATTAACGATAGCTTCATTAATTGAGCGTGAAGTCGTTGTTGACAGTGAACGTGCTACTGTTGCTGGCGTTATCTATAATCGTTTGAAGGAACCAATGCGTTTACAAATTGATGCAACAATTCAATATGCTTTAGGGGAACAAAAGGAATTATTATCAATAGAAGATACGAAGTTAGATAGTCCTTATAACACTTATGTTATTGATGGAATACCTCCTGGACCGATAGCTACGCCAAGTTTAGAATCTATTAAGGCAGCATTATATCCAGAAGAGCATAAATTCTATTATTATGTAACGAAAAAAGATGGAACACAGACACATTTATTTGCTGAGACTTATAATCAACATCTAAGAAATATTGATAAAAGTAAGGAGACGGCTCAGTAATGAGCCGTTTACTTTGGTGAGGTGAGCGTCAATGTCTTATAATCCAGAATTGTTGTGTACTGCTGCTAATTTAGATGAATGTACACAATTGTTAGATGCCGGAGCTACAGCAATAGTAGTAGGCGAAGCGAAGTTTGGTAGTAGATTAGCAGGCCAATTTGATCTAGAAATGATTAAAGAGGCTGTTTCAATAGCGCATGCAAGAAATGGTAAGCTGTACGTATCAATGAATAACCTAATTGATAATGCAACGGTAGAATTGTTACCAGCTTATTTAACGGCATTGGCAGAGTATGAAGTTGATGCAATCGTCTATGGAGATCCAGCTGTACTTGTAGCAGCTAAGGAGTACGCACCTACTGTAAGTCTTCATTGGAATGCGGAGATGACTTCTACGAACTATGCGACAGCTGAGTATTGGGCTCGCCGTGGTACATCACGTTATGTATTGGCGCGCGAACTGAATATGGAGCAAGTAGTAGATACAAAAGAGAAAAGTGTACTACCAATTCAAGTTCAGGTCCATGGTATGACGGCGATATATCATTCCAAAAGATCTCTTATTCAAAGTTATACTGAATATCATGGTGAGCAAGAAAGACATGCGAATATTCAAAAAGCTGCGGGCTTATATCTAATGGAAGACGATCGACCAGATGAACGATATCCGATTTTTGAAGATGAATATGGAACTCATATTATGAGTTCTGACGATATTTGTATGATAGAAAATTTGCATGAATTACTAGATTGTAAAGTAGATAGTTTTAAAATTGAAGGTATTTTAAAATCTACGGAATATAACGTTGCGATTGTTAAGGCATATCGAACGGCTATCGACCAATATTTAGCTGATCCTGAAAATTATGAATTTGATGAGCAATTGATGGATTCTATTAGAGAGATTCAAGATCCATTACGCGAATTAAGTTACGGTTTCTTCTTCAAAGAGCAAGTATATTAAAAGTTTTTGATATTAATGAAGGTTCAAAAAGCGAGCTTTAAGAACCGAGAAGATGGCGTGCTACTTGAGGAAGGAGGAAGCGCAAGTGTACGTTATGGGTACACGCGGCCCGGACTTACCAAGTTCGCTTCATATTCGATGTCGAATAAACGACGAAGCCAATCATCGATATCAAAGTCCGCTTTCTGAACTACCGCTTCAAATAAAAGTTCAAAAAGCGGGCTATCAGAACCGAGAAGATGAGGCGCTACTTGAGGAGGGAGGAAACGCAAGTGTACGTAATTGGTACACGCGTACCGGACCTCCCAAGTTCGCTTCATATTCGATGTCGAATAAACGACGAAGCCAATCATCGTTATCAAAGCCCGCTTTTTGAACTACCTTATTGAAAAGTTTTAGGAGGTGCATCACATGACTACAACTACAAAACATCAACGACGCTATTATGGCGAGCGTAATCGCTTAGAGCGACCAGAGCTATTAGCACCAGCGGGTAACTTAGAAAAATTGAAATTTGCTGTGCATTATGGAGCAGATGCGGTATATATTGGAGGTCAGTCCTACGGCTTACGTTCTAATGCTGATAACTTCACTTTCGAAGAGATGAAGGAAGGCGTAGAATTTGCTGCACGATATGGAGCTAAAGTATTTGTTGCAACTAACATTTATGCTCATAACGAAGATGTAGAGGGCATTGAACAATATTTACGTAACCTTGAAGAAGCAGGGATTGCAGCGATCATTGCTGCTGATCCTATTATTGTTGAAACAGCACAACGTGTTGCTCCAAAAATGGAAGTTCATTTGAGCACACAGCAATCGGTACTGAACTGGAAAACCGTTCAATTCTGGAAAGATGAAGGTCTTCCTCGAGTTGTGTTAGCTAGGGAGACAAGTTTTGAAGAAATAGAACAAATTAAGAAAAACGTAGATGTTGAAATAGAAGCGTTTATACATGGGGCGATGTGTTCGTCGTTCTCAGGTCGTTGTGTGCTATCTAATCACTTTACTGACCGAGATTCAAATCGTGGTGGTTGCTGTCAATCATGCCGCTGGAAATATGATTTATTTCTAGAAGGGGCACCGGTTAATGAAGGAGAAGAAGATCCTTTCACAATGGGTTCGAAAGACTTAGGGATGTTAGAATATATTCCTGATCTTATCGATGTCGGAATAGATAGCTTTAAAATTGAAGGACGTATGAAAAGTATTCATTATGTTGCAACAGTAGTTAATGCTTATCGCTTGGCAATTGATGCTTATATGGCTGATCCAGAGAATTATGAGGTTAAGCAAGAATGGATAGAGGAAATTCACAAAGCGGCTAATCGTCCGCTTAATACAGGTTTCTTCCTAGATGTTCCAGGAGCTGAGGACCATATTTACACTCCTGAAGATAAAGTAACACCATATGACTTTGCTGCCGTGGTCCATGACTATGATGCTACAACACAGTTCGCGATTATTGAACAACGCAACCATTTTAAAGTGGGTCAAGAAGTAGAGTTTGTTGGGCCAAAAGGTCGTTTCTTCAAGCAAACTGTTACTGAAATTACTGATCTCGAAGGAAACAAGCTAGATGTTGCTCGCCATCCACTACAAAAAATTCGTATTCGTACGTTGAAACCAGTGGAGCCGATGGACATGATGCGTAAAAAGATACGCTAATAAAACGGATAATACGACAAGACTCCCTTTATTTTGTATAATTGGGGGTCTTTTTCATATTAATGATTGACAATCAATAGCAGATAGAAAATAATAGGAATTAGTATACATAAAATTATTAGAAGAGATATCGCACTACATGAAAGCGCTTTTACAATGAGGTTGAAGGGCGGGGTAGTAAGATGAAAAATGCTAAAGAAGAAGAAATTAAGAAAGAAAAAGGGAAAACTAAAATTGTCTCCAAGCAGACAACAAATCCGCTTCAATCTGTAGGTATTAAGTTGTTTCTTTACATTATGGGAGGAATTCTTGCCTGCGTTATTACGATGGGAATTCTAGCTTATAATCAATCTAAAGGCATTATTGAAGGTAAAGCATCGGAGTCTAGTCAACAAATCGTTAATCAGCTTGGAGCTAACATCGATAATATAATAAAAACTTACGAAGATGTAACATTACAAATTCTAGTGGATAGCGATGTTCAAAAGAATATAGAGGTCGCAGCTTCGAGTGTGGATGAGTTTTCAAAATTTGAAGCGGTTAAAGTATTAACAACAAAGCTACAAAGTGTAATTCTTAGTAATGATAATATTACAGGTATAACTCTAATTCCACTTGATAGTAAACTTAGTATTGTTACTGCGGGAAGCTCTCAAAATTCTAAAATAGAAACGATAGCGAAAGAGCAATGGGTTCAAGAAGTTATCGATGCAGATGGAAAGACAGTTTGGTTACCATCTCGCCAAGAGGCATTAACGCATGCGGCAACCACTCCTAGTTTTGGTGCAGCAAGAGTTATTAATCAAACAACGATAAACAATGCATACTATATTTTATTAATAGATGTTTCGACAAAAGGGATACAAGAACAAATTAACAATGTGATATTGGGTGCTGAAAGTGGAATATCAATTGTAAATAGTAACTCCGAGTATATAACTAATTCTGATCCTAAGCTTGTTGCAAGCGTTGCTCCATTCCATTTAGATATTGCAAAAGATGAGAAGAGTACTCGTGAAACAGTTGATGGTCTAGGAGAAATATTACTAATACATAAGAAATTAGGTTTTTCAGATTGGTACTTAACAGGACAAATTCCTGTTAATGAACTAGTAAAAGATGCAGTTGTTATTCGTCAGTTGACGATTTCTGTATCAATAGCAGCTGCAATTATAGCGATCCTTATCTCAATAATTGTAATACTAACGATAAGCAGACCTCTTGTTCAGCTACGAGATCTTATGAATGAAGGTGCTAAAGGAGATTTAACCGTTCGTTCAAGAAATAACAAACGTAAAGATGAAATTGGTCAGTTAAGCAAAAGCTTTGATACTATGATGATACAGATTACATCGTTAGCAACACAAACTAAGAATTCTGCTGACGCAGTAATGGTAACAGCAAAGACTTTAACGAATGCATCTAACAAAACAGCAATCTCTGCTAAAGAGATCGCTGTAGCTACAGAAGAAATTGCTAACGGCTCAACAAGTCTCGCTGTTGAAGCAGAGCGAGGTAATGATCTGACCATAATGATTAATGACCAGATGAGACAAGTACTAAGTGCCAATCAAGAAATGGTACAATCTGCATACGATGTGGAAAGTGCGAGTGGCAAAGGGACTGCCTATATGGCCGAATTAATAGAGAAGACTGGAATGACCGAAGAAATGACTCGCGAAATGGTAGAAAAGGTCGATTCTTTGAAAGACAGTACACGTTCAATTGTGCAAATATTAGATGTACTTAATGCAGTAACCAAACAAACGAATATACTTTCATTGAATGCAACAATTGAGGCTGCGAGAGCTGGTACAGCAGGGCGTGGATTTATGGTGGTAGCTAATGAAATTCGTGGGCTTGCGGATCAATCAACTCAATCCATTGATGTCGTTGCACAAATTACTGATCGAATTCAATCCGAAATTGTGGAGACAGTTGATGTATTGTCTAAAGCATATCCAATGTTCCAAGAGCAGATTAACTCGGTCAAAGAAGCGAATAGTATTTTTGTAAGTGTACAAGCACAGATGAATCATCTTATCAGTCGACTTGAAGATGTAACACAATCGGTTAATAAGCTTGAAGCATCACAAAGTATCTTAAATGAAGCAATGACGAATGTAAGCGCAGTTGCAGAGGAGTCCTCTGCGACTTCAGAAGAAGTTGCAAGTTTAAGTAATGAGCAATTAAGTATTAGTGATAATCTAGTAACATTATCTTCCGAACTTAATGAAGTTTCTACTAAACTGAAAGATTCTTTAGCTCAGTTTAAGGTCGAATAATGTTAAAGTGAAAACTGTAAAGGATAACGTAAATACGGTATCTTTTACAGTTTTTTGTTTTTTTAAAAATAATAGTTCATTAATACTATTTTTGTTGATTGTAAGTATATTTATTACTACTTTTTACCTGCTTTAGCAAAATTCAAATATATGTATAGAATTAGTAGATTCTAAATGGTAAAATAGTTGTTATGTATTAAAAAAAATTAATAATGCTTTATAAAAAAATAAGGTGGTGCTAGTCAGCATGAAGAATTTTCTTAAAAAAGATAGTACTGTTAATGAGCAGGATACTAACAAAAAAGCTAATTCTTTGAAAAAAAGTCTAGAAATTTTAGGGAAGTCTGCAAAAAGTAAAATGCAAGATGTTAAGAGTAAAGAGAAAATTGGTATATTGAATAGTATTGGAATACAATTATTTGTTCTTATTTTTATTAGCATAGTTATTTGTGTTGTAACAGTTGGAACAATCTCTTATCAAAAATCAAAAGGATTAATTGAAAGCAATGTGTCCAGTGCAAGTGTACAGACGATTAAACAGGTTAGTAATAGTCTAGATACTGTATTGAAAAGTTATGCTGATATTTCGTTCCAACTTATGTTTGATAGTGTATTGCTTGAAAATATGAATACATTACAAACAACAGAAAGTACATACGAGCAAATTAGAACGACTCAAATGATAACTGAAAAGTTTTCTACCTTTACGGTAACCAACCAAACCATTAAAAACATAACAGTTATTCCGATTAGCGACAGAATAGAACCAATTTCTGCAGGCCAATCTGTAGAGACTAATAGTAACAAAAAAACTGCAGAAATGTATCGAAATACGGAATGGTATAAAGCAACCGAAGTGGAAAATGGTTCGATACATTGGATTGAGCCCCAAGCAGATGGTATTAGTCAGTCTACACCTTACTCATCCGTTGGACTTGCTCGTTTAGTCCGTAATATGAATTATCCAGACTTGTCTTTTATACTAGTAATAGAATTAGATGTGGATAGTTTCTTTGAAGTAGCAAAGAAAGTGGATTTGGGTAGTGGTAGTGAGATCGTCATATTAAACAGTAAAAATGACTATGTTTTGGCACCTAATGTCATAAAGTATGGTCAAACGCCTAATATTGAGATTCCAGAAGCAGAAGCAGGAGAAGAAGTTAAAACTTCAGATAGTTTAACGGTTACTGGTGCAAATAACGAAAAATATTTAGCGATATATGAAAATATATCAAGTAATAATGATTGGAAAGTAGTTGCAGCAATACCAACTGAGAATCTTATTGAACAAGCTGCTCCAATACGAAATATAACAATTATTACTTCAATCATTGCTGGATTAATAGCAATAGCAATCGGTATTCTTGTAATTCGAATGATAGGAAGACCGCTGAACTATGTAACAGAATTAATGCAAAAAGGTGCCAAGGGAGATTTAACAGTTCGTTCATCTCTTAAGAAGCGTAACGATGAAATAGGATTGCTATCCAATAACTTCAATGAGATGATGGAACAAATCGCAATTCTAGCTACACAAACAACGAATTCTGCTGCTGAAGTATTGAAAACTGCTGCGGAATTAACGGCTGCTTCGGAAAAAACTTCAATAGCAGCGAAGGAAATTGCAGTTGCTACTGACGAGATAGCAGGTGGAGCTTCAAGTCTTGCTATGGAAGCTGAAAAAGGTACAGATCATACGAATACGCTAAATGATCAAATGAAGCAAGTAAATGAATACAACGTACAAATGACTATTTCTGCCAATGAAGTTGAACATGCCAGTCTTCAAGGTATTAGTTATATGGGCGTCTTAATCGATAAGACAGGTACTACTGAACAAATGACTCGTGCGATGGTTGATAAAGTTAATGCGTTGAAAGTAAGTACTACATCAATTGTGAAAATTCTTGATGTATTGAATGCAGTAACGAAGCAAACAAACATTTTGTCATTAAACGCAACGATTGAAGCTGCCCGTGCAGGTGCTGCTGGAAAAGGCTTTATGGTTGTAGCAGATGAAATTAGACAACTTGCCGATCAATCTAAAAATTCTATTGAGGTTGTAGCCCAAATAACACGTACAATTACTGATGAGATTGATGAGACGGTAGCTGTACTATCTGAGGCATATCCATTGTTCCAAGAGCAAATTGGCTCTGTCAAAGAGGCAAATCAATTATTCTTAACCGTTCAAGCTCAAATGGAAACATTTAAGCAAAGTATGAATCAAGTAACGGATGCTTTTGTTGAATTAAATAAATCACAAGAAATCTTAAGTGATTCTATGAATAATGTTAGTGCAGTAGCGCAACAATCTTCTGCAACTTCTGAGGAAGTAGCTTCTCTAAGTACAGAACAATTAAATATTAGTCAAAATCTTGTTGATTTGTCAGGCAAACTTCAAACCGTTTCTACTGGTTTGAAAGATTCGCTTTCTAAATTCAAAATTTAATCAATTCGAAGAGCTACCGTTGTGTTATTCTCAACGGTAGCTCTTTTTTTGTTTTCTATGAATGCTGATCTCGTTTATTTTACTTAGGAAGTAGTCATACTAGAAAGTAATATGATGAATTTGGAGAGACAACAATGCAGCGAAGAGCTATCTGGATAGCAATCGTATTTACCAGTGTTATGTTTCTATATACATGTCGACTGATCTACTTACAAATAATTCCGACAACAACAATATTTCAGCAACATGGGAGTAAATATAAGTACTATGATTGGCGGCAAGGTGCGGTTAACCAACGAATGAAGAAATTGATGGTCGATGATGGTAGAGGTCATTTTGTAGATGAACATGGATTTGCGATTACAAGTGAAAAATATGATACGGTTGCTTTTTTTCCGGTTCATGCATGGAAAGAAATTGACGGGGTACGTTTTAATAAACTTGCTACAATTTTGGATAAATCTCCAGAACAACTTCAAGATTTTGTACGAGTATTAGACAGTGCTGCTTTCTTAGAAGATAAGTCCAAAGTACCGATCAGACTAACCGAGCAACAAGTCCATGACATACAAGCGTTACATTTATATGGTCTGGAAGTTGTCTCATATCGTGATCGTTATCCAGAGCAATATGAGCAGAAGCATTTTATTGGGGCCGTTGCTGAGTATCCTGAATGGACAGATAAAGTTTATAGCTCTGAGATAAAACAGCTAAATAATTGGAGTAGGAACAGTAAAGTAGGAATATTAGGTTTAGAATATTCTCTTGATCGATACCTACATGGACTAGGACCATCTTATCTATCATACACATTAGATGGAAGGTATGATTTGTTATCAGGTATAGGCATGAGACGAATCGAATCGAGTAATCCCTATTATCCACTTACCATTATTACTACAATTGATCTTGATCTTCAAAATAAGATAGAACGATACTTAGATGAGCAGAAGGTAATAGAAGGCGCCATCGTATTATTAGATGTTACCAATGGTGATGTGAAAGCCATGGTATCTAGGCCTCAATTATTACCTGGGCAATTAAGCGAAGGAAACGACAGTGTGCTTAGAAACCACGCACTTACTGCCTATACACCAGGATCAATATATAAAATTGTGACGGCAGCAGCAGCGTTGGAGTATGGGGTCGTAGAAGAAGACGAACATTTTTATTGCAATGGTGAATATGGTAGATATGGTCTATCGTGCTGGAAAGAAGGCGGACATGGCGATCAAACATTGGAAGAAGCTTTCGCTAACTCATGTAATGTTGTATTTGCAACATTATCAGAGCGTCTTACAGCAAATCAATTGTATGAAATAGCGAATGCACTTGGTGTAGTTCAAAAAGTAGGATGGCATCAAGATGAAGCGAAAGCACCAATTACATCGCCTATTCGATTATTAGCAGAGGAAGAGAATGGTCTTGTATTCCATGATTTGAACACGAAGGATGGAGGGGTTATTGCACAATCAAGTATTGGTCAACGTGATGTTCATCTAACACCGCTGCAAGCAGCCAATATGGTTGTGACTTTACTTAATCGTGGAAGACAGTATGAGAATAGAATTGTATCTCAAATAAATTATGCTGATGGTCAAGTATTAGCACAGTTGCCGGTACATCTTGGTCATGAGAATAAATTTAATATTCATCCAGCTACAGCAGGAAAAATCTTAAAATATATGCAATTAGTTGTTCAGCAAGGAACAGGTAAATCCATTAATGAAGGTAGATGGCATGTAGCTGGTAAGTCTGGTACGGCACAATTAAGCGGTAAACAAACAGGACACAATGATCAATGGTTTATTGGATATGGACCGACAGAGAAGCCCCAATACGCACTCTCGGTACTCGTACAAGAGCAAACAAGCGGAAAGAGAAATCAAGCTACCCAAATATTCAGAGGGATTATGGATATAGTAGCAGAGCACAAACAGCAGTGAAAGAGTAGATGAAGAAGATATAAAGAAGAGGCAGTATCAAAGATCATTGTTAGCGATGACTTTTGATACTGCCTCTATGTTTAGTTACAATACGATTTAATCTTCTTCTGCTTTTTCAACGCTTAGATCTGGTTTGTCATACTCCCCAATCGGTTTTCTAATCCATTTTGCAAAGTATCCCTGGTCTATTAGTGCTTTAATAAGAATAAGTAGAATTGGTGATAGAATTAATCCAGCTACACCAAATAATGATAAGGATATCATCATGAATGCTAACATTGTATATGCTGAAACGCCTAAGGAATCACCAGTAATTTTCGGTTCAAGCATTTGTCTAGCAAGTACGACTACAAGCCATAATACTGTAATCCAAATAGCTAAGTCATAATCACCAACTACAAACAAATATGTAATCCATGGAATGAAGATTGTACTTACACCAAGTAAAGGTAATACGTCAAATATGGCTGCAACTAATGAAATAACGAAAGCATGTTTAACACCTAATAATAATAAAGATATAAGGATAACAACAAAGGTAATGCTTATTAATTTACTTTGCGCCTTAATGTAGATCCAAATCCCTTTTAATACGTTATCTCTTAAAAAGAAAAAGGCAGTTTTGAATGTATTAGGCGTCTTATTAGTAGCTAATTTTTTCCAATCCACAATTTCAATACTTAAGAAGTAAGCTAAGATTAGACCGATTGCTGCATTTACTACGAATGATGTGAACGAAGTGATCGAACCGATAACAAAAGTAAATCCATTTACTAACCAACCTTGTATTGTTGTAGAAGCTTGCGCTAATGTATCTGTTAGTTGGTCAGTTAAACTGAAGTCGACTGGTAATTGATTCATCTTCAATTGGAAATAGTGTAGCCACTTATTAACCTCAGCAGTGAACTGTTCTTGATATTGAGGGAGTAAATTTACTAATTCAATACCTTGAATGGTTGCAATAATAATGAGTGCGCCAATTAATCCAAGAACAACAAGAACGAATAGGACCGCTGAAATGGCAGACGCTAAACTCTTTTTCAAACCTAGTTTGTGTAAACGTTTCGCGAGCGGTTCAATACAAATAAAAATAACAAAGGAGTAGAAAATTGGTTTCGCAATATTGTACACAATACTAAATAACCACATGATAAGAAGGACTGTAACAACGATAAGGGCAATATCAAAAACCGTTCTCCAATATTTTTTGTAGAAAGATAACAAGTAGTAATCATCCTCTCGAAACTTAATATAGCAAGTAAATTATGTATGCTTTACAAATTTTCTTACTGATCTTGCTAGTGAGAAATCAATACAATTATGATACAATAAAAGTTAGTGTGCTGGTACTTATTATGTATTATATATTGACTATATCATTATTTTAGTGAGGAAGACAATCATGGAGACTATATTAACTTTAGGATTTTATTTCATGACCTTCTACGCATTTATTCCTGGGATTTTAAGTAGAGTATTTGGATATCAAGTATTTAAAAAGGGAAAAGCAAATCATGAGATTGCACTAACATTTGATGATGGACCTGATCCTATCTATACTGAACAGTTACTAGACTTATTGCTAAGATATGACGCAAAAGCGACCTTCTTTGTCGTAGGGGTACATGCAAAGCAAAATCCCGATCTATTGAGAAGGATGAGAGATGAAGGTCACACGATAGGTGTTCATAATTACGAACATAAAACGAATTGGTTTATGGGACCTAAGACGGTTCGGAAACATATTGCCATGACGAATGATATTATTGAAGAGGTAACTGGACAACGTTCAATCTACTACCGACCGCCGTGGGGAATCGTTAATCTATTTGACTACGGTAATGTATCGCGCCTTAATATTATTTTATGGTCATCACTATTTGGTGATTGGAATAAAAAAATTAATGCAAAAATATTGGAATTGCGATTAATGAAGAAGCTCAATCCTGGTGAAGTATTATTACTACATGATTGTGGCAGAACTTTTGGCGCAGATGTAGATGCACCGAGTAAAATGCTTATAGCTTTAGAAGTATTTCTCGAAGAAGCAAAATTAAGAGAAATAAAAATGATAAACATAGAAAATATGATCAAAGTGACAGAACATAATAATAAGAAAAATTTATCTTTAGGTAAACGAGTGATGGTTTCCTTATGGTTAACTTGGGAGAAAATATTCCACCAAGTGATGAGAATGAAAGATATCCATTCAAGTAATGAATCAATGTTCCATTATCGTTTGATCAAATATAAAGGTAAACCACTACCTATGAATAATGGCGACACTCTTTCACCGGGTGATCGAATCGTGGAACTTCATTTTGATAATAAGAAATTATCAGAAATTGCATTTGCATCCAAAAATCCATTAGTCGTTGCTGTTAAGACGATTCGTGAAATTGAACGCTCGTTACCTGCGTTAGCAATGCAAATTACGGATGAAGCAAAGCATATACCGATTAAAGCAATTCAAGGTATTACGATGATTAATCGCGGTGCCGAAAAATTAGGTTTCTCCATTCATGATATGCCAAAAGGATTATTTCTATCTAGTACGAGGATTTATTTGAAGTGGTTAATGAAAGTATTAACGCCAACTCAATCTGTGACGGCGAATCGTCAAGTTCGGGAGCACGTTCAAGAAGAACCTAGAATATTACTGATGACGCTTGAGCGTCTTCAGCAATATATTCCACTGGATCATGGGTACACTTTGGTAAAACAACAAGAAATCATTACAACGAAGCAAGATGTAGTAACATCGAACTAAGTATTTATAGAATGAAAAAGAGGTAGCGAATAATTCGCTACCTCTTTTTAGTATTCGCTGAAATAAAGAAAGTGTAATGAATATTGTGTCGGAATAAACTACCAAAATTTCTCAATTTTAAATTAGTATGTTAAAATTGGTATTGGAGGTGGATGATATGAGGTTTTCAATAAAAGTATTACTTTCGATATTATTAGTAGCAATTGTTACTTTAGTCATTGGGATTATTTTCATTAAAAATAATTCACCGTTGGATGCTGCATATTTTGCTTCAACGTATGATAAAGACGTAATTCTAGTGGGGGTAGGAAATAAAGGTCGATTTGCTGATATTATGGTTGAAGATGTTTTTGTTAATAACAATAGTCAACCTTTAAGTGTTAAGATTCAGGTTAGTGATTCGTTTACTGGTTTTATCGTATCGAGCAATTTCGAAGGTGATGAAGAAAAAAAATATAATTTTCAAGATCTGAATTCAGTATCGATTCCAGCGAATACTGGACGACAGGAACATTTTGATAAACTAAGTAATGGAACTGCTTCAGAAAAAGATCCAATTTACGCAATTACAATAAAACACGATGAAAGTATACAAAAGATTAGAATTAATTATCGTTATCTTGGGTTTGCATATGAAAAGATTATCGAGATTCAATGAGTTCTGTATTAGCTAACGGGAGACGAGAGTTACTACAATGAGAATTATTTTAGAGATATTACGAATTATTTGTATTTTGTTAATCTTTGGTGGTTTATTAAGTGCCTTATTAAATTATATTTACTCTACATTGGGAATTAACATAAACAAAAATGAGTCCTCATGGCTAAGATGGATTGCAATTTACTTTTTACTTTTTGTTTTATATAGAAACAAATTACAGTTCTCGGGTTGGTATAAAGGGAAAGAACAAAGAAAACTTTCGAAGTCTATTTCTTTTAGTTTGATTTTTTGTGCCATTATTATGTTACTAATTATTCCTTTATTAGGTTGAAACGTTTAGCAAACTGGACACTATTGCTCAGTAAATAAGAAGAGACTCTTCCGTATTTCAACGTGGTCCAATTATAATCTGCATCTAGAAAAGTGGTGAGCTGGATTAATAAGGAGGGGAAGCATTGCATACAAACCCAAAGGTGAGGCTGGGCGGTAAATACCTATGGACAATTGTTGTACTGTTGATTATGGGAAGCTGGGGCGGCAATGTTTGGTATTACCATTCCATGCAGCTGGAGAAACCGATCTTTTTGAAGCATTATATGATATTAAACGGCAATGAAAACGATTGGATTCAATTGACCTATCTGGAGAACAAAATGAAAGGCAAGAAGGTAACGGGGATTCAGCTGGAGGAGCTTCCGATGCTCCGCTTTCAAATCGATCCTAATCCGATTTCTTACAGACATCAAGTGCTCGGTAAAGCTTATGGCGAATGGAATGTAGAGGAAGGCCAGCAAATGGAGAAGGTACCGGTTACGATCAAAGAAGCCACGGTATATTATAGCGAAGGTCTTTCAGAAAAGGTCCCGATCGGGGAAATTAATGTTTTTTGGGATCAAAGAGAGAATATACTGGAAACGTCATCAAGTAGTGCCTCTTCAGACGGTACTGGACAATACAGCGTAACCGTCAAGCAGCCCGTTACCTTAGTAAAAGTTGATTACAGTTTCAAGGACAGACTAAGTACTATGTTCGAACTGACAATGGAAGGTCTGGAAAAATCCATTCCACAGCTGCCTTTACGGCTAACCACCGGGGACCCGCTTACGTTCAAATATAAATGGTCTATGACGGATAATATCCCGGCAGCTTTCGAGGTGTATAAAACGTATATTTTGCTTTCCTTGGAGACAGAGGATGGAAGAATGATATACGATCGTATTCCTACCAATTTCAATCTTTATCTCAATGAGAAGCAAATCAAACGACTGGTACGCTCCGGAGGTGAGCTTTATTGAACCCTTCCATGCGAACTGCATTAAGGAGGCTCGGCTGGGGTCTTGTGTTTCCACTCGTTGATGTTCATTTCGGATACTTCGACGTTTTTCCGGATATGATCGGATATATTATGATTCTTATTGCATTAGGGAAAATCGGATGCGAAAATGTTGGCTTCAAACAGGCAAGCTTGCTGGCAGCTGTTCTCCTCTTCTTATCTTTACCGCAGCTCATAATTAAAACAAGCATTGACATCAACCAGTTAACCATCGTGCCGTTTGGCATGCATGCTTACGTGCAAGGAACGTCGCTACTACATGCTCTACTCGCCTATCTGATTTTTAGAGGACTGTATACGGTGGCAAAACCGATTGCATCACCGGAGTTGCTGAATGCCATTGTTAGCAGAAGGAAACTCTACATGTCTGTTTTTTCTTTACAACTTATCTTTTATCCATTTCTGTTTAATTTGGAAAAAAGCTGGGTAATCATGCTGTTTTTCATCGGGATATTCACTTTTGTTACAGAGATTCTCTTGATACGGATACCGTTTCGTTTATCGCATATAAAAAACACTCCTATAGATTGTTGAGATAATAGACTCTATTTTCATTAAGCCAAGAGGTAGGAAATGAAGGATAACTTATTTCTCCGCAACATTCTTACTCTGGAAACCGTCAGAAAATTTAGTAATAAGAGCGGAGGGATTATTTGAATAAAAATTTTACCGTGATCCTACTCATTTTAGTTACATTTATTTTATGGACGGCACCGCAAGTTGACGCCTTATCCTGTGCACCACCGCGCCCCGTTAATGAGGAGATGGACGTTAGTACCGTTGTTTTTAAAGGAAAAGCGGTCGCAATTAAAAAGAACGGACTTACTGTGTTCCAGATCGATGAGGCTTGGAAAGGCGTAACGACCTCGAGGCTTGAGATTTATGATAATGGTTGGGACCCTTTTATTAAAGATAAAGAGTATTTGGTATTTGGAAGCGTTCAGGAAGGAAAGCTTCGCATGAATTTGTGTGGGCGAACCGGACCTTGGGACAATGCTAGGGAAGATGCGATGAAGGATTCAGGTTTCAAATCCATATTACCTGGATCAACAATGGAGGCGGAGCAATTTAAACAACAGACGGCTTATGTTTTTCCGGCGCTCATAATAGCTATCGTTGTTTTCCTTTTGTTACTTTTCATCGTTTTGATTAGAAGAAAAAGGCAGCGGTGAAGTATAAAACAATTTCAAGGGAAGTTGTTAATCGGAAGAAAGTTATCCCAGCAATATATTGCGATTAACGGCAGTCGGATATTCGACTGCCGTTTTTTTGTTACCTTAACTAAATTGCAGGATAGTTAAATATGCTGGGTTGAATTATTTGGCGAATAATTATAGAGTTAATAAATTAAATATTTAGATATTTGGGGGATGAAATAATGCAAATTCGTGAAATTGAATAAAAAGACAATCAAATAATAGAGCGAATCATTAAAAGCTCATTAGAATCATTTAACCTAAATATTCCAGGGACAGCATATTATGACCCTCAACTGGGCAGTCTGGCACAATATTATAAGGAACAATTAAATTCAAAGTATTGGGTTGCAGTGAATAAACAAAATGAAGTGGTAGGCGGGGTGGGGATTACATCGTTGGGGCAGGAAAGAGGAATTTGCGAGTTACAAAAGTTATACATTACACCCGAAGCTCAAGGTAAGGGGCTAGCGAAAGATCTTATGAAAGTAGCACTCGAATTCGCCAAGGAACATTATACACACTGTTACTTAGAAACATTGAAGAAACTTCAAACAGCAAATCTTCTTTACATCAAATTAGGTTTTCAACAACTTGATAGACCACTAAATGGTTCAGAGCATAATGCCACCGACGCTTGGTTCCTAAAAGATCTATCTAATTAAAGTTAGTGCATTATTCTAGAAAAGTTGTTAACTTAACGATAGAGGTTAGCCAATAAGACAGGGGAATCGAGCACTTTATTTTCATCTCATAAATAGTAACTTAAGCATGCAAAAAAAGCTGCTGATCGATGAAGATCAGCAGCTTTTTGAGGTTCTTATTATGGTAAAACTACATTTTCATTACTGCACCAGTATTAGCGCTTGTAACTAGGTGTGCGTAACGAGCAAGGTAGCCACGTTTGATTTTTAATTCGAATCCAGGCCATGCAGCTTTACGAGCTTCAAACTCTTCATCGCTTATTAGTAGATTCATCGTACGATTATTCATATCGATTTCGATTTCATCACCATCGTTAACGAATGCGATTGGGCCGCCATCAGCAGCTTCCGGAGAAACGTGACCGATAGAAATACCACGAGAAGCACCAGAGAAGCGACCATCAGTAATTAGAGCAACCTTAGCGCCAAGACCCATACCAACAATAGCAGATGTAGGAGCTAGCATTTCAGGCATGCCTGGACCACCACGAGGTCCTTCGTAACGGATAACTACAACATGGCCTTCTTTAATTTTACCTTGAGCTAGAGCTTCAAGACACTCATCTTGTGAGTTAAAGCAAATAGCAGGACCTTTATGATAACCACCTACTGATTTGTCAACTGCACCAGTTTTAATAACTGAACCATTAGGAGCAATGTTACCGAATAGGATAGCTAGTCCACCACGAGCAGTATGTGGGTTGTCGATTGTGTGAATAACATCTGTATCTAGAATTTCACAGCCTTCAACGTTTTCACGAATCGTTTTACCTGATACAGATAAAGTATCTCCGTTGAATGCTCCTTCTTTTTTCAATAACTCATGAATGATTGCACTAACACCACCAGCATTGTGTACATCTTCAATATGATAATCAGATGCTGGAGCGATTTTTGCTAAGTGAGGAACACGTTCAGCAATTTCATTGATTTCTTCGATTGAATATTCAATACCTGCTTCATGTGCGATAGCAAGTGTATGAAGTACTGTATTTGTAGAACCACCCATTGCCATATCAAGCGCAAAAGCATTGTCAATTGCTGCTTTTGTAACGATATCACGAGGTTTACGGTCCATTTTAATAAGTTCCATTAATTGACGAGCGGCTTGTTTAACGAATTCTTTACGCTCTGGAGCAACAGCTAAAATTGTACCATTACCTGGAAGTGCAAGTCCAAGACCTTCAGCTAAACAGTTCATTGAGTTAGCTGTAAACATACCTGAACATGAACCACATGTAGGACAACCATATGCTTCTAACTCATAAAGTTGCTCATCATTGATGATACCAGATTGGTGAGCACCAACGCCCTCAAATACGCTTGTAAGTGAGATCGCACGACCGTCTGATGTTCTACCAGCTTTCATCGGTCCGCCGCTTACTAACATCGTTGGAATGTTTACGCGAAGTGCACCTAGGATCATACCAGGTGTGATTTTATCACAGTTAGGAATACAAATCATACCATCGAACCAGTGAGCATTTACAA
The DNA here is from genome assembly GCA_023639215.1 of Candidatus Pristimantibacillus lignocellulolyticus. Classification (NCBI taxonomy): domain Bacteria; kingdom Bacillati; phylum Bacillota; class Bacilli; order Caryophanales; family Paenibacillaceae; genus Pristimantibacillus (SeqCode); species Pristimantibacillus lignocellulolyticus (SeqCode). The sequence goes on from CP097899.1 coordinate 3,330,704, forward strand.
CTGTCTCTACGGAGTCAGCGATAATTTCACGGCTAGCAAGTGAATAACGCATACCGATATGGCCCATTGCGATACCATCATCTACACCAATTGTGTTAAATTCGAAAGGAACGCCGCCAGCTTCACGGATAGCTTCTTTAACTAATTTACCAAATTCCTGAAGATGAACATGGCCCGGAACAATATCAATATAAGAGTTACATACCGCTATAAATGGTTTGTCAAAATCTTCTTCCTTAACTCCAGCTGCACGTAGTAAGCTACGATGTGGTGCACGGTCAAAACCTTTTTTAATCATATCAGAACGCATTCTTGTTTTTGCCATGTGAAAGATCCTCCTTGTACGTATACACTATAATGAAATAGTTGAATGTTATTATTATGCTAAATGCTCATATTCGTAATTTTAGCATACTCAATAGTACTTGGCTACAAAGTAATGACTGTATTATGAACCGAATTGCCCGCAATTTACGTATATTTTGGTATACTAAGATGTGAAGTGAAATTCATAATGGATTACTAGCCTTTGCATCAACACACATAAATATGATTTCGAAAAGGGGATCGAAATGGATAAACATTTTGAAAATAATAAAGAGCTAATGAATAAGTTGGATGAATCTTTCCGTGAAATTAGAAGCATCATTAATACATACTGGGGAAAATATAGTATATCTGGCCTAGGGATTACACATGCTAGAATGATGACTCATCTTTCAGAAAATGGTCCAACGAAAGCATCACATATTGCAGACAAGCTTTATATAACATGTGGAGCGGTAACAGGTTTATCTGATCGCTTACTTGAATTGGGATTTGTTACTAGAGAGAAAGATACTAACGATCGACGTGTTGTATTATTGAAATTATCAGAATTAGGAGAAATGCATGTTGAGCAAATTAAAGCGGTGAGGAAAAATCTGATGATTCATTTATTTGCAGGACTTACTAGTGATGAAATGGAGAATGGGATGTATTTATTCGACAAAATGAAACAAAATATGGTAACTTTTAATGCGATTGAAAAAGAATGAAAATAGTTCATTTCGCACAAATTTCTAAGTAAATAGTTGCAATTAGCTGTATTACGACTGTTTCTGTTATATTTTGGTAATGTAATCGCTATTTTATTTGTCATTTTTGTGACATTTATTAATTAATACTTAAATTAATGCTGTAATTGTGTAAGATGAAGTAGTATTTTGTCGAATTTCTAAGGATGAGGAGAGAAACACACAGTGAAAAAGAGACTTTCATTACTATTGTCAATGATTCTAGTTATCGGATTGTTGGCTGCATGTGGTAACAATGCAAATCAAGGGTCAAACGGTACTAACAACGGTACTACCTCAGAGGGAACAGCGAATGGCAAAAAAGATGTTAAAATTGCTCTAGTTCTTCCTGAACAAATTGGTGTTAACCCATTCTTTGAACTAATGGATAAAGGTTTCAAAAAAGCTGGTGAAGACTTCGGAGTTACTATTAAGACTATGGAATCTTCAGATGCTAATGCATTTGAACAAAACTTCCGTGCTGCTGTCGCGGATGGATATGACATGATTATTACTGCTACTTATCAAGCTGAAGATGCACTTAGAAAAATCGCAGCTGAAAACCCAGATCTTCCAATTGCAATTATAGACCACGTAATTGAAGATGTACCTAATGTAAGAAGTGCTGCTTTTATTGAAAACCAAGCATCATTCCTTCTTGGAGCTGCTGCAGGTCTTGTAACAGAATCTAACGTTGTTGGTAACGTTGTTGCTGTTGAAGGCGCGCAAATGGACAAGTATACAATTGGTTTTGCTAAAGGTCTTGCATACACAAATCCTGACGCGAAAGTTCTAACTTCCTATGTAGGTAGCTATGTGGATTCTGCAAAATCTAAAGAGCTTGCACTTCAACAAAACGCTCAAGGTGCTGACTTTATCGCTGGTTTAGCTGCAGTTGGTGACTTCGGTATTTTTGAAGCTGCAAAAGAAAAAGGTTTCTATGCTTCAGGTCAAGACGTTGACCGTACTGTAATCGATCCTGAGCACGTAATTCTATCTCAACTGAAAGAAGTAGATACTGTTACTTATGATACAGTTAAGCTTTTCGTTGAAGATAAATTCGAGTTTGGAACTACATTCTATGGTTTAACTGAAGGCGGCGTAGGTCTTACTTTTGTAACAACTGATAGTGAATCTCCGCGTAGTGAAAAGCTTACTGATGAAGATATCGCGCAATTAAAAGAAATTGCTGAAGGTATCAAAGACGGTTCAATCGACACTTCTATTACAAAATAATAATTTTTTATAAGTAGTTTGCCGGCTGCAGTAACTGCAGCCGGCTTAATTGTTTGAAAGGAGCTTCTGTATGCTGCTTGAGATGGACAGTATAACAAAGTCATATGGCTCTGTAACTGCTAATCATAATGTTAATTTTAATTTGCGCAAAGGTGAAGTTCATGCGCTTATAGGTGAAAATGGTGCAGGTAAGACGACGTTGATGCGTATTTTGTATGGCATGGAGCGTCCGACAAGTGGTGAGATTAGAATTGATGGGAAAGCAGTAGAGTTCCATAATCCGACAGACGCTATCGGGCATAATATCGGAATGGTCCATCAGCATTTTATGTTGTTCTCGGCATTTACGATTGCAGAGAACATCGTTATTGGTCGTGAACCAACAAAAGGTGTGAAGTTTGATCGTAAAACAGCAATTGAAGAAACACTGAAATTATCTGAGCAATACGGAATGCCAGTTAATCCTAAGCACAAGGTTGCAGATTGTTCACTTGGAATGCAACAACGAGTAGAAATATTGAAAGTATTGTATCAAGGTGCTGAAATTATTATTCTTGATGAACCAACAGGTGTTTTAACACCTATAGAAGTAAAAGAGTTATTAATTTCGATAAAAAAACTTGCTGCTAGCGGTAAAAGTTTTATTATTATAAGTCATAAACTCAGTGAAATCATGGAAGTAGCTGATCGAATTACAGTACTCCGAGACGGCCATATTACTGGCACGGTGAATGCTGCTGATACTAATGAAGAAGAGTTATCCAAAATGATGGTTGGACGTGATCTTGTAAAGCTTGAACGTCGAAAACTTGAATATGGAGATCCAGTCATTAATGTACAATCACTTTCTATTAAAGGTAATAAAACTAAGCCGTTATTAGACAATATTAATTTTAACGTGCGTGAAGGTGAGATCGTAGGTATTGCTGGAATATCTGGAAATGGACAGTCAGAGCTACTGCAAGCAATTTCTGGATTAATGCCTTATAGTCAAGGAACTATCACAATTCAAGGTATGAATGTAACCGGTGCTTCCGTTAAGCAAATTCGTGAAAGTGGACTTGCGCACATTCCTGAGGATCGATACCTTTGGGGTGTGTCCAAAGATGCAACCGTTTCAGATAATGGAATAATGGGTCATTTGGATTCAACGAGTAAATACGGAGTTCTTCAAGGTAAATTAATTCGTGATCTTGTATCTGAATGGGTTCAAAGATTTGGAATAAAAACAGGGTCATTGAGCACTAAAGCTCAATATTTATCAGGTGGTAATTTGCAAAAGCTAATTGTTGCACGTGAGCTTGCAAAACAAACAGCTTTTCTAATTGCAGCTGAGCCAACTCGAGGCGTAGATGTTGGTGCAATGGAGATTATTCACGGAGAGTTATTGAAACGTCGTGATGAAAAAGCTGGAATTTTGCTTGTATCAAGCGAATTAACAGAAATTATGAAGCTTTCAGATCGTATTTTAGTTATGTATGAAGGTAAAATTGCTGGTGAATTAGATGCTGCTGTAGCTACTGAAGAGCAAATTAGTCTACTAATGGCGGGAGGGAAAGCTGTTGGATAAGATAAAAAGTAGTTTACAGTCCCTATTACAGCCTTTCATTGCAATAGTTGCAGGTCTATTAGTTGGTGCAATCGCAATTGTAATCGTAGATGGGAATATTGTGGATACATACCGCGAAATGTGGAATGGCGCATTCGGTAATTTTTATTTCTTTACGAGTACTTTAGCTCGTGCTACTCCAATTATTTTGGTTGGTCTAGGTGCATCATTGGCATTCAAAGCAGGATTTTTCAATATGGGTTCAGAGGGTCAGATGGTCCTAGGAGCATTAACTGCTGCAATTACAGCACTTTACGTACCTGGTCCTGGCTGGTTTAAAGCGATCGCAGCAATTATGGCAGCTATGATAGTAGCTGGTCTTTGGTCTGCCCTTGCAGGCTGGCTCGACTCCAGGTTTGGCATGAACTTATTAATTACAACGTTATTACTTAATTATATCGCATCATTATTTGCAGGGTATATGGTTGCATATCCATTCAAAGATAGTACAACTAACTCGGCACTGTCGCAGACGCAAATGATCGATAAATCAGTATTTTTCCCGAAATTATTTTCAGGTATGACCTTGCATATTGGGTTTATTATCGCAATCGTTGCGACAATTGGATTATTTTTATTCATTAAGTATACGAAAAAAGGATATGAAATTCGTATGCTAGGTGGGAATCCACTATTTGCAAGCTATGGCGGCGTTAATCGTGGTCGTTTGATGGTAGTAAGTATGCTGATCAGTGGTGCGTTTGCTGGTCTTGCTGGTGCATCCGATGTGCTAGGTACTTCATACCGTTATCTTGATGGTTCACTAGTCTCAGCTAATTATGCTTGGACTGGCATCATGGCGACATTGCTAGCTAATTCAAATCCGATTGGTACAGCAATTGCAGCTATTTTCCTCGCTGCTCTGCAGACTGGTGGTATGGGTATGGAACGTAATACCGACGTTCCGCTAGAAGTGTCAAGTATTATCCAAGCTGTATTAATTCTGTTTATTACAGCCAAATTTACAATGTCATTCATTAAACGCAAGAAAGCGGGGGCGAAAGATGGATCAGCTAATTGATGTTTCCTTATTCGCTGCAGCTTTACGTATGATTACACCGATTTTGCTTGCAGCTTTAGGTGGAGCAATATGCGCACGAGTTGGACTATTTAATGTTGGTTTGGAAGGTCTAATCTTAGTAGGTGCATTTTCCGCTATTCTTGGTAATTACTTAACAGGAAGTATTACAATGGCTATCTTATTCGCTATTGGTTGTTCACTGTTATTCGCGCTACTCTTTGCCTACATGAGTATTAATTTACAATCAAATGTAATTGTTGTAGGTATTGCTATTAACTTCTTAGCTGCTGGACTTACTACGTTCGCTCTACGTGCTATTTTCAATGTAAAGGGAGCATATTACGACAAAGACATGCAAGGACTACCTAAGATTGATATTCCATTAATTAAGGATATCCCATGGATTGGCGATGTTATTTCAGGTCAATCTATACTTGTATATGTATCCATTATTATCGTGATTTTATTGCAAATTTACTTATATAAAACGGTATCAGGTTTTCGTCTGCTTGCAGCTGGAGAGAATCCAACGGCAGCTCGTAGTATTGGCTTACCGGTTCGTAGAATTCAATACCTTGCAGTATTAATTTGTGGTGCACTTTGTGGACTTGCTGGTGCACAATTGTCACTTGGTAATGTAACGATGTTTACTGAAGGTATGACTAGTGGTCGTGGATTTATTGCGCTTGTAGCAACGATGTTAGGTCAATCGAATCCGATTGGTGTAGCGGGAGCAAGTGTATTGTTTGGTTTTATGGAGGCTTTGAGTTATCGACTGCAAAACTTCTCAATTCCATCTAATCTTTCAGCTATGCTTCCATTTGTTGTTACCATCATTGCGATGATTTTCTTCAAAAACAATGGTTATAAAGACGAAGCTAAAAAATCTAACGGAAGCTCACGCTAACGTTTGAGTTTTAGTTACCTAACTAATTTTCTTTACGAAGAAGTTGAACTAGAATGACCAGAAAAGTTGAAGGAGGGCGTCGATATGCATAAGAAAGCGGAACGTCTGAAAAAAGTAAAGGCGCCACTAGCTGCTAAAGTTCCACCGGAACTTCAGCATCGTGTACCTCCTGGGCAAACAGTTACAGATCGTTTTCCGATTCTTCACGAGGGTGAAGTGCCGCATTATGATATGTCCACATGGAGTATCAAAACATTTGGCGAAGTAAACTCGATTCGTAGTTTTAGCTTTGATGAGTTGATGAAATTACCTCAAACGGAGATCACTTGTGATATTCATTGTGTAACACGTTGGTCTAAACTTGATACAACTTGGGTTGGTGTTAAGTTCACAGATTTTTTAGAACTACTTGGTGTTAAATCCGAAGCAAAATACGTGATGATTCATGGTGAAAATGATTATACAGCGAATGTTCCTTTAGAAGATTTGATGCGTGACAATATATTGTTAGCTCATACTTTTGATGGTGAGCCACTTACTGAAAAGCATGGTGGGCCATTGCGTATGGTCATTCCACATCTCTATTTCTGGAAGAGTGTGAAATGGATTACTGGATTTGAATTTATGGTTGAAGATCACCCAGGTTTCTGGGAACAAAATGGGTTTCATAATTATGCAGAACCATTTGCCGAACAACGTTTCTCTGGAGATGGTTTTGATCTGCCAGAAGATGAGTGGCATGGGAAGGAGTTTGACTAAATGTTTTTATCTATTCTTGAAGTTAATTCAGAGCAACTGCCAGGTCTTGCTATCGTATGTGGAGATCCACGTCGCGCTAAGAAAATTGCAGACATGCTAACTGACTCTGTTGAACTATCATATGCTCGTGAGTATCGTACATTTGTTGGTTCGTATAAAGGGGTACAATTAGCTGTAGTAAGTCATGGTGTAGGTTGCCCTGGTGCTGCAGTATGTTTCGAAGAACTAATTAAAGGTGGCGTCCATACGATTATTCGTGTAGGTACAGCAGGTTCTTACTCCGCTGATCACCCTGCAGGAAGTTTGATCGTAAGTACTGGTACGATTCGTACAGATGGACTAACTAAACAATTAGTACCAGATGGTTTCCCTGCGATTGGAGATAGCGAAGTTGTTAATGCGCTATTTGCTTCTGCACAAGAACAAGGTGGTATTGTTAAAAAGGGTATTACTGTAACCCTTGATGTATTCTTCAATGGTCCAGTAGAAATACCTCATAAGTTATACAAAGCTTCTGGTGCACTAGCAGTAGAGATGGAAATCTCATCTTTGTACGTTATTGCTTCTCTACGTGGTATTCGTGCTGGAGCAATTGTAGCACTTGATGGTTATGCAGATTCCGATCTAGCTGAGGGTTATGACCCACATACAAACGTAGTAAGTGATGCTGTTGAACGCGAAATTAAAGCAGCACTTGAAGCTATGGTGAAACTAGCTTAATTAGACAATTGTCAGTTATCTAATTCATATCTTGTTTGATAAAACAAATAGGGAACTTCATGAAAGATTATGAAGTTCCCTATTTGTTTTAAAAGATTACAATACAAATATAGCGATAACTAATACTCCGATTATAAGTAATAGATAGTCGAAATTATCTGTCCTGTACATATGTAATAGCTAACATACTGGTATCATCAAATTTACGAAGAGAAACAACGATGGTTGCTCCAGTGGCTAGCTCTAAAAAATATCCGCTTCTATCTTTTTGACCACGAACCCCTTCCTCAACGAAATAGTAATTTTGAATAAGACCTAAAGTTTCTAGTCTAGTTAACTCCATTTCATAGAAAGATTGAAATTCATTTTTACTAACATAAGAAATATAAAAAGGTGAACAAACATCTTCTTTTGCTTGGGATACTGTTCGATTAGGCAGAAGAATAATAAAATCTTTTAGTTCGTCCTCAAATTCACAACTGTAACTTTCAACGGGGAAAAGATAACTCTTCACATAACTATTGAATGTAAAATTCCAAAGGTATGTTTGACACAGGATGAAGGTAGGAATAGAAACAATGAGGGAAACTACCATTATGGGTTTAGCTTTAATCAGTTTTATTAAGAGTAGTAAAATACTTAGGACGATTATTAAACCTATTGAAAAAACAATGTAATATACATTTCCAACCACCGATTAATCCCCTTAGATTTATTCGTTGATACGTAATAAATGACTTATATCATCCGTTCTATCTTCTGGTATATCCGCTTCCATAAGTTAGGGTGTTATATCAATTTACCATATAATATAACCTTTGTAACCGGACAAGCTCTCAATAGTGGTGACATTAATAAAATTGTTTACGCTTACATTTACAGTATTGACAGTGATTAAAACCTGTGATAAATTGTAAAAAAGTAAAACACTTTACTAAAATGTTTTCGTAAAAAGTAGAAACGTTGAAGAAGGAGGTACTTCATTGAAGGAAAGTGATACTTCAAAGAACAAACCTGCAAGAAAAACTGGTTCTAAATCTTTAACAATTAATGATATTGCTAAGCTTGCAGGCGTTTCTATTGCAACGGTTTCTAAGATTTTGAATCAGAAAGACCAAGACATCGGCGAAGAAACAAAGAAAAAGATTAATAAAATTATTAGCGATAATAATTACGTACCATACCAGAAGATGATGAAACGTATATCAGCAAAATCTTCAACCATTGGCTTGGTAATGGGTAATCATATATCGAATGACTTTTATACAGCTTTTACAAAAGGTGTGGAAGAATGCGCATATCAAGAGAAGATGAGCATAATTATTGCTCACATCAATGCAAGTGAAGTTGAAGACAAGAAAGACGATAAAATTCCTCATGAAAGAAACGTAGAAGGTATTATACTTGTTCCTGGATCCGGAATGGAGAAACAAGAAGCAGAAGCGTTTTCCTCAAAAGATACTCCAGTAGTAGTGGTAAGTCAACAGGCACTAGATGAGCAGTTTCATCAGTTGAATTTCGATCACTTCCTCGGTGCATATAAAGCAACAACATACATAATAGAACATCAGCATGAGCTTATTGGCTTTATTACAGGACCATTGTCTGATCCAGTAGCAGAAAGGCGCTTGGATGGTTATAAGAAAGCATTATACGATCATAATATTTCTTTTGAAAGAAGTTTACTATTCGAAGGCGCTCAATGTGAGAATAGGCAGTTAGGTATTGACGGGACGAAGTTACTTCTAGCTAAAGGAGTAACAGCTATTGTAGCGGCAAATGATGAGATTGCTTCTGGTGTATATGGGGCAATAAACGAAGCATTACTGAAAATACCAGCTCATTTATCAGTTGTAGCGTTGAGCGATTCTAATATAAGTGAGCTTATTCTTCCTAGTCTGACCGCAATTCGCTATCCAACGTACCAAGTGGGCTATGATGCATGTTCACAATTAATTAAGCTAATTCGAGGAGAAGAAGTAGATCGTAGAATTGTGTATGGACCAGAGTTAATGATTAGAAAAAGCGTAGCTAAGCCTTCAGGACCTGACTATTCCTATAAAGAAAAAATTGCCATTGTAGGAAGTCTTAACATGGATATTATTATGAAAGTTCCACATATTCCGAAAGTAGGGGAAACCATTCTAGCTAACGACATTAAACATGCTGCAGGTGGTAAAGGGGCTAACCAAGCTGTCGGGGCTGGGAAACTGAACGGTAAAGTGTACATGATCGGTCGTGTAGGAAATGATCTATATGGTCGAGAGCTATATCATAGTTTGATCAAATATGGTGTAGACGCTAGCGGTGTTATCCATGATGATCTGTTACCGACAGGTAATGCTTACATCTATGTTTCCGATAACGGTGATAACAACATCGTTGTAAATCCAGGAGCCAATTCTCGGTTAAGTATTGAGCAGGTACAAGAGTTCGAATGGATCTTCGATAAAGTATCTTATTGCCTCGTGCAGATGGAAATTCCGATGAATACGATCGAATATGTAGCAACATTATGTAGACAGAAAAATGTAAAGCTCATACTAAATCCGGCTCCTGCTAGAGAAATAAATTATTCGTTGTTTGAGAACTGTTTTCTTGTTATCCCTAATGAGACAGAGCTTGATCGTATGATTCCAGGTGAAGCATCGATCGAAGAAAAAGCAATAAAACTATTGGAGAAAAGTTTTCAGAATGTAATTGTTACTCTTGGTGAGAAGGGCTGCCTCCTAGTGAATGCCACCACTAAAAAGTATTTCCCAGCAGCTAGCTTTAAGGCAGTAGATACAACGGGAGCAGGTGACTCGTTCATAAGTTCACTAACTGTAGCTCTATCGGAAGGGAAAGATTTTGAACAATCTATAGCATTTGCTAGTCTAGCCGCAGGTATTACTGTAAGTAGAGAAGGAGCTCAACCATCTCTTCCAGACAAAGAAACAATAAGAATGTACTTGCAATAAGGAGGAAGCGATCAGATGACAACAAGAGAATTAAAAATACTTGCCCCTTGTGGCATGCTTGGTTATGGGTTTCCGAAATCATCCTTTCAAAGAGGGATGGAATTGTTACCTGATGCCATTGTAGTAGATGCTGGATCTACAGACGGCGGACCACATAAACTTGGAGCTGGTTCAGCAATTGTTAGTAAACAAGCTTGTAAAAAAGATTTAGAGATTATGCTTACTGCAGGAGCGTCAGCACGCATTCCAGTTATAATCGGTTCGGCGGGCGGAAGTGGAGCGAAGGTCCATGTAGAATGGACGCGCTCCATCATTATGGAAATTCTACAAGAACAAAATCTAAGTAGTCTGAAGATTGCGACAATATGGGCAGATATTCCGAATGATGTTATTGAAGCTAAGTTGGTCAAAGGACAATGTCTACCACTTGGCTTGTCGGTGAAACCGTTAACGAAGGAGAGATTAGAAGCAACGAATGGTGTAGTTGCACAAATGGGGCATGAGCCTATTGTAGCTGCTTTAGAAGAAGGTGCAGATATAATAATCTGCGGTCGAGCTTATGATCCATCTCCGTTCGCTGCGGTTGCTATTCACAAAGGGTATGATGCAGCACTTGCGTATCACATGGGGAAAATATTAGAATGTGCGGCACTATGTGCAGAGCCAGGTACGACAAAAGATAGTATGTTAGGAATTTTGAAAGAAGACTCCTTCATTCTGAAAGCGCTTAATGATACGCGTAAATGTACAGCAATTTCTGTAGCAGCTCATACATTCTATGAAAAAGATCATCCTTACTTATTGCATGGACCTGGATATATTTTGAATCTTGAGCATTGTAAATTTACCGAACTACCAGATCACAGTGTCGAGGTTAGTGGAAGTAGAATGATAGAAACGCCAGTATACAAAATTAAGTTAGAAGGTGCAATGCAAGTAGCCTATCGTACTTTTGTCATTGCGGGCATAAGAGACCCATTGCTAATTAATAAAATTGAAGAAGTTGAAGAATTAGTAAAACAGCAAGTTTACGATTACTATACTGAGATTCCAAGAGAAGACTATGCGATTAACTTTGTGAATTACGGAATGAATGGTGTATTGGGGGCATTAGAACCAACACCGAATGCAGGTCATGAATTAGGTGTAATGTTTGAAGTTATTGCTGTGTCGCAAGAACTGGCAAACGCGGTCTGTGGATCAGTTCGTTCAACGTTCTTGCATTATGGATATGAGGGAAGAAAATCTACAGCAGGAAATCTAGCATTCCCGTTCGCACCAAGCGATATACCGTTTGGACCTGTTTATGAGTTCTCAGTGTATCACCTAATGGAAGTATCGGATGGATTAGAAATGTTCCATTGCGATTATGAAGAGGTGTAATAATGAAATTAAGTGAAGCAGCGGTAGTATTACGTAGTAAAAACAGTGGACCATTCGAAATTACATTAGATGCTTTGTTTGCAGATCGGGAAATTTACAATGCTTTAAAGCAATCAGACATAATTAATAAGTCTTTGATTGCAAAGTTATACAACATTGCGGAAGAGAATATTACACATATTGTGTTTTTTGATCAGGCACTTGGATTCAAAGTTACTTTCTCCCGCAGCGTATCATCAGGAACTTTCTTGGATCGTGATGTGTATGGCGCACAGCAACACGCTCCATTAATGGATTTGGAATTTGACTTCTAAGTGAATAGGAGGGGAAGCAATGAGTTCTCGTTTAATGCAAATGTGGAAAGACAAAATGTTGTACATTATGCTCGTTCCGGCTTTTGCTTACTTTATCATTTTTCATATTTGGCCTATTTTTGGGATGAAGCTCGCATTTTATGAATACCGCATCATAGGCGACAACGTATTCGTAGGAATGAAGTACTTTACAGCATTGTTTAACACACCAGTATTTACAAACGTATTGATGAACACCTTAATTGTCAGTGCAATGAAAATAGTTATCATATTCCCACTTCCGGTTATCTTTGCATTATTACTCAACGAATTTAGAAATGGACGTTTCCGGAAGAGTATCCAAGTCATATCCTACCTGCCTCACTTTCTTTCATGGGTTGTTATTGCAGGGATATGGTTTGAATTTATGTCTCCTTCAACTGGAATTGTAAACGGTATCATTCAATTATTTGGTTTTCCGGCACATGATTTCTTAACAGATAAATCTGCGATACGTTGGATTTTGGTGCTCAGTGAAGCATGGCGTAGTATCGGCTGGGATTCAATCATATTTCTAGCAGCAATTATTGGAATAAGTCCTAGTCTGTACGAAGCAGCTTATGTCGATGGAGCAAATCGTTGGCATATTGTTACCAAAATTGTAATCCCACATCTTTACATTCCAATGGTCACAATATTTATTTTGAATATAGGTTTCCTAATGAATGCAGGACTTGATCAGATACTTAACTTTACCAATGATGCAGTTAACAGCAAGATAGATATTATCGACACTTATGTGTACCGCATTGGTTTATTGAACTTTGAATACTCATTTGCAACAGCAGCTAGTTTATTCAAGAGCGTAATAGGTGTAATTCTCGTACTATCTACTCATTTTATTTCCAAAAAATTGACTTCAAAAGGCGCATGGTAAGGAGGCCCGAATATGATAGGAAACAAAATTACCTTGTCCAAGTTGTTTATAGGAGTGATTCTTTCCCTACTCACATTAACGATGTTCGTTCCTATTGTGAATATGTTCGCTCGGGCTTTTTCTAGTCCAGATCGAGTTCACTTGTTGCAAGGTTATGAAATACTACCAAGAGGCTTTTCGCTTATTCATTTTCAGGTCGTACTTCAAAATCCAATTGTTAGTCAAGCGCTATTCAATTCCTTATTCATAACAATAGTAGGGACAGTATCTAGTATCTTTCTTACGACGGTTACAGCTTATGTATTAACTAGAAAAAATCTTGTTGGAAAAACTCCAATCATGGTATTTCTAATCATAATTATGATATTTGAACCAGGAATTATTCAAGAATATATGGTTATGAAGGATATCGCACTTCTAGATAACTTATGGGCAATGGTCGTATACCGACTTGTTAATGTGTATTACCTTATTATCATGATGAGGTTTATTGAAGAAATTCCAGAATCATTGATTGAGGCAGCAAAAATAGATGGTGCAGGACATATGAAGCTCTTTATGAGAATTGTTCTTCCACTAGCACGAGTACCATTAATGACTATCGGTATGTTCTATGCTGTAGTGAAATGGAATGAATTTTTCAAATCAAGTATTTTTCTTTCAAGTAAAGATAATACGGTCCTTCAAGTTATGTTAAGGCAATTCATTGTAGAGCGAGATACTTCGACATTAGTAGGAGCAGCAGAATTACTCAAAAATTCGGGTGTTGCTCAACTAGATTTTTCAGCATTGAAAGCGGCTACAATAGTAATTGCTATCGTTCCGATTCTCATGCTCTACCCTATTATTCTGAAGCATTACACTGGCGGAGTAATGGAAGGCGGAGTTAAAGAATAAATGCGTTTTACAAAAAGGGAGGAAATACAAAATGAACAGAAAAAAGATGAATATCATGCTAATCCTTATGGTCGCGATCGCAATGTTGGTTACAGCTTGTGGCGGAAAAACTGGTAACAATGGTACGAATAATGGTTCAAACACTCCTGCAACTACTAACAATGGAACGAATACACCAGCTGATCAAGAGCCAGTTACGCTAACTTTCGTAAACAAGGATTTCCCATTGGACGATCCGAACACAGCTAAGTTAATTACGAAAATTGAAGAGGGTATGAAAGCGCAAGGTACTCCAGTGAAAATAGAAGTTGTTCCAGTTCAAAGTGGAACCTATTCTGAAAAGCTTGGCTTGTTACTACAAAGTGGTACGATTCCAGACTTGATTTATTTCCAAGGTGGAGACTATCAGTTTGCAATTACACAAGGGATATTGGAAGATTTGACGCCATACATTAAGAAATCAACACATTTGAAAGCATCTCTTTCAGAATACAATATAGAGAGAATGAAAGAGTATCCATACCTTGTATATGCTGCTCCAACAACAACTTCAGTTTCTGTTGTACGTAAAGATTGGTTCGATCAAACGGCATCAGGAAAAACATTACTAGAGAATCCTACAATTGATAACTACGTTACATTCTTCAAAGAGCTAAAAGAAGTTAGTGGTGCTAAATATGTCTATACGACAGCAGGAACTTTAGATGAGATTGATCCACTATTTGCACAAGCATTTGGTATGACATCTACTTGGGTAAAAGATGATAGTGGTAGCTATGTGTATGGCGCTGTATCTAAATACGGTAAAGATAAGTTAGACTTCTATGCAAAACTATATCAAGAGGGTTTACTTGATCCAGAATATCTAACGAAGAAATGGGATACGAAGGAACAAGCATTCTATGATGGCGATGCAGCTGTGATAGCTGGTCGTCAAGGTAAAGTAATCAACATTTATAATACTAAAATGATGGAACAAAACGGTGTAGAAGTAATGCCATTAGTTCCAGCTAAAGGAGTAGGTCAAGGATTTGTTCCAATCAATGTAAGTAAAGAGGATCGTGGATTTGCAATCTCTAAATTATCTAAAAATAAAGATGCAGCATTTGCATTACTAGAGTATATGGCAAGTCCTGAAGGCTTAATGTTAGATCAACTTGGTGTTGAAGGTGATGAATATACGATTACTGACAACCAAATTACATTGACAGATAAATTCCCAGCTTGGTATGCACACTTCATTGACAACACGATGAACTTCAAGCCAGAACAAACATTTAATCCTGAAACACCATTCCTATCTCCAGCAGCATTAGAGTCACTTGAACTAGTGCAAACATATTCAACTAAAGATAATGCTTTTGTTATTCCTGCTGAACAGTCTGCCGCTTGGGATGCTGCAATTGCTATCTACAAAGAATATGCAGCTAACGTTGTTACTGGTAAAGCTTCAATTAATGACTTCGACAAAATGGTAGAAAGCTTCAATGCAGCTGGTGGTAAAGCGATGACTGAATATGCAAATCAAACTTTAAATAAGCTATAAACTTGAAGCTAGTAAACAGATGATAAAGTACGGGGCTTGGATGCCCCGTACCCCTTAAGGGAGGAGTGGATTATTAATGGTTACGTTTTCCGATAGAGTTAAGGGTGTAGTTTTCGGGACAGCATACGGCGACGCAATGGGCGCAGTCGTGGAAAAAATGACCTATGAGCAAATTAAAGAGAAATATGGTCGGGTAGAAACAACGCAAACGAAGTGGTGGAAAGCAGATTGGCCGGAGTCAGCCCGTCTTTCAAGAATGAGAGGGATGGGAATAATAACTGATGATACGCTAATGACATTAGCGCTTATGAATGTTTATTGTACAGAAAATCGTCATTTGGATGCTTATGATATTGCTAATGAATTTGTAAAAGAAATAGCGTATCGCCCTAGATATATTCCGGAATTCGGTAGAGAGGCATTAATACTAGATCGACTATTTTATCCGGAAAAACATATTTTCAATCGACATGTACTAGCGAATTGTGAGCCACGCGAAGGCGGCTATGGTAACATGGTCAATTGTGGCGCGGCTATGTATATCTCTCCGATTGGTATTATCAATGCATGTAATCCAAGAGGAGCATATGACGAAGCGATATTATTTGCTTCTGGTCATCAACTTAGCTATGGCTTAGAAGCTGCAGGAGTTATGGCTTGTAGTGTAGCTAAAGCATTTGAGCCAGGTGTATCGGTAGAGCAAGTGATTGAGACAGCACTGCACTATGCCAAAGATGGGACAAAACGAGCCATTCATGATGTGTGCGACGCGGCGATAACGCTTAAATATATTAGGGAAGATCGTGATGAGGTTGTACGAAAGTTTCATGAAGTAATTGGTCAATATTCTCCAATGGGTAATGATGTGAATAGAGGAGTGCATAAGCTGGGTATTCCATCGAATCATTACACTCCTAGTAGACTATTTTCCATAGAGGAACTACCGCTTGCTATGGGGTTCATGATGTTACATGAAGGGAATTTAACAGAGGCAGTAAAAGATGGTGTAAGCTCAGGGCGAGATACAGATTCTATCGGGGTTATGATTGGAGCTATTCTTGGAGCTATGCATGGCGTCTCAGCAATTCCGCTTGACGAACGAATTGCTTTAGAAAATGTAAGTAAGCAAAATATTGACCAAAGTTGTGATCGTTTTATTGAAGTAGCGGAAGCCATTATAATGGAAGATTTCAATCAAAATAATACAAGGCAACAACATATTCTAACATCACTAAGAGGCGGTGCATCAGCATGATAGCAACTAATTATTTGGAAAAGATTTATGCAGGCTATTTGGGAATGAACATTGGTATTCGTCTAGGAGCCCCTGTTGAACCAACGATTTGGTCTTATGAGCGAATTCTAAATACGTACGGAGATATTACTGATTATGTGAAGCCTTTCAAAAACTTTGCGGCAGATGACGATGCTAATGGTCCTTTCTATTTCTTACGTGCATTGTATGACGATGCTAAGGATAGAGATATCGTACCTCAAGACGTTGCTAGAGCGTGGATGAACTATGCACGTGAAGGGGTAGGCATGTTCTGGTGGGGCGGGTATGGTATAAGCACTGAACATACTGCATTTATCAATTTGAAAAATGGAATCGAAGCACCGCAATCTGGATCTATTGCCCAAAATGGTACGACAATAGCTGAACAAATTGGCGGGCAAATTTTCATCGATACATGGGGGCTGGTTAATCCAGGTAATCCGCAGAAAGCTGCTGATTTTGGTGAAGCTGCTGCTAGAGTATCACATGACGGTGAAGGAGTATATGGTGCAAGATTCTTCTGTGCAGCTATTGCAAAAGCATTTGACACTAGTGATGTTAGTGAAATTATTGAGGCGGGATTAGCTCAGATTCCTACCACATCACTTTATTATCAAGTAGCAAGAGCGGTTATCGCTTTCCATAAGAAGCATCCTGCTAATTTCCGTGATTGTCGTGATATGCTAGAAAGAGATTGGGGTTATGATAAATATCCAGGGGTATGCCATATGATTCCTAATGCTGGTGTTTGTATTCTAGCAATGGTATATGGAGAAGGCGACTTTAATCGTACCGTTGAAATTGCAACAATGTGCGGTTGGGATACAGATTGTAATGCTGGTAACGTAGGTACTGTATTAGGTGTTGCTTGTGGACTTGAAGGAATTGCAGATAAATACCGTAAACCTATTAATGATTCTATCGTTATGTCAGGTATTTCAGGATATCTTAACATTCTAGACATTCCAACTTATGCGAAAGAATTAGCGATTCTAGGTTATCGTCTGGCTAATGAACCTTGTCCCGTAGAATTGCTTGAAAGCTTTAAAGAAGATGAAGTTTACTTTGATTTTGAATTGCCCGGTTCTACTCATAATATGCGTCTATCCAATTCCTTCTTCTGTGAAGCGAAACACTCTACGGAATATTCTTATAAAGGCACGGGTTCGTTACAGGTTTTATTTGATCGCATGTTACGCGGTGAGCAGTGTAAAATATATTATAAACCATTCTATACAAGAGACGAATTTAACGACGAAAGATATTCACCTACGTTTGCGCCAAAAGCATATTCGGGCCAAACGGTATCTATGAAAATTTACTTAGATCAATGGGAAGGTAACGAAACACCAGGTGTTGCACCATATGTTCGCCTTGCGTCAAGTAAAAAAGAACTATTGCAAGGTTATGTGAAACTAGTGGGGGAGCAATGGATTGAATTAGAATTTACTATCCCTGATTCAAAAGGTGATTTGATTGATGAGGTCGGTATCGTATTTGAAGCATATACACCGAAGAAGCCGAAAAGTTTAGGACGTATTTTCATTGATGAATTTAGAATATTCGGGAAAGCAAATTATGCCATTGATTTTGCCAAGCAACGCGTTGATTTTGGCTGCATTACACCATTTGCACACAATCATGGTGCATGGAGAATTGAAGATGGAGCCATGCATTTAATGACTGCTGAACCTAGTGAAGCGTATACTGGAGCTTACTTTGCTAAAGATTATAAAGTTTCAATGGTATTGAATGCACAAAGTGGACAATCACATCTTGTAGCAGTGCGAGCACAAGGTGCGATGCGTGGATACCATGTTGGATTTGACGGTGAAGGTCAAGTATCATTATATGTGAATGATTTTGGTCATAAGAAGTTAGCTTCAGCAGAGTTTACTTGGTCACACAATCAAGATTATCATTTTGACGTAACCGTTAATGGAAACTTAATATCATTAAGCATTGGTGGGACAGTCGTATTACAACATGAGGACGACACCTTTAGTTATGGAATGTACGGTGTTAGTACGAATACAGCAGCAAGAACAAGCTATCGCGATATTCGTGTGACAGAATTATAGTCCTAAGGTGAATTGGAGAAGAGTATGAAGATAATTGTAATAGGCAGCATGAATATGGATATGGTCATGCAGACTAGCCGAATTCCAGAAGTGGGAGAGACGATTAATGGAGAGGGATTCTTTCTATCAGGCGGCGGAAAAGGTGCTAATCAGGCAGTTGCTTGCGCAAAAATGGGCGCTAATACATGGATGATGGCAAAGGTCGGCGATGATATCTTTGGTCAATCTCTTCTCGATGATCTATCACATTATGGTGTGCGAACAGATTTTATAAGTAAGGAAGCGGGTATTTCAACAGGCGTTGCCTCAATAACAGTAAAAGATGGTAACAACTCTATTATATTGGCAAGTGGGGCGAACAGTTGTCTATTGCCAGAGGATATTCGTAAATTAAAATCTGAGCTATTGTCTGCATCAGCAATAATGCTACAATTGGAAATTCCACTTAAAACGGTTTACGAAGTTATTTCTGTCGTCAAAGGTAAAGTTCCTATTTTCTTGAATCCAGCACCGGCACTTCCGCTAGATGATGACATTCTCCAAGGAATTCATTACTTTACACCTAATGAAATAGAATGCAGAATGTACACTGGCGTAGAAATTCAAACGATTGATGATGCCTTTGCTGCGTTAGACATATTGCGTAACAAAGGAATCTTATATCCACTAATTACGTTAGGTGAGCAAGGGGTTGCTTACTATAATGGAAGCAATAATGTTCATAAATCAGGGCATAAAGTCATGGCAATTGATACTACGGCAGCTGGTGATACGTTCTCGGGAACATTAGCTGCGATGATTGTAGCAGGTAGAACGATGGATGAAGCAATTTCGATGGCTATTCAAGCTTCAGCACTCTCTGTTACTAGATTAGGTGCCCAACAATCAATTCCGTTACTAACGGAATTGGCTACCTAGATTATTGATATTCTTATCAAGTAGAAGTAACTCGAGAATTGTTGAGTTACTTCTACTTTTTTTAGATGCAAGAATTGTTCTCATCAAGGTATTACTTATCGTCAGATTTAGCCAAATAATATATCGTTGCAAGATTTATTTTCCGGCTCGTAAAACTGTTTCTATGATACACTGTAATGGTTGGAAAGTTGTACATACAAGGGAGAGAAACTGCATGCGACAAAGGAGCCTCATTGCTAGAATAGGGCAGTACTTTACGAATAATTCGCTATCACCAGACCTTAGGCTTAGCAAGGATGCGGTTGTATCACTTACTATTCATGCTTTTTTTCAATTCGGAGCATCGATGTCAGGGTTATTCCTCAATTTATACTTATGGAGGTTGACGGGAGATTTTACAATCAATGCAGTGTATAATATGATCAACTTTGCGATTACACCCATTGCATTTGCTGTCGGGGGGTTAATTGCCAAGAGACATGATCGGATGGTAGTATATCGTCTCGGGATATCATTTTTTGCAGTCTTCTATTTGCTAGTTATATTGACTGGAGAGGCAGTACCACATTACTATATTGTATTTGCTTTGTTGAATGGTATTGCAGGTGGATTTTACTGGACGGGATACTTGGTTCTACAATATGATGTTTCAACCGAACGTAACCGTATCCGCTATCTAGCAATTAATACGATAACGTTTAATTTAGCTGGCTTGGCTGGACCTGCATTAGCTGGATTAATTATTCAACAGATGAATGGGTTGCAAGGATATATACTTATATTTGTTTTTGCTTTTATTATGTTTGTGTTAGCAGCTATTATTAGTTTGAAAATAAAAGCAACAGTTAATCATCATCGTACTTATTATTTGAAATATGTAGGTATAGTAATGAAGAAACATCTTAACTGGACAGCAGGTTTATTCAGCTTCTTGTTTTTAGGGTTATTTCAAGGGGTAATGTTATTCCTGCCGAATATCATGTTGTTTAGAGCTTTAGATCGAGAGGATTGGGTAGGATATTTTCTAGTTTTGTTCTCAGCGATTACTGTATTGATGGGTTATATCATTTCCAAAACTGCAAAAGAAGAATACATTAGAAAATATATTTTCTATTCAACTTGCGGAGTTGTTATTGGAGCATTCTTACTATTAATAGAAGTTAAATTATGGTCAGTCGTTATTTTTATGATTATCTACTCCATATGTACACCATTAATTACTAACTCTTTGACATCACATTTCTACAGATCAATTAATACTTTGCCGTTAAAAGGGCAATTGAAAGTAGAAGCTGTCGTTATGAGGGAATTATTCCTTAACGTAGGCCGGGTATGTGCAATCATATTGTTAATTATTTTTGCAAGCGATCTTGATTCGATGTGGTTACCAATCATAATAATACTAATGGCATCAGCACAGTTCTTAATACTAGTATGTATTCGAAAAGAACGTAAAGAGGTATCTAATATTAAAGCTGAATGTAGCTAAGCAAGGCTGGATTTCACCAGATACATTACTTTTACATTCAGCTTTCTTATTTATAGACGTTTTCTACGGAATAATACAATAATACATGAACCAATTAATATCGCAATAATACTGAATAATGTTGTTAGGGCATGATCTTGTTTCGCTTCTGTTGAAATCGTAGGGACTACAGATGAGGGGATAAAATTCATGCCCCCTCCCATCTGAACTTGACCCATATTTCCTTGACCACGACCGCCTCCTTGACCGCCGAAGTTCATACCACCAGTATTCTCATTATTTGCCATACGCTCAAGCATAACAAGAGCGTCATCGACAGATATACCATCAGGGAGTGGGAAGTCAGTTGCATTTGCTGTTCCATCTTTTATACTTTCAAGCACAGTTTTTGCTTCCTCAACAGTCATTCCATTAAGGAGATCTAACGCACCGCCGCCGAAGTTCATGCCATCGGGAGGAGCCATTGCACCATCAGCGTTGTCTCCGGGACCGCCAAAGTTCATGCCATCAGGAGGAGCCACTGCACCATCAGCATTGCCACCTTGCCCGCCAAAGTTCATGCCATTAGGAGGAGCCATCGCACCATCAGCATTGCCGCCTTGCCCGTCAAAGTTCATGCCATCGGGAGGAGCCATCGCGCCATCAGCATTGTCACCGCGACCGCCAAAGTTCATCATTCCGCCGCCGCCACCATTGCCTGGACCAGAAGAGACAGAACCTGAACCATCACCAGCAGATTCAATTTCACCACTTAATTGTTTCGAAATCGAATCTATTTGAGTGTCCACGAAAGTTAATAGTGATGTTACACCTTTTTCATACTCTTCATAAGTAACAAAAGCAGTAGGATCATCAGCAACGGAATCACTTATTAAAGCTTGAATTTCTTGCACTCTCTTTGCAAATTGCCCACTAGTGAATTCGGTCTCTATTAATTCGCTAATTATCGTATGATATTGCTCACGATAGGAGTCGCTTGCTATAAGATTAGCTATTAATGGTCTAGTATTAAGAGCAACACCTGTAGGTTCATCAATTAGAATACCAGAACCACCAAAGCCACCAAATGCCATATTCAGATCCCAAGGAATTAAGTTAAATATGCCATTTGTCTCATATAAATAATAATTATGCTTAAAGTTACCTGCATAGCTATCCAGATTAGCGATGACCGTATTGAGTGCTATAAATTTCAATGCAGATGTAACATCAAGCACCTCTTCATAAACTTCACCATTGTTCAGCACATCCGTCATATGAAGGAGCGCCTCTTCGTTAGCTTTGCCATACTTCACATCAAGACCGGTGTATTCAGCAAACGTCGCAAGATTAGTCAAATCTGCGCCAGTACCACCATTAGACTTATACAATGTACCAGAACTATCCTCAAACTCTCGCTCAATAAATGCGCTATTCATTTGTTCGACTGCTGTATATAACCCCCAAAGTTCTCCGTTAATATACACATTTACGAAAGAGTACTTAGGAGTTGGGATGCCCATGTTTTCCGCGATTTCATAAGCTAGAAATTCTCGCATATACGAAGCATCACTGAAATTATTATTGAGATTAATCGTTGTAATTCCTTCAATATTTTGTGATACGTATTCATCAAGTGATAACTTGAAACTATAGCGCTCTGAATCTGTCATCCTAGCTACGGATGATAAACTTGAATTACCTTTCGTCCGGAATCCAACATTGTCTAACTGTTTTCCGTTATACGTAACATTGGCAGAATGATATGCTTCCGCTGTTGGATCATCAAGTATTTCTTGAAATGCAGTTTCATCAATTGAAATTTCAACGGATACGATTTCGTTTTTAGGAAAGTAGATCGAGTCTAATTTACTAGTTGATGCAGTTCCAGTAACTTTATTAGAGGTGCTAGAATTAGAGCACCCGCTAATTAGTCCAAGCAGAAGAATTAGACTGACACTGATTAACATTGATTTTGTTGATGTTAATTTCATATCGTCCTCCTAGATTAAGATACGTAATCGCCATTGTAGCTAATTAATACTGCTGTTTGTACACCTGGAATAGCTGCTAAATTGTTAATGAACGAACCAGTTTTTTCTTTGAGACGTATTTCAAACGTAACTTCGATATTACCAGGAGTAACTGTTTTTTGTTTAACATTGAATTTTTTGACTTCAGCTGAAATTTTAGCTTGAGCTTGTTGTTCTGCCGTATCGTGATCACAATTAACAACAAGTAAATAAGGAGTTTCTGTAGATCCACCTTTAATAAAGAAGAACAAGATTAATCCAATAACGAGTGAGCCGATAATTGCTAGAGTATAGAAACCAGCACCTGTGACGATACCTGCTACTGCTGCCCAGAATAAGAAGATAAGGTCTGTAGGGTCTTTAATTGGCGTTCTAAAACGTACAATGGACAAGGCTCCAACCATACCAAGAGATAACACTAGATTAGAGTTAATAGCAATAATTACTGTCGCTGTAATCATTGTCATTCCGATTAGTGCTACGTTGAAACTTTTAGAATACAAAATGCCACTAAATATACGGCGATATAAAAAATAAATAAATAGTCCAACAATGAAAGAAATAGCTAGTGAAATAATGATCTGACCAATTGCAATATCTGTACCAAAGCTATCTAGCACCGAGTTTTTAATAATATCTGTAAATGTGGTGCTTGTTGTGTCAGTAGCTGCTGCTGCTGAAGTTACTGTGTTCGTTGTTTCCATTAATAATCCTCCCAATTGTTTGCTTTATTGTACTTGCGGCAAATAACATATTTTGATGCTGACGTTCGATTAACGCCTTCAAGCTGTAATACTGCTTGTATCGCTTGCGGTAAATATTCGTCATATTTAACTTCTAAAATGATTCTTTCTTCATCTAGCGCAGGAATTGGTTTTAGGTTAGGATCAAAAATATCAATATTGTTTAATCCTGTTCGTAATTGCTTGTCGAATGTAATGCGAACATTCCCATGCCGAGAAACATAAGGTTCACGGACATAATCAACAATGATAATCGGGCGAAGTAATTGATTTTTCATCTGACCATAGATCTCTAGTAGTAGTGGCTTATTCCCTTCTTTTAATACTTCATAATTTCCGTCAATAATCTGATCGTACATTGCTCTTGTGATAGGTTCTTTTACTTTGGCAATATAATCACGACATTTTATTTTTTTTTCAAAATGAATCAGGTTATCACTTTTGTTGTATATCCGAATTCGATATTTGGCGCGATCGCGAATGCCGCCTAACTTTTCGTGCAATGCTGTATTTTGTATGTCATCAAAGTACAAACTGCGAATATGATATTCTCCTTCTTCAGACACATACTGGTCTAATTGTAAAATGCCTTTTAACTTCTGAGTAATAATGAAACGTTGATGAGGACTAATATAATATTTGAACTCATTGCGATATTTTAACGATTTGCTCATGTTACACCTCATTTCTATTTCGTAGTTATCAATGTATATTTTTATTGTAAAGTTGAATGCTTATACGAAAATGAATAGCAACTGAAAGAAGGCTGAATGCTTGTCAATAGTGTTTTGTGTTAAACTTTTGTAAAAGTAATGAAAGTAGGTGATAGTTATGAAAAAAGAAAAAATTATTATAGTGATCATAATCGCTATAATGTTGGTTGGCATTGTTATCGCAGAATATATGAAGAATAGTGAAAGTCAAAGGCCTTATGGAGTAACCATCTCCATTGTAGATAATACAACGCGTATTATAAGTTGGAGTTCCCCCCAACTAGAAGTTCAACCTTATATTGAATGGATTGATGCTACCGAATACAACAAATGGGACGCTGAAAATGTGAAAGTAACAACTGCAACTGTGAAAGAACATATAAATAGTAATAATGAGATTTATTATCGTTATTCCGTTAAACTGGATAGTCTCGAAGAGGATAAGAGCTATACATATCGTGTTGGTGGAGCGGACAAGAAGTTACGAAGTGACAATGCTGTGTTCAACATCTATCATGCTGATCAGGAGCAGTTTTCCTTCATTCATGTCACAGATTCTCAAGGAGAGACTGAAAATGATTTTAAGATATGGGGACAAACATTAGACAAAGCAATAAAAACATTGCCAGAAGCTCAATTTATTGTGCATAGCGGTGATTTGACAGAAGATCCTAATGTCGAGCAGCAGTGGAAATGGTTCTTTCAATTTAGTAAGTCTATGATGGGTCTACCTTTCATGCCAACAACAGGCAATCATGAACAATTGAATGAAGAGCCAACTAGCTATCATTCTCATTTTACGTTACCTTTGAATGGTGCTGATAAGCTAATTGCTGAAACGAGTTACTATTTTGAATATAGTAATTTGCTCTATATTAGTATGAATACTGAGGCGGACATCGATGAACAAACGAGTTGGTTAGAACAAGTGTTAGAGGAACATCCACAGAAGTGGATTGTGGTATCTATGCATAGAGGTGTATACGGTGGCAGTCGATTTAAAGAGGCTGATGATTGGGTGAAATTATTTGATAAGTATGGTGTAGAGCTTGTGTTACAAGGACATAACCATGAGTATTCGAGAAGTTTTCCTCTAATCGACGGTGAGGCAGTTGAAGGTCAATCGGATGATATTACTGAAGGTACGGTGTATGTAACAATGAACGCTTCTGGTACGAAGTTTAATGAGAAGAAAAAGGATAAGAAATATCAAGCTGTTCATTTCCAGAATGATTTACAAATGTTTGGTACTGTATCTGTCTCGTCAACTGAACTAATTTACAACGCCTATGATATTAATGGAGACTTACTCGATACATTTACAATTAAGCAAAAGTAAGTGAAAAGCGTAAGATGGTCTATGACTTACATAGACATCTTACGCTTTTCGTTATTTATACCGGCTTTCACTTACACTCAAATGACTTAATTATTATTAGAATAGGAGCTAATGGGGGTTAAGGTGAGTGAGGTCCACAGATTATTCTAAAAACGTTCTTGGAGTTTAGTAGAGGATATATCAATTATTGATCTTGGAGAATCCGATGCTAGCGTTGGTGAATGGCGGGGAATTAAAGCATTACACATAAAAATGGAGGTACGGCTGCTTTTATAAACCATAAGTTTCAATCGGAATCTTTCCGTCTCCAAGCACCAGTAGCGATACCAGAAGCCGTTGGTTTTATAGGTTTAGTTTTCGGAGCTAGTGATTCAACTAAAATGGAACCTTAAATCTTAACAGACTATCTAAATCAGAAAAAGAAAAGATAGTTCGAATTAAGAGTTTCCTCACCCTATTAAAGGAAACAGAATCTTATTTGGAGAAAAATGCTTAAATATTATTCAAGTAGAGTTAAAAAGTAAATAAACTGTTTTTTATTGGGGAGTATGTCTCTAGAAATCGATCGTTAAGCTAACGGGCAGCATAGTTTAAACCACAAATAATACATAGTAAATTATTTCTGTTGGTTATATACTATTGATATCAAAAAATACTAAAATATAGAAATTTAGAATTGGAGTGCCTCTCTAAAATGGATAAAACGATAAACGAAATGTTATTCGAGATAGACATTGCTTCGTTACAAGCGGCGATGGAGTTAGGCACGTTAACGGCAGTGGATTGCGTTCGCTGGTATTTAGAGCGAATTGAACGATTTAACCCAATTCTGAAAGCGGTGCTGGAAGTAAATCCGGACGCGATTGCTGTCGCAGAGTCGCTAGACGAAGAACGACAACAAGGTAGATCTCGCGGACCGCTTCACGGCATTCCTATCGTGCTCAAGGACAATATCGATACAGGTGACCGTATGCATACTAGTGCCGGATCGGTCGCACTGGCGAACCATTTCGCCCCGAAGGATTCGTACTTAGCCGCACAATTAAGGGCTGCAGGAACAGTATTTTTGGGCAAGGCTAATATGACGGAATGGGCGAATTTCATGTCGCCTACGATGTGGGCAGGGTATAGCTCAAGAGGTGGCTTGACACTAAATCCTTATGGTCCCGGTGAATTGTTCGTAGGTGGATCGAGCTCTGGATCCGGTGTATCGGTTGCCGCTAATTTGTGTACCGCTGCGATCGGAACAGAAACTTCAGGTTCAATCATCAGCCCGTCCTCTCAGAACTATCTCGTCGGCCTGAAGCCCACAATCGGGCTCGTCAGTCGTTCGGGCATTATCCCGATTACTCAAAGCCAAGATTCAGCCGGCCCAATGACTCGGACAGTCAGGGACGCAGCAATCTTACTGAGTGCTATGACAGACACGGACCTGGAAGATGCATCCATGTTATCTAATAAACGAATAGCACACAAGGACTATACACGGTTTTTGGACCTTAACGGTTTAAGTGCTGCGAGAATCGGTGTTCCGCGTCAATATTATCGAGGACTGGACCAATCCCGGTTAGCGATTATTGAACGAGCAATCGCCTTATGCAAGGAATGCGGGGCCATTATCATCGACCCAATATCGTTGCCTTGCGAGAGTGCTAAGTGGGACTGGGACGTGATGCGTTTCGAGTTCAAGAAAGGACTGAACGATTACCTCGCCAAAGCAGGTACTGGTACTTCGGTTAGAACGTTAGATGAACTCATAGCCTATAACGAAACGAATCGAGACTCCGCACTTAAATACGGTCAAGATACGCTAATCTGGTCTAACGAAACGAGTGGAATGTTAACCGAAACGGAGTACATCGAGAGTTTACTCCTAAACCAAGAGGTAGCCCGAGGCCAGGGAATCGACCATGCGATTCGCGAGTATCGATTGGACGCACTGCTGTTTCTTGGTAACGAAGATGGTCTCGATTTGTCCGCACGTGCGGGGTATCCTGCTATTACAGTACCGGGAGGATATGCTGAGACAGGAATCATCGCTGAAGGAGGCTATACGACCAAGGGGCCGCAGGGGATAACCTTTGTCGGAACCGCATACAGTGAACCTTCGCTATTCAGACTTGCCTATGCTTACGAGCAAGCAAGCAATAACCGTTTTGCACCGCCCGATCCGATTTAGTCGAGAACTCAAAACAAAGAACAGAGAATCACTCTCATCGCTAACTGAGCTAACGGAAAATGATAGTTTTTATGACAACAGTGGCAGTCTAAGATTTTAATTATCAAGTCTTGGTCTGCCAATGCTTTATATTAATGTTTGAGTCTAAACACAATACGCTATTGCAAATAAAACTAAACTTATTTGGTTTTTCTATAATCATGTTTTATTAAGTTACAATCATTAAAAATAGAAAACCTCTTTAAACACCCATCTAAATCCGCTTGAAATTCAGAAGTATTGTTAGTTTCCTGCTCAAACCATATTTTTTTTACTATTAGAGTACGTGTCTCTTTCTCAATACGTATCTCTGTCCTACCAATAAATTTATCTCCATGTAGAATTGGTAATATATAATAACCATATTTCCGTTTTGACTCAGGTGTGTATATTTCCCATTTATAGTCGAAATTAAAGAGTTTGTATATAAGTTTTCTATCCCACATAAGATTATCTAGAGGGGCAATTAATTCACAACGTTCATCCCATTCTTGTTTTCTTTTAATTACTTCAATGAGTGGAATATCTTCTACCAAACAATACAAAGCCTCGTTGAATTTTTCTACATAAATAGGAATAATCTTTTTTTCTGATATTAATTGTTGAAAGACTTCTTTTCGCTGCTCTGCTTTAAAATTCCATATGTTTAACCATGCATCTGATGCTCGATTCCACAATAGACCCACTGCCCCGATACGACGAAGCACACGCCATTTTAAATGTTCTAAATCATGTTTAAGAGGATCTTCTGTAATTAATATTTCGGAATCTATATGATTAGTCGAAAAATCATAATACTTACGAGTACCTTTTTTATGATGTATAACTAACTCCCCCGTCGTATACATCTGCTCTAAAACTGATCGAGCTGCATTATTCCCTCCGCTCCAATGAATATTTGATTGCCAGTTAAAATGATCGCTGAATTTAATATCATCTGAACTTAATGCTCCATACTGCTTAATTTTTTCACGTATTTTATCTGATAGGATCTCTATTTGTTCATACTTCATAGCATTTTCTCGAGCTGCTTCTCTATATCTTTCAAAATAAGGCCATTGAGTAACAGATATTATAGATAGATTCTTATCAGGATAATCAATTAGTACTCTCTCTTCATATAATAAATCATAGAGCATTTTTTTACTGAATCCTCGTACACGAGATTGTAATACTAGTTCTGCATTTTTTCCACAAGTATCTATTGGATCATACTGAATACATCCACCCTGACTTATATATTCCATAACTCCCTTTTTTTCTATAAATCTATACGTACCTAATAGCCCCTGTTTAAGAAGGATAAATTGTCTAGCTTGTCTATTGGATAAATGTATCACTCTCACTCCTTACTATGTAGTTTAATCTTGTGACCCTCCACAATACTCTGATCCAATTTCTCATCCGTAATTACCTGCAACACTTGCAGTGTTCCCTTCATAGATACTAACCAATCTAGGATAAAATCATCAATTTTTCTATATATAATATTCCTTCTTATCATTAAACACTATCTTAGTATACAAAAAATAAATAAAAATGCAAACAAGTGTTCTTGTTTTAAAGGGGGTCCAGATAAAATTTTGGAATCGGAAAATAAAGTAGCAACATTCACTAAGATCTGAGCGTATTCTTTTAGAGCTTAAATGAATAGTATTAGTGCTGAACATTTATTGAACTAACGGGCAGAAAACCGTAATAATTAACTTGATGTATTATATATTTCAGAATATAATAAAGTAAATATTTGGTATGTGTGACTGGCGAAACGTGGAGAACCACGAGGAAGCACATATTTCATACGCCGTTCGCCTGGGCAAAGTATTTGATCTAAGATCAGATGCTTTTTTGTGTTTTTATCCATGAAAGGGACGGTGTTATGGAATGAAAGTAGCTTATATTCTTTTTGACAAGATGACAACATTGGATTTTGTCGGCTTTTATGAAGCGGTGTCTTGGCTTAAAATTCTAAATGTTATGGAAAATGTGTCATGGGATCTCTGTGCAAAATATGAGAAAATTACAGACGACCGTGGTATGACAATACAGATAGAACATATTAGCCCAGATCTGTCTAAGTATGATTTGATATTTATTCCCGGAGGAATGTCTACTAGAGATTTGAGATACGATACAGAGTTTATATCTTGGATACAAACTGCTCGAGATGTGCAATACAAAGTGTCTGTTTGCACGGGAGCTTTGCTTTTAGGTGCCGCAGGGTTCTTAACTGATAAAATGGCGACAACTAATCCAACTGCTTACGAATTATTGATTCCTTATTGCAAAGAGGTTGTTAAGGCTCGGATTGTACGTGATGGAAATATTTTAACCGGCGGAGGAGTTTCAGCTTCTATTGATTTAGGGTTGTACCTTGTTGAATCACTAACGAATAAGGATGTGGTGAAAAAGGTCCAAAAGATGATGGATTACCCTTACTATCAAGCGGGGAAATTGTCTAATATTTTCATGCCTCACACGAGTGAAGAATACTGTTAAACTTAAGGATTTCGACTGGGAGTTATACTTATCAATAGCTCCCAGTAATTCAGGGGGGTGAAGGATTGATTATACGTTTATTGGAAGATAATGATCGAAGTCAAGTTGAAAATATTATGGCAAGTCACCCTCTTCAATTTCCAAAATTCATCATAGAAAAATATCCATTGCGTTGGTCTGATTTCCTGGAGAAGCAGGATCATAAGATTTGCGGTTATTACGTGGCACATACCGATATCGTTCACGGTCATGCTGGATATATATTCGATGCTGAAAAAGGACTTTATGAAATAGTGGGGGTGGCAGTTCATAAGGAAAGTCAACGTAAAGGAATCGGAAAAGAACTTCTTGATACCATATGTAATCAAGTTCATTTACTTGGTGGGAAAGAGGTGATTCTACATACTTTGGGGCATGTTAGCAATGAAAATACTTTAATTTTCTACCGAAATATCGGTTATGAGCAAGTTGATTTTGAAAAGGATTTCTTCATACAAGACTATCATAGAGTTACTTTTGTAAAAAGGTTAGTTACCGGGTAGGATAGTTTAATGATACGGGCTATGAGGCTGTAATAGATAGAACAGAGTATAGTATACTGTTGAGCTATAGTTGACCATAACAAAACCACCTTTTCGAAGGTGGTTTTGTTATGGTCAAATACTAGTATAAAAATTTAATATAGCCTAGATTTTAAATATTGCACCCACATTCCGTGTAGCTCAGTTTCCGATACTTGAAAAGCGTTTTGAAAATAAGTGGCATCGCGTATGAATTTGTTGAGCGCATCTAAACTATATGAATGAATGAGATATTCTACGATCAAGTGCGAGAATCCATATCCCCCTATCTTCTCGAAATCCCAAGTATCATTAGTTAATGCTTAAAAGCTAGGGACAGCGTTATTTTGTATTGCTTCGGAGGTGCTATACTGGATATATTCTTGTGACATTTGTTTGGCTTCATGTCCGCCGAGCCCGTGTGTAAGCCATTTAGGTGCCAATGGCTCGTTTATTGCTTGATGAAAAGTGGGCAGATCCGGATAGATCTCAATAGTGATTTTCTGAGAAGGTCGATGACGATAGGTTGTAATAATTCGATCTAAATTGCTTTTCAACTCTTCAAATAAGTCATGGTATACCTTATTCATACCATCATTCTTGGAGGGAGCCTCGCTTTTATCCACAATTGATATCAATTCTTTAATAGACATAATTGTAATGTCACCCCATTCTTTTAATTCTTTTTTAGTTTGTTTAAGGCACGGTAGAGTCTTTTCTTAACTGCGCTTTCAGGCATTCCGATGAATGTCGTGATCTCGTACGATACTCGTTTTTCACAATATTTTGCGCGATTTTGAATAGCCAAGTAAATATACTGGAGTTACACTTAAACAAGTGAAAGTTTTCCATTGCTTTTAAAAAACTTATTGCGTTAAGTCATCGGCAGTTGCCGAATTTGTCTTTACTGCAATATAATTTCGAATTCTATCTCGATATTGATTATAAATGGCTTCGAAATGTTGAATGTGCTCCTGTTCCTCCGGAAGAACAGGGATTTTCTTCCATAGAAAATCGGATGGGGCGTTAACGAATTTAGGGCAACGGATATTGATGATGTGATCTTAACCATAATGGATTGATTAATTCAAATATGTACTACCGTTTGCACAGTCATTTGTGTATAATTGGAAAAAGTAAACTATGGGAGGAAATGTAAGTGGCTGAAATACAGGCAATTGTATTAGACTTGGACGGAACATTACTTGATAGTGATAAATTCATATCTCCTCGAAATTATAGTGCTGTTAAAAGGTGTTTTGATTTAGGGATTCATATTATTGTTGCCACGGCACGACCGCCTAGAGCTGCTGAACAATTTGTAAAGGATATTCCTTTTGTAGACTTCATGGTTTTCTACAATGGTGCTCTAATAAAATGCAAATCCAAGCAGACTCAGCAGCACATTAGTATCCCTATAGAGGTTAGCCAACAAATTAGCGAATTCATTAGGTTGAATGAGCCTCAGTCGACAATCACATATGAAGTTAATGACTTATGGTATACGTGCTCACCAGTTCCCGACACAGAGAGTGCACAGTTCGGTGCCCGTTCGAATGAGCCTAAACCGCAGGCAGTCGATTACGATTTTATCAGTTCAATCTCCCCGACAAAAATACTAGCTCTCGGTTATAGGACATGGAGTGATGCTGTCCAGAAATTTGGTAACCAGGTTAACATAATCGCAACCGATGAAGGTGTATTGGTTCAAATCATGCATAAATCAGCATCAAAAGAAAATGCAGTGAAGTCGGTATTAAATGATATCGGAATAAATTCGGAACATGTAATGGTATTCGGAGACGATTTTAACGATTTGGGGCTTTTCCATATGTGCGGATTTCCAATTGCAATGGGTAATGGAATAATAGAACTAAAAGATTGTGCGAAGTATATTACTGAATCAAATGATAATGATGGTGTTGCTATAGCACTTGAGAAATTTGTACTACGAATGGCGTAATTATTGAACTAACGGCACACGATAGCTTGATCGTTTCGTGTATTCTTTGTTGTGATACTCTGTAAAGAATAATAGGTTCGATAAAGAAGGGGGATTTTGATGCAACAGAAAGTTGAAGAAATCGTGCGTAATTATTTTGAGAATCCTGAATACGAGATTGAATCGGTCCCCTTCGGTCTTACTAATCTCACAAAAATTATTAAGTTGAATGGCCAAAAATATGTCGTCCGTATCTACAATCAACATACTAAAACTGTAGAGAGTATTAAATTCGAAGCAACAATAACTTCGTTTTTAAGTAAAAAGAAACTTTCATTTGTTGTGCCTGTTTTTCTAAATACGAGAGTAGGTGAACGTTACGTACAGTTGTCTGACGGAACACTAGGTTCGATCGTTACATTCGTGGAAGGAACCGTTCCGGAGTTATTAAATGTGCAGCAAGCGTTGGAGTTTGGTCATGTTGTCGGAGAAATTACTTTTGCACTAAGTGAATACAAAGAAGAGATAAAATATGAAGGGGTGCCCTTTACTAAAATTTATGATCTGCATCCATTAGCTGACAATCAAGCCGTAACATCTTTTTTTGAATCGCCCCCCTTTGAAATTCCTAATACGACGATTAATTTTTATAAGGAAATGTTCTCAACCGTGGAGCTCAATAAACATGAGTTAAAGGAATTGCCCAAGCAGCTTGTGCACCATGACTTATTAATTTACAACTTACTCTCTAAAGACAACAAAATCCAAGGTGTATTAGATTTTGATTTTACGTCATTTGATTTGAGATTTATGGAATTTACAATCTCCTTAAATCACATTCTCCAGTTGACAAACGGTTCTTGGCATATGACTGAGGCATTTATTAAAGGGTATTCTCAATTTAGTAAAATTTCATATCTAGAAATAAAACATTTACAGCTATTAACTCAAATTTATCATATTGCTGTACTTCATATTTACATAGGTCAGTATTATTCTGGTAAAAATATTGAGCAAAACTTCAATTATATCCTAAATCAATTTTTAACTAGAAATGAATGGCTCAATAAGCATCATTCCTCAATGAAACAGCTTTTAGAGAAGTACTTAATTTAATCAATGTTTATCCATATAAAAGTTTATCTTCACCTATGTATTTAGCAATGCTTTCGACTGTTTGATATGCTCGTTTGTAAGGACTGGAAATTACATGGTCAATATTCGCTTTTTGTAATATATCATTGACTTTTTTAGCATCACTAAAACCACGTTCTGACAGTGGCCTTGTTAATTCTTCAGGGGTATATACGGAGTAATCATTGAAGAGGAAACGCTAGTTCAAAAAGGGGGATAGGTAATATGGCAAATATCGAGCACTTACAGACCGTGAATGTTCCAGCTTCAACGGTATATGAAGCATTAACCACTGCAAAAGGACTTTCAGAAATATGGACAAATGAACTAATAGTCAATGATCAGATCGGTTGTATAAATGAGTTCCGATTTGGCGGAAAAGGCTTAACAAAGATGCGAGTTGATGAACTTGTTACCGATAAAAAGATCTTGTGGGAGTGTATTGATTCGGATCCAGAATGGATAGGTACGAAAATTTCTTTTGATTTAGAGGAAAAAAACGGGAAGACTTCAATTGTTTTTCGTCAGATAGATTGGAAGGAAGTCAGCTCATTTTATCGCGTATGTAATTATAATTGGGCTATTTTTTTGTACAGTCTTAAACAGTATTGTGAAGAGGGCGAGGGTCTTCCGTATCATAAACGGAAGTTTTAAAACCATTGAAAACACACATGGGTGGACTAAAGTACATGATCCAGAGAAATGATTTTGGAACTAGAGTTGAATAATATTCATAGGTGAGCAGGCTTAGTGGTGGCCTGCTTATTTTATTAAGCTAATGGGTAGGAAAGTTCCAATTTGTGATAATCGGAAAAAATATTTGTTTGGGGGATTATATGAATAAGGAGAATTTGAAAAAGAATATAACCAAACTTCTTGTTTTATTTGTTGGGATTTTTATTATTTACAGTATTTATATTCACTTAGAGTACAGACAATATATTAATCAGAGTAAAGATAGAAATTATCAATATTTATCTCATATATCCGCGACAGGTGATAATTTGGCAAATAAGCTTAAGGAATTTATTAAATTGCCTATTGAACAAGAAGAAAATAGTGAATTAAAAAGAGAGTTCTACGACAATTGGAGGATTGTTAATGGAGAAAGCAAAAGTATTTATTCCTATATATCTACCATTTCAACTCTGCATATGGGAGACGAAGCAGCTGATTGGGATTTGCTACAATACAGCTTAATTCGTGTTGATAGCTTTATATATGGTTTGACTAATAAGTTTCTTGAACACTATTCTTATGCTACAAGTAGTGAAGAAAATGAGAAGATGGAAGCAGTTATTACAATTTATAGAACAATTCGTGCGGAAACGGAAAATGAGTCAGTTGACTTAGAAATCATCTTACAATCTATCAAGGAACCAATGCTAGTTATAGACGATAATTACCCAGGTATACTCGAGCGAATGGATAGGTAAACAATAAAATGATTTTGATAAGCAAAATCGTTGCTGGAACGTGTATGATAACTTAGTTAACTGCCTTATTACATAAAGTAATTTTCTTTTGGGGTAAAAAAATTAAGATTTTACATAGCCTAAATAAAAAGGGAGTTGTATTTACGAATGACAAATGGTGCTCAAGATTTTTATTGTGACGAAGTATTAAGTGGTAAAACAGAAGTGAAAAAAGTTTTGGAAACTAACAATTCTTTGGCTTTTTATCATAGCCGTCCTTATTATGAAGTACATATCGTGGTGATTCCTAAGAAACACATCGCTTCGCTAATCGACGTTTCAGATCAAGATATAGCCTTACTGAACGATTTATTGTCGGTAATTCAGCAAGTGTCAAAACAGATAAACGAACAACATGGTGGATGTACAGTATCAACCAATATTGGAGAATATCAAAGCAATAAACATCTTCATTGGCATGTTCATTACGGAAAAAGAATAAGAGATACGGATGGTACTTGGTGCTAGAGAACATTCAGCTCAGAATGAAAAGAAAGAGGACTTAGACTAAAGAGTTTGTAGTAGACTTCTCCTTTTTCTTTTGTTGAAGTAACTGATAGGTTTCGTTAATAATCACATGACAGGAAGGACTTGCTAGTCATCAGTTTGGTTGCAACGTACATTTCATATCGATGCATTTTCAATTATTTAGCGGAGGTGAGTGTATGTCAAAAAAAGTAATAAAACGTATCGTTGATATCATTACGGTAAGTACAATAGTGTATGTTTTTTATTTGGGTTACTTTATATTTTTTGAAAAACCTATGACTTCGCATGAAATCACCTCACTATATGTAAAAATCGGGTATGCTTTTCTAGCACTATTTATAATATTGCTTATAAGAATTTTAGTTAACAAAAATAGAGGAGCTTAATAATCGAGTACGAGAGGAGGGTAGCCATCGTACTCTTACTCCACTGTATATATGGTTAATATTTGACTGTGTTTGAATTTGTTTTTACTGTTGAACTAACGGAGAACGATAGTTGAATAACACATAAAGTTAATGACAGTGATACTTCTATAAAAGTACGGATGGGGGCGTGAGTAATATTAAACAAAGAAAAATTGTTGGATTGTTCGCATCAATATTTCTTATTTTCTATGGTATCTGGAAACTAAATAGATTTTTCGAACCAAAAGTTGGTCCAGTTGGCAACGGTCCTAGTGATACACTTGTAGGAATAGTATGGCTATTGTTTGGTACATCAATGATTCTAGGCGTTGGTGGAGTGATATATTTTTCTTATTCAATTAATAAAAGAAATAATTAATTAAGCTATCGGGCAGTAATAAACTATCAATTGTTTTTACTTCATGATTTTGGGTAGAACAGAGAAAAAATACCCATTAATCTTTTTTTTACATGATGTTAAAAAACTTTGAGAGGATATTAGCCTGTTAAATAATTATGGACTTACTTGGATAGCTCATTTTATTATGCTAACTGGCAGAATAGTTTAATGATAAATTTGTACTCATAAGGAGATAAAACTATGGAAAAAAACAAATTACTAAGAATGGATAATGTTGGCATCGTTGTAGAATTCCTTGATGACGCAATTTCTTTCTTTGAGGAGATTGGCTTAAAGCTCGAAGGGCGAGCTACTGTCGAAGGTGAATGGGCTGGTCGAGTAACCGGGCTTGGTTCACAGTGTGTAGAGATTGCTATGATGGTTACCCCAGATGGACACAGCCGACTTGAACTTTCGCGATTTCTCACCCCACCTACTATATCAGATCATCGAAATGCTCCTGTAAATGCCCTCGGTTATCTACGCGTCATGTTCACCGTTGAAGACATTGACGAAATGGTATCCAGACTCACTAAGCTTGGTGCTCAGCTCGTTGGCGAAATAGTTCAGTACGAGGACTCGTATCGGCTCTGCTACATTCGTGGACATGAAGGACTTCTAATCGGTTTGGCGGAACAACTCGGTAATAAATAAACCAGGGGTTATGTGCTATTTCTTTTTCATAATATCCTTTCAAATAGAATCGATTTACTAGTTAACCCCCTTGGATCCCCTATGAATGAGGGTTGTGTGGGGAACAGTTGCATCCCACAGGGTTATGAAGTATTCTACTTCAGTCGCTGTCGTACCTTTCATATTAAAAAAAAACCTACAAGCTTTGAAGTGTATTGAAAAGAAACAATATATACGAAAAGAGCAGTTGTATTACATCTCTTTATAGTACTTTACACGGTAATAAATGTTATATCCAAGAATAAATGCATAGACAAAAACCAATATCAATACCGCTATTAAATCTATACCCATTAAAGCAAATACCAATATTAAGGCTCCAAGCACAAAAACCATCATGTCATATGCTTTGGCTTTTGCCCGATTAGCGATTACCAAATTACGCTCATCTTTCTTGTCAATCTCCAACTGCTTTGCTGCGTCAGGATGATTCTTCATAATTAAAAAAAGGCTCTGTTAAAAGTAAAATTGTTGTTTGATAACTGTTCGAAATCTTGACATAAGCAACATAAAAAAAGTATTCGGAGGAGGGGTAATTTGCAAAAATGTGAAAAATGCAACTCACAATTTAGCTGGAATAAAATCTTTAATTCGTTTTGGTTGGCATATAAACCAATTGAATGTGACAAGTGTGGTACTAAACATAAGATTACTTTTTTGAGTAGATTTAAAGTTGTAGGCATGACATTTTTGCCGATGTGGATTTTTTTGCTTTTTCGTTCTCCTTACGTTAACTTCTTTGCATCCATTGGTATAGGAATTTCTATAGCAATTATAGGGTTTTTGCTCACACCATTTGTTGTTCGATACAAAGAGGCATTGTGAGGAATACCTTTGTGAAATGGGGGGCTTATTATGAGTGAAATAGAAGAAGTGCTACCAGGTGGGAATGTCAACAAGGTTGTACGAATAGGCGATACTATACGCCGTAGTGCTAACAACAATCCGTATGTAAATGATCTTTTGCTTTATTTGGAAAAAAGCGGATTCTACAATGCCCCACGTTTTCTCGGCGTGGATGAACAGGGACGAGAAATGTTTACTTTTATTCAAGGTGAGGTTCCTGGAAATGACTATCCGGATATAGCACCTTACATATGGTCGGATGCTTCGCTTATAGAAATAGCGAAATTACAGAGGAATTTTCACGATGCAACACGAGGGTTTACTTCCAAAGAAATCCCAAAAAACGCTTATCCAGATCTAGCAATAAATGAAGTCGTTTGTCATAACGACGCGGCGCCGTATAATATCGTCTTTAGAGACCAACACCCAATGGCACTCATCGATTTTGACATGGCAAGTCCAGGCCCTCGTATTTGGGATATAGCGTATACGCTGTACACAACCGTTCCGCTTGCAAGTTTTGAGCCAGCTGTACCCGAAACGGCGACGGTACCATATAGTCCCGTTCTACATGCTAGTAATCGGCGTCGTCGAATAGCTCTGTTTTTCGAAAGTTATGGTATGGAAGCCCCAGATAACCTAAAGAAGTGGGTTATTGAGCGTCTTCAAGCTTTGTGTGCAACCCTTTCGCAAGGCGCAGCTAATGGGGAGGAAGCTTTTGTGAAGATGGTTGAAGAAGGTCATTTGTCGCATTATGAGGAAGAAATTAAGTTTTTGACTTTGCATTTCGACGATTGGATTACATATTCAGGTTAATATACATTGATCTATTATTGAGCTAACGGGTACAGTTTGAGAAGCTAGGCTCCAGGCTAGCCCCGTACTACGAGAAGATAAGCGAACCCTCCAAACCGTAAGGAAATGAAAATGGGACCCATCTGATCTGGATTGGGTCCCATTTCTCGATCACGGGTAGTACTTGAGAAGTTGTTATGTATGTCGGATAAGAGGAATTAAAAGATTCGTACTAAGTTCTTAGTTGTGGCTATATTCTCATATTAGAACTTCGAAATCATCGTGTAATCTCCGCAGACGATAAGCGTTCATAGCAAATTCGCGTAATTCCTCAAGAATGGTATAATTCGCCCATGCACCTGCGACAGCGCCGATCCCAGGCACCATCTGTAGCATTTTTCGAAAATCAATAGAGTTGCGATATTCGATCTGAAATGTCTCCCAGTCCATATTTTGTGAGTATTCGGCTTCGGAGATCCATTGTTCCTTTTCAATATGCCAATGCTTGATAGAATCCAACAACCTAACACGGTTTTCCGGGCCTGAAAATGTCATTTGAAATACCCTAAGAATGAAAACACGTTCAGAGAAATGTTTGGTGTCATAACCGTAAACGTGCGCAAGCTCGAACAGAAATTTCATCTTAATCGCAATTAAAGCTGGAAAGTCTACCGCGCTAAACATAATACCGCCCGCTCCCGTTCCTGCGCCTTCGGCAACCGCGATTTTTTGGTACAGGGCAAACAACTCTTTTGCTTCTTGATCTGCATTCTCAAGTTCCACATTATAATTTACCGAACGTCTAGGTGTATATTCCGCTCCGAACAGTGCCGTACGCACGATTGATTTTATAGTAGTCGTAATGATGATGTGCACCTTCGGGGGAATCAAATGATTTATTCGATTGCCGATTGTTTTCGATGTTTTTTCCAGCCATCCCGGCGGTTTGAACATTTTTTGTTCCCAGTCGGCAACTTCTCTCTGTACTTTATGTTCGTAATTCATGATCAATCGCTCCTCAAAAAGACTTTGTTATATTATAACGAATATCTCTGTGAATCAGAACAGACTGCGGGCAGGTAACTGTCCACGACTAAAGTCCAGCAGTACCTTCTAACTTAGGGAGCAAAATAATAAAGCTCGTACCTATTCCTATTTCACTTATTACATCAACTGTTCCTTTGTGTCCATCAATAATAGACTTAGAAATCGAAAGACCGAGACCAGCACCGCCAGAAGCACGTGACCTAGCTTGATCAACACGGAAAAACCGCTCGAATAATTGAGGTAGATGCTCTTTAGCAATTCCGACACCATTGTCTTTAATAGCTAGCTTAACAAAATTGCCTGATTCAGATAATGTTATCGTAATTTCACCAAATTGAGCATCTGTATGTTGAATTGCATTTTGGACAACATTTAGAACGACTTGTTTAATTTGATTTTTATTCCCTTCTAGGTAGGAAAACGAGTTCGGAATTGTTGTTATTGTCACTTTACGATCTTCCGCCATCATCTCAAGCTGTATTTTCATATTATCTAGTAGCTGAGCCAGGCTGAACTTCTCAACAGAGTATAAGGACTGTTCCGTCGTAATATCTAGCTTAGCTAGTTGCAACAAGTTTTCAACTAACATAGTCATTCGTTTTGATTCTTGTTCCATTGTTTTTAGGGAAGATTCAAGATGTGTTTTGTTATTCTTTGCTCCTCTTTGAAGTACCTCAATAAATCCATATATAGAAGTTATAGGCGTGCGAAGTTCATGTGAAGCATCAGCTATAAATTGTTTCATTCGTTTATTGCTTTGCCGTTCAAGCTCGAAGGCATGATCAATTCTTTCGAGCATATTATTATATGCAAAAGATAATTGATCAATTTCATATTGTCGTTGATTGACGGGTAATTTCTCAGATAGGTTACCAGCATTTGTACGTTCTACTACATCGATAACATTCGTTAACGGGTTTAACGTTTTTCGCAAACTTGGTAATAACAGCAGAAATCCAGTTAGCAATGCCACAAGTGCAACTACGATAAAAATAGTTAACTGTGTATACAGTTGTTTGTGTAAAGAATCTAGCTCGATGCTAACTTGCAACATACCTTTATCTCGATTAGCGTTATTACGATGAAAGACAACCATCTTATCTGCGCCTGCACTGTCAGCATATATGTAATATTTTTCGAGCTGATGATTTTTGCTAGCCTCTAAGATTTGGACATAATCCTCACTTGCAATGAGGGGAGACAGCTCTTTCTCATCATCGGATATTATCGTTATGCTACCATCAGAATTAATATAACTAACTTCCATGCCTGGCTGAAACATAATTGGTCCAATTGGGGTTCGTTCACTATCATCTCTACGTCTAGTTAATTCGCCATTCTGCTTGAGAAACGACGAATCCGGTGGCCAGGCCATTATTTGAGAATGAATGGCATCAGCTCGGTTCTCATATAGAAAATCTTTCATAAACGTATATTGTAATATACCGATAAGTAGAAATAGAATCGCAATTATGATTAATGTAGTAGTGATTAATTGTCCACGTAAAGAGCGGAGGAAATACTTTTTAGTTTGCATTATACATCCATCCTATAGCCAGCACCTCGTAAGGTGCGAATAATCCGATGTTCTTTATCTCCCAATTTTTCACGAATAGCACGAATATATACTTCTACAATATTTTGTTCTCCTCCAAAGTCGTAACCCCATAATTTTTCTAATATAATCGTTTTACTTAGCACAGCACCGTTATGCAAAAGTAGTAATCTAAGTAATTCATACTCCGTAGGAGAGAGTTCTAATACTTGTCCATCGTAAGTGATCTCTTTACGCCGATCATCAAGGATGAATAGCCCATAACGAACTTCTCCTAATAAATTAGGAAACTGATTACGTACTCTCGCATGAATACGTGCGATCAATTCACTGAAGCTAAACGGCTTAATTAAATAATCATCAGCGCCTAAAGTAAATCCGTTCACACGGTCCTCTATGTCATCTTTAGCAGTGAGCATAATAATCGCAATTACATTTCCCTTATCTTTTAACGTTTTACACACATCAAAACCATTCATAACTGGCATCATCACATCAAGTATGACGACATGTGGCTTAAATTGTTCAGTTTTTTCGATTGCAATCATACCATTGGTGGCCGTTTCAATTGTTGCACCTTCATTCATTAAACCTAATTCTAAAAACTGGAGAATACTATCCTCGTCATCAACTATTAATATTTTTATTCCATTTAAATGACTCATATACTACGTCCTTCCTAAGCTTTCGCGATTTGTTCATGAAGCTTCATGTCATCTTTTTTGTGCTGACAAGCGAATGTTTTGAAGCATTATATTAGATGGTGGCTGATTTGTCGAAAAAAGGATAAAATAATAAGATCAATGATCGTAAGGAAGATCGAAACATCTAAGGAGTCCTGCTATGAGAACATGGAGTTTACGTCAAAGTGTTAATTTATCTATTGCTTTATCATTTATTGGATTGTTAATTGTCTATCCATTTCAACAAACATTTTTCGGGGGATTACTATTCGCAGCTTTTTGTGCTGCTACGATTGGTGGTCTTGCTGATTCATTTGCAGTTAGTGCATTATTTGGTCAACCTTTGAAAGTGCGGTGGCCAAATTGGTTAGGTACTAATATTATTGCTCGAAATCGAGATCGTTTAATAGACGAGCTCGTGGACATGGTTGAACAAGAGCTATTATCGACAGAAATGATTGTGAAGCAACTTAAAGATTATGATGCTGCTACAGTTATTGTTCACTATGTTGAAAGTACTGAAGGGAAACAAGCGATCAAAGATCTGCTTCGTCAATTACTAGTTGATCTGTTGAAAGTAAGTAACCCTGCCGTATTAAGCTTATCTTTAAATCGCCTTATTAATCAAGGGCTGCAACATAGTAACCTAACTCCAATAATACAACAGTTTATTACTTGGAGTGTGAAAGAAAAGTACGATCATATGATCATTGCAACAGTTTCCAAACAGCTACGAAAATTGCTAGAAAAGCCCGGTGTTAAACAGTTTCTACATGATTTTATTGGTACAGCATTGCGTTCATACGAACAGAATAAGAAGGGTAGACAATTTGTAAATGGGGTTGCTGGATTGAATGCAGATGAGCTAACTGAAAAGTTGCTGAAAATTGCTGACGATTTACTACTTGCCATTCAAAATGACGATCATCCACTGCAGAAAAAGCTTCAACTATATATCGTTCAGTTCAGTAATAGACTGCAAGAAGATGAGAAGTATGCCGCCGACATATCAAGAAAAATTGAAGTATTATTTGAAAAGTTAACATCTTCATTGTTAACAAAGGATATGATTTCTAATGTTCTTACTCAATTACGAGATCAACTAGATCGATCAGAGTATAAGAACGAAGAAGGCGCATTAGCGGCTTGGATCGACTCTAAAGTTGATGATCTACTTCTTTCACTAAGATTTCGCCAACAATTACTGGAACAATTCAATCATTATATAAGGAGTGCGCTAATACAATTTGTGGAACGTAATCATACATATATTGGACAATTAGTTCGTACCAAATTAGAACTATTTAATGTAGAACAATTGATCGCGCTTGTACAGGAGAAAACAGAAAAAGATTTACAATATATTCGTTTGAACGGTACAGCAGTAGGCTCTTTAATTGGAGTTCTCCTATATCTTATTCAGTATAGTATAGGGGGAGTGCTATCATGAAAATGCGTCGTAAAGCTAATATTAGTTTGTTGTTATTAGCGATTCTATTTGTAATATCTCTTATTCTGAAATGGACGCTTAATCATCCTTGGTGGTGCGAAGCATTACTATTTATTGCGGAAGCAGGGATGGTAGGTGCATTAGCAGATTGGTTTGCCGTTTCGGCATTATTCCGTCATCCACTTGGAATGAAATGGATTCCACATACCGCTATTGTTCCCAAAAATCGTGATAAATTAATCGACGGAGTCGTATATTTAGTCGAAGAACAGCTCTTAAACAAAGAAATGATTGAACAGCAACTGAACAAGATGAAAATGTCAGAAATTCTAATCTCATTTGTAGACCGCAAATGGGATAGTAAAAGTTCGGAACAATGGATTCAAAGCTTGCTCTCCAAAGTAGTTAGTTCCGTACAAAGTGAGAAGCTAGCTAACGGAGTTGCATCTAAAATTAATGAGAAAATTGAGGGAGCACCAGCAACTTCTTACATTGGTAAAGGACTATCCTATGCACTTGAGAAGCAATATGATCAATTTTTAATTGAAAAACTAATTGAATTGGCTCAAGAAAGAGTGCAACAACCGGATGTGAAACCAGCAATAAAAGCTTTATTAGAACAAGAAAAAGATAAAGCATTGGAGAAAAACGGTGGTGGATGGTTAGCGAAGACATTGTTTTCATTTGCTGA
Source organism: Candidatus Pristimantibacillus lignocellulolyticus (assembly GCA_023639215.1). NCBI lineage: Bacteria > Bacillati > Bacillota > Bacilli > Caryophanales > Paenibacillaceae > Pristimantibacillus (SeqCode) > Pristimantibacillus lignocellulolyticus (SeqCode). Next base: position 3,375,482 of record CP097899.1, read on the forward strand.
AGCAGCAAATGCCGTTAATTTTGATGATGCCGCTGATGTGCTATATCGTGATATCGTATTATTGCTAGTGCAATTGAAAAACCCGCAGCATGAACTGCGTGTTATGTTGTCGGAGCAATTGCAAAGTTTGGCCCAGCAACTTCAAGAAGCCGATCAAGATGTAGCAACGGTTATAGAGCATTGGAAACAACAATTACTACAAGAGATAACGATTTCGCCATTGTTACAGCAATTGATTGAATATATTCAAAGTCAATTAAGTGGAGCAAATGATACGCAAAAAGTACCATATCCAAAATTACAAAAATGGTTGACTAGATTGATGCGATCATATTGGGAGTGGTTCAAATCCGATATACAATCACAACAACTAGTGGAATCGAAGTTAAAGCATTTTCTAAGTCATCTTATTGAACATGAGCATGCTGTAATAGGGAAGATTGTGCGCTCAACTTTAGATACATTTTCTGAAGAGCGATTGGTTGAATTCGTGGAAGATAAAGTCGATATTGATTTACAACGAATCCGTGTTAATGGTGCATTAATTGGTGCGGCTATAGGTGCAGTACTTTACTTGCTACTACATGGCGTATATGAACCTCTACTTAACTATATGGGGATTATTTCATAGTCATATGCTCTGGATTATTTTCATATCATGTTCTGTAAGGGGATGATGATATGAAAAGTGAAGTCAGCCGATATTATCAATTGAAACAAAAACAAAAGTTAATAGAACAAGAATTGGCTCAATTGAAAGAACAAATATTAGCTAAAATGGCGGAAGAAGATAGTTCAGAGCAGATTATTGGTAGTTATAAAGTGAAACTTGTTACATCTGAACGTAAAGAATATCAGGAGAACTTACTGTTTAATGCTTTGCCTGATCCAGAACTTTGGCGTATGTTATCCAAACCTGATCAAGGGAAAATAACGGGACTTATTAAAGTCGGAGCTATTCAAGAAGATCAGCTTAAGGAGACGTATACGGTTCGACAACAAGTCGCGTTAATCATTGATAAGAAGTAAGAGAAAGTGCAAAACAGTTGCTCATATAACTCAAAGCGAGTGAAAAATGGTAAAAACCATTGTTCACTCGCTTTTTTTGTTTTTCCCAAGTTAGGGGTAGAAAAATGTTTGATTGATGATGAAATAAGTTGGTCAATTGCATACTTTTTTTACTCATTCACAGACAACTTTCCATCCCTCAACATAAGTAATAAAGCTTAAAATGAATTTATTGAGATAGAGAAAGCGCTTACTTAAATGCTTCCGATGTTACTGTTCATCATCAATGAAGTATGACGGGAAGTTAATGAAAAGTTTGGTGTATGCTTCCGATGCTACTTTTCATCACCAAGGAAGCATGACAAGTAGTTAATGAAAAGTTTAAGGAGGGTGACAATGAATCCTGCACTTGAAAGTAAAACGGTTCGAAAAAAGTTTACAATAAGCACGAAATATCGTTTATTGCTGTATGCGTCACCATTTTTAATACTCGTGTTTATATTTAGCTATTTCCCGTTATACGGTTGGACGTACGCATTTTTCAATTATCGTGTTGGATTTCCCTTATTGGATACTGAATTTGTTGGTTTTAAATGGTTTACCTCTATCATTAATAATGAATTTCAAGTAAAAGAAGTTACTAGAGTATTGAGGAATACTTTCGGCATTAGTACACTAGGACTTCTGACATCAATTTTGCCTGTTATCTTTGCCGTGTTACTCGTTGAAATTAAGACCAATTGGTATAAACGTATCGTACAGACGTTAACGACATTACCTAACTTTATTAGCTGGGTACTTGTGTACGCGATTGCATTCATGTTGTTTTCAGTAGATAACGGAATTGTTAATAAGTTAATGATCCAATTGGGCTTCCAGGACAAAGCGATTAATTACTTAGCTTCTCCAGATTTCATTTGGATTAAGATGACAATCTGGAATGTTTGGAAAACATTAGGTTGGAGTGCAATACTCTATATCGCTGCCATCACTTCGATAGACCAAGAATTATACGATGCAGCTAAGGTTGATGGAGCGGGACGTTTCCGGTTAATGTGGCATATAACTTTACCTGGGGTGATGTCAACATTCTTCGTACTGTTGTTGCTATCGATCGCAAACTTTATGAACAACGGTCTTGAGCAATACTTTGTTTTCCAGAACAGCTTGAATAAGGACTCGATAGAGGTTCTTGATTTGTACGTATATAACACAGGACTTGTCGGTTATAACTTCTCTTTTGCTACTGCTGTTAGTATGTTGAAATCATTTGTAAGTATATTCTTACTCTTTGTCGCGAATCAACTTTCAAAATGGGTAAGAGGGGAATCTGTTATCTAGTTCATCATTGTAGGAGAGGAGAACACCGTATGACTCATAAACGTAGCTTTGCTGATCGATTGTTTCAAATTTTGAATTACACAGGCTTCGGAATATTGACCTTCATTTGTATCTTTCCATTTTATTATTTATTCATTCAAACGATAAGCGATAATTCACTTAGTGCTAAGGGAGCTGTCACTTTCTTCCCTAAAGGTATACATTTCTCGAATTATATTGAGGTGTTGAAAGTAAAGGGCCTATCACATGCTGCATTAGTATCGGTTGCAAGAACAGTAGTTGGAACAATTGCTACTGTAATTGGTTCGGCATTTCTAGGTTATTTGTTTACAAAGCGTAAGATGGCTGCCAGAGTATTTTGGTACCGCTTCGTTATTATAACAATGTATTTTAATGCAGGAATCATCCCTTGGTTTATCGTTATGATGAATTTGAACTTAACAAACAATTTTTGGGCATATGTTTTACCAGCTATTATTTCACCTTTTAATGTCATTCTAGTAAAAACATTTGTTGAATCATTACCTGAGGCACTCGAAGAATCAGCAGAAATGGATGGGGCTGGTACATATATATTATTCACTCTCATCGTATTCCCACTTATTATGCCAATCGTTGCTACGATTGCGATATTCTCAGCTGTAAATCAATGGAACTCATTCATGGATACGGTCTTTCTTATGACAAATGATAAATACTATACTTTGCAGTTTGTACTATACAAATATTTGAATGAATCGAATTCATTAGCAGCAATTATTAAATCAGGTCAAGGTTTAGAAAATATTGATCTATCGAAATTGCAAACATCGACATCGGTGAGAACAACGGTTGCAATGATCGTAGTAACTCCAATTCTAGCAGTCTATCCATTCTTCCAACGTTATTTCGTAAAAGGGATTATGATCGGTGCAGTGAAAGGCTAACTCATTAATGCTTACGAAGTAAATTTTTATTACAAAAAAATAGTTTTAGCTACTCCTTTCGAAACAACTTTTCATAGCTAAGACGTTTATCAAGAATTATATAAAAAAGTTTGGGAGGTGGTTTTCTTAAAATAAACGTTCAAAAAGCAGGCTTTCGCAAACCGAGATTCGAATAAGCTACCTGTGTTACTTCAATCAAAGTCAGCTTTTTGAACTACCTCTCAGAGTGTAACGACAATGTCTTTGTGAAGTTTAAAATTAGAAGGGAGTAATAAAAATGGTAAAAACAAAGAGATCATTAGTAACGCTTTTAACATTCGTAATGTGTGTTTCATTATTAGCGGCATGTGGATCTAAAGGTAATGACCCGAAAACTACCCCTACTCCAGCTCCAAAGACTACCAATGAGGGTACTGAAGTAGAGCCGCCTGTTACACGTGATGAAATCACAATCGATGTTTTCTCTATGCTTTCGAATTTCTCAGGTGAGCAAACAGGTTGGTTTGCTCATACAGTAAAAGAGAAATTCAATATCAATCTTAACATCATCTCATCTAACCTTGAAGGTGGAGGAGATACGAAATTCCAAACGATGATGGCTGGTGGCGATCTTGGAGATTTAGTCGTATTCGGTGATACTGATGCTAAGTACACTGATGCGATCGCAGCAGGCATGCTACTTGATTGGAACAAAGATGGATTATTAGAACAATATGGTAAAAATTTACAGAAAAATGCACCAAAAGCACTTGAGAAAAATACAGCACAATTTGGTGGAGGTACTGCACTTTATAGTGTTGGTAATGATGTAGGTCCAGATATTGAAGGTCCTTCTGAAGCGCAAGAGCTTAACTATCACCCTAACCTTCGTTGGGATCTGTATGAAGCAATCGGTAAACCAGAGATTAATACGATGGAAGATTACCTTCCAGTTCTAAAAGCAATGCAAGAAGCTCAACCAGAAAGTGATAGCGGCAAACCAACTTATGCATTCTCTATGTGGGGTGACTGGGATGGTAATATGATGATGAACACTAAAGCTTGGGCTGGTATGCATGGTTTTGAAGAAGGTGACGGATTCAATCCAGGTGGTTTCACTTTAGTATCTGCGGATACAGAAGAAGTTCAAGCTATCCTTGATGAAAACAGCTATTATATGAGAGGATTAAAACTTTACTTTGATGCCAATCAAATGGGTTTAGTTGATCCTGATTCGATTACACAAAACTTCGGTGATGCAGTGAATAAAATGACGGATGGTCAAGTTCTATTCTCTTGGTTCTCATGGTTTGATGATTCTTATAAAACACCTGAACGTTCTGCAGAAGGTAAAGGTTTCCAACTTGTACCATTCAATGAAGCAAGATCGTTCTCAAATGGTTTTAATCCATACGGTGGTAATCGTGTATATGCAATTGGTTCCAAAACAGAACATCCTGATCGTGTAATGGAACTGATTGATTGGTTGTATACTCCAGAAGGAACGATGACAGCTAATTATGGTCCTGAAGGCATGATATGGGAAGTTGTAGACGGTAAACCAGTTTTCAATGACCTAGGCGTGGAAGCATTCCCATCTAACAAAACCCCAATGCCTGAACAATTTGGTGGCGGTGTTTGGGATGATGGACGTAATCAAATTAATAATTCTACATTCAAATTAACGATGATTAACCCTGAGAATGGTGATCCATACGATTCTAGTATATGGGCTTCTACTCTTGCTAAGGCACCTTCTAAAGTAGATGAAAATTGGAGGGCAGCTATGGGCGTTAATACTGCGGTAGAATGGTTCGTGAAAAATGATAAAATCGCGGTACAAAAAGCAATTTTTACAGGTAAACCATATGTAGAGATGAGCGATGATTTGAAACAAAAACAAGGTCAAATCGCTTCAGTAATTAAAGAGTATTCATGGAAATTGATCTACGCTAATGATGAAGCTCATTTCAACAAATTAAAAGAAGAAATGATCGGTAAAGCAAAAGGTCTTGGTTATGATGAAGTTGTTGCATTCAATAAAGAGCAACATAAAGTAGTATTCGAAGCTCGTAAAAATTCATAATTCATTAAAGAAGTATTAATAAAGTAAGGAAACTATCAAGTAGTTTCCTTACTTTATTTTAAACTGTTTCCATATTTCTCTACTTTGTTTACAATGTTAATAAAGTTTATAAATGAGGTTGCTGATGTATGAAGATCATAAATAGATTACAACAGTTGTTTAAACGTAGTACTTTACGAAGGACGCTTATTATTTATTTGTTAATTGCCTGTTTATGTCCACCTGCATTATTAGCAGGATATACATATTCTGCAATGCATTCTATATTGAAGCATAAAATTTCAGCAGGTATCGAAGCGAGTTTGAAGCAAGAAGCAATGGGGATAGAAAATCTACTTAGTAATATGGATTTTGTTTCGAAGCAATTTGCATTAGATGGTCAAACAGCAACTCGTATTAATGAATATATTCAATCAGAGAAATTAACTGAAAAAGCAAACCTCATTCAATATATTGACGATACATTCAATGTAGTTAACTTTACAAACCCCAATATAGGTTTAATGGTTTATTACCATGAAAATATGGAAAAATCTATACTGTTTAATAATTTATCGGTTAGAGATGATTTTAATCTTGATAGTCTACCATTATTTATTAGATATAATGGAACCGCTTACTTTGGGCCTCATACTACACAATACAAAAATAATGATAACATCGTGTTTTCATCTATTCGAGAAGTGCAAACTAGTAGTGAAAATTCAATCTATATTTATTTAGAATCTAATTATAATATGTTCCGCAAGATGATGAACAGTAATTGGTATGCTATGCCGGTTCATCATTACTTAATTTCTGAACAAAATGAAGTGCTCTACGCTGATGCTGGCGAGCCTCCTTTTGCACCAGAGTTATTAAATTGGCAGATGGTAGACAATGGGCTCGAACAGCTCGAAGGGAATTATATATTTGGTTACGAGAGTATTCAAGGTTGGAAGCTTGTTATTGCAGTACAAAAAGGCGAATACAATCATGAAATTAATGAATGGTTATGGCGAATGATTGCTTTAGTACTAGGATCACTCGTATTAGCATTTATTATTGCGATGATGATATGGCGAAAGGTGTATGGTTCCCTGCGACGCGTAAATTTAGAAATTGTACGTATGACAGGCGATCGAGAAGCACCTGTGAAAAATATAGGAATTGAAGAATTTGATTCTTTGCTTAACAATTTTGGGGTAATGAAGCGAACGGTAAATGAACTAATTGCAGAAGTTTCATTAAATGAACGTAAGAAATCTCAATTAGAAATCGAGAAGCTGCTAAGTCAGATCAATCCACATTTTTTGCACAATACATTGAATACTGTTCAATGGATAGCACGAGCGAATGAACAAGATGACATTGATAGAATCGTTACATTACTAGTAAAAGTATTACATTACAATATGGGAAAAGGAAGTCTTATCGTAACGATTTCGGATGAATTAGCTGCATTACAAAATTATATTGATCTTCATTATATTCGTTACGAAGATGAGCTACAGTTTGTAATTGATGTAGATGATAGAATAAAAACCATTCCAGTTCCGAGGTTTTTACTACAACCGATGGTGGAAAACGCAATTTATCATGGTAGAAATGATGGTACTAGTCTTATTACTATCTCAATCGTTCAACATTCTGAACTGACTTTGAAGCTAGAAGTTGGAGATAATGGTCCAGGTGTAGATGAGGTGACGATAGAACAAATATTAGAAGGTAGGTATGAAAGTTCCACTATTGGAATGGGGATCGGGCTTAGCTATGTACAACGTTTATTAGAACGCTTCTATGGTGACTCTAGTCATCTCGAAATTATAAGTAAGATTGGAGAAGGTACTCGTCTATCCGTCATTATTCCATTAACGCTAGAGGAGGAACATTATGATTAATGCACTTGTCGTTGATGATGAAAGAATGGTTCGAAAAGGATTATTATCTTTAACGAATTGGAATAAATATGGAATTTCGTTCATTGGTGAAGCGAAAGATGGTACACAAGCACTTCAGTTCCTTTCAAAAAATCATGTTGATGTTATGTTTGTAGACATAACGATGCCTATCATGAATGGGTTTGAGTTAATGAAGCGGGTACAAGAGCAACATTCAGAAGTTCAATTTGTAATATTAACTTGTCATCATGAATTTGATTATGTTCAGGAGGCGCTCCAGATCGGCGCTATTGATTACATCGTAAAAACATTACTCAATCGGGATAATGTGGATGAGACGGTAACTCGAATTTTATCACGATTAAAGCGAGATAAAGAAAAGAAAGTTCAAGAGCAAACCACTTTTTATGAGGGTGGTGTGTACTTGTTATTGAAAGGAACGACAAAGGTTGATAGTTACTATATGAAAGAGCAACTGCCTTCAAGTTTATCATTTAATGAGATAACTAAGCGTTTATTACAGCTTGAAGGTCATAATACAAAGGAAATCACCGAATTAGAACAAGCCAATATCATGCAATATGCAGTTATAATCACTATTGATAGCTGTCCTCAATGGCAACATGCTGAAGTGAAACAGTGGTTGAAAACCGAATTTTTAAATTATTATTTTTATGCTAAAGATCGTGATCATTTAAAGATCAGTGAGCATGAACTAGATCAATGGTTAGCGCGAAAAGATGAAGTGAACCAAGAACTAAAACTGAAGCGATGGATTGATGAAAAAGCCAAATATAGATGGTTACTATTCCCTCAAGAATGGATGCAATGGCAGCAGACTACACTTAATATACAACCTGACCCTACAACCCTCATTCAATTGGTCGAGGAATTATATACTCAACTAGTACTGACTATGAAATGGCAAGATGATGATTACGAGTCACCCCTACCCGTTCCAGATGTATCACAATGGAACAAAATTGAACGATGGTTGCTGCAATTATCACTTCATTTACGAGTTAGAATGACGGACTTAACTTTATCCCATGATGTTGTGATCTGTATGATAAAAGCGATTCAATATATGCATACGCAGATTGCTTCTGAATTGAATCAAAATGATATTGCACATCAAGTAGGAATGAGCAGAAGTTACTTTAGTCAATGCTTTAAACGTTTTTTCGGAATATCGTTTGGTGAGGTATTACGGAATTTGCGTATTGAAACTGCGAAACAGTTATTACTTAGTTCCCAATTCACAATTTCAGAAATAGCAAATAAAATCGGCTTTGATGATCACAAATATTTTAGCCGTACCTTTAAAACTCAATTAGGGGTATATCCAACAGAATATCGTTCTTTGCATTATGAGGAGAGGTGATAACAATGAAATCTATGAAACTCATATGGATGGTTTTAGCTTGTTCATTGTTTATTACAAGTTGTACAAATTCATCTAATAATGAAGCTTCCAATGTCAATGAAGAGATATATAAAGAATCTATTGTTTTAAGAGTACCTTATTCTTACTCGGAAATAGAATTACCTGAAGGTGATGTTGGGGAAGAGAATTTCATGTCTCGCTACATAAATGAAAAAACAGGAATTATTATTCAATACAGCTGGGATGCAAGTGGTGAAGAGCAATATAATTCGAAGATAGATCTTGCCATTAGAAGTAATGATTTGCCAGATATGTTCATTGTCAATCGCAAACAGTTATATTACTTAGTACAAAATGATATGATTGCAGATCTCACAGAAGTATATAAGGAGCATAGCTCTGAACTTGTAAAGTCGATTTACGATGCAACAGATGGCAAAGCACTTGAAGAAGCTACGATAGATCAGAAACTATATGCGCTACCTAATGTAGGAATAGAAGCAGATGCACCTACTTATTTGTGGGTGCGCCAAGATTGGTTAGATAAATTAGATCTTCCTGAACCTAGAACGCTTGCTGATATTGAGAAGATTTCCTATGCATTCACTCATGAAGATCCCGATGAGAATGGAGAAGCTGATACGTTAGGAATTCCGGTCGAGAAATCATTAGTATATCAAGATAAAACAGGTGTATTCGGCTTAAATTCTTTTTTCTCAGCGTTTCATTCTTTTCCGCAAAATTGGATTGTAAACTCAGAAGGGGTACTTGTGTATGGATCTATTCAAGAGGAAACGAAGCAAGCACTGGTTCGTTTAGCCCAGTGGTACGATAAGGGGATAATAGATCGTGACTTCATGATACGTAAGGATGCTAGTATACCGGTAACTGAAAATCAGATGGGTATAATGTTCGCTCCATGGTGGGCTCCTATATGGCCTTTGAATGGTTCGGTTTCTAAAGATACAAAAGCAGAATGGAATGTATTCGCAGTTCCATTAAGCGAGCAAGGAGAGTTTATTACAAAAACATCCCCAATAACCGACCGCTATCTTGTTGTACGAAAAAATTATAGTAATCCAGAAGTTGCAGTCAAACTATTGAACTTAACAACAAAACTCGAGAGACATGAAGGAATAGATGACGAGAGTAGCGAATCCATTCGAGCTACCGCTCAGCAAATGGGCATACAACTTCGTAATTATTTCCCGTTTGATCTTTTGTTAGATGATCCCGATGGTGTAACGAAACGTTACGATACGCTTATGCAAACGCTGAATGGTGATTTAGATCCAGCGACTCTTAATTCTGAACTAGCAAAACTATATGACTATGTTGTGAAAGAGACTGAGCAACCGAAGAAAGACATGGAGGCGTGGAGCAATACACAAGCATATTTATTGGGAGGGGAAATTTCTAAGGAGCCTATGATTATGGTAGAAAGCTATAATATAGAACATATTGAGGCTTATGAGGAGTATTGGGATAAGTTAATTGCGATCGAAATGGATTATTTCTTAAAAATGATAACAGGAGAATTACCTATCGATGCATTCGATCAATTTGTTGAAGAATGGCTTGATTCTGGTGGGGTGGAGTTGATGGGGGAGGCTACTCTACAGTATGAGTCTCAAAAATAGTGAAGAGGAAGTTCAAAACATCCACTTGTGATCACGATGTAATTCGCTGTAGCTTATTCGGCGTCGAAGATGCTCCCCATCGAAAGCCTGCGTGTGCTCACATACCCAAAACGTACGCTGTGCTACTCGTTTCCGCTGTGGGTCATCTTCTTGGAGCTGACAAGCGAACGTTTTGAACCTTTATAGAAGAGGAAGTTTAAAAAGCGGACTTTGATGACGAGGGGGATGCTAACGAAGCATATTCGACATCGAATATGAAGCTTACTTGGGAAGTATACCATAAGCTTCCGATGTATGTTTCTTGCAGAAACATTGTAGGGCCGCGTGTACAGAACACGTACACTTGCGCTTCCTCCTTCCGCAAGTAGCGCTCCATCTTCTCGGCTTGCGAAAGCCCGCTTTTTAAACTTTCATTTAAGAGGAAGTTCAATACATCTCCTCGTGATCACGAGGAGTATGCATATTAGTTTCAGTTTTTGTTCAGAACCATTAAATATACTTTAACAATGATTATCGAAGGGTGTGAGCAAGATGAAACGTATTATGATAGTCGACGATGCTTCTTTTATGCGCTTAATTTTGAAAAACATACTTGTAGATAACGGTTATGAGATCGTAGCAGAAGCAGCAAATGGGGAAGAAGCAGTTCGTTTATATGATATATATAAACCTGATATTGTAACGATGGATGTTACGATGCCTATTATGGATGGTTTAGCGGCTACAGAAGCTATATTAAAGCACAATCCTGATGCAAAAATAATCGTGTGTTCCGCGATGGGTCAACGAAATCTAATTATGCAGATGATCTCTGCTGGTGCGAAGGACTTCATCGTGAAGCCCTTCCAAGGGGACCGTATTTTAGCAGCAATTGAACAACTATTTGATCGTGTATAATTAGTTGTTCCAGTCGATAGGTTGATGACCTAATGAATTTAGATGTTCATTGATTTTGGAGAAAGGTTTACTTCCCCAAAAACCTCGATATGCAGCCAGTGGACTAGGATGTACAGATTCAATAATGATATGATGAGGAGCAATAAGCTGTTTTTTTTGTTGTGCAGGCTTACCCCATAATACGAAAATGATAGGCTCCTCTTTACTGCTTAACTTAGAAATGATAGCGTCAGTAAATAATTCCCATCCCTTTTGCTGATGAGAATTTGCTTCACCTGCTCGTACTGTAAGTACTGTATTTAGTAGTAAAACTCCTTGCTTTGCCCACTCCACTAATGAACCGTTCCCAGAATCGGTAATTCCTATATCACTATATCGTTCTTTCATTATATTACGTAAAGATGGCGGCAAGGGCATATCATTACTAACTGAGAATGCTAATCCTTCAGCTTGACCTTCTCCATGATAAGGATCTTGTCCTAATATGACTACTTTTGTTTGATCATAATCTGTTAATTGTAGCGCATAAAATAATTGATTGTTCGGAGGATATATTATATGCTTTTCGTATTCTAGTTCAATAAATTGTGAAAGCTGCTCAAAATACGGTTCGTTGTACTCAGATTGCAGTATTTTTCCCCACTGATTGTTAGGTAATTGCATAATTAATCTTCCCTTCTAATACTCTAAGGTGAACGATACTATAAGCTTATGGTAGAATCAACCCCTAGCGAAAGATGTGTGAATTAATCTTCCGAAGTTAAGTAGTAGCTATTTCAAGCAGTAATAAAAAGTTAGATAATGCTTTTGAGGTTACTTTTTATTACAATGTAGCTTAATCGAGAAGTAGATAAAAAGTTAGATAATGCTTTCGAGGTTACTTTTTATTACAATGTAGCTTAATCGAGAAGTAGATAAAAAGTTTAGGAGGAAGACATATGAGCCTAATTGATAAGATTAAAAGTGGTGTCTCTGAAGCAGGGCAAAAAGCGAAAATTGTGGTGGAAGTAAACAAATTACGAATTGTTAATGTCTCTAAGCAATCGGAAATTAACTCACTATATAAACAAATTGGTGAGAAGGTCACGCAATATGTGGATCAAAGTGTTGCTTTAGAAGCATCTTTGTTTGCAAGAGAATTAGAACAAATTGATATGTTGAAATTTGAAATAGAACAAAATAATCATCAGATTAATAATCTTAATGATGAGAAGACCTGTCCTCATTGCAAACATGATAATGCTTTTGATGCAAGAGTATGTACGCAATGTCATGCACCGTTTCCTATTCATGATGTCCCAAATATCGATAACAGCAATAATAGGGTAGAACTACTTGATGAGAATAATAAGTTAGACAAAAAGGAATAGATACCATGATCCAGCAAAACGAATCCAATATGACATGTGTATCCGAATTTATTTATCGGATTACTTGTCATGAGCAAGAAAGATCGTTATGTAGTATGGAGATGAGAGCATTATGGGGCGTTAGCTTTGATGCAGACCATTCTACGCTACTATTACGAAGTGATACCCGACATCATGTCAATCGGAGTCCTTTCGTCAAGTATCGGCTAGCGATATGGTGCGAAGGCTCTGATCTTGAGAATTTGCAGGAAAAGGTATCACAGCTACCTCAACTTACGCGAACGTATAAAGTTATTGCTCTCGATGTAATAGTTGACGGACAGGTAGAGCCAATTGCTTACCATGAACGACGTGTCATTGAGCAGAAGCTTGGGAGTCAAGTGAAGGGCGAAGTGAATTTGAAGCAACCTGAATTAATGCTTGGAGTTATTAAACTGGAGCATAGTTGGGTGCTTGGCGAACTTGAGTATCATGATCCGATCTGGCAACGACATAATGATAAACCACGGCATTATTCTACTGCATTAAGTACCAAGGTTGCTCGTTCTTTAGTTAATATTGCTGTGCCATCATTGAAAGAAGACATCCATTTCTTCGATCCATGTTGTGGTATCGGTACAGTATTAATGGAAGCATGTTCGCAAGGGATCCACGCTTCTGGTGGTGACATTAACCCACTAGCTGTCGTTGGTGCGCGAGAAAATATGGCTGCGTTTCATTATCATTGTGAATTACGCATTCACAACATGACAGAGATAGAAACGAAATATGATGTGACCATTGTAGATCTCCCTTATAATCATTGCTCAGTTCTGCCTGAGGAAGAGCGCTATCGCATGTTACAAGCATTATCGACAATGGCAAGTAGAGTCATTATTGTATCCGTTGAGCCAATCAGAGCAGAATTAATTCAACTTGGGTACCATATCGAGGATGAAGGATATATCGAAAAAACACATTTTAAGCGAGATGTATTTCTATGTACAACTTCAAGGTTATAAGAAAAAGCTGTCTTACGACTAAGCGATCAATTCCATGATCCTTTACACGTAAGACAGCTTTTATTAGGTTTATTAATAAGAACTAGCTAAAGGCAAAGGTTATTATGATGCTAATACAAACATAGCAGAGCAGAATCAGATCATTAATACTATATCTAGTTACATAATAAAAAGTTCTTTTCGCTTGAAATTGCTTGGCTTCCATCGAGATTGCAATTCGATGAGCACGCCGTATACTTTGCGCTAGGAGCGGGATTAAATATAATTTCATTCTTGTATAAATGGAACGAAATCCTTTATGCAATTGAACACGCCGTACGTTAAGCGCCTGAGTACGAATATTAATCTCTTCCATGATCATTGGAATTAAGCGAATACCAGCCATAAAGGCATATACGTATTTGGGAGGTAAACGTAATTGTTGCATAAGAGAATATAGTAATAATGTGGGTGAAGTTGTTAATAGTAGAATAAGACTAATAATTGCAATTAGTATAGATTTACTGCCAAGAAGAGTTGCTGACGCAATGCTTTCCTCGGAAATTTTCATAATTCCCCACTGCCACACAATATCTTTACCTCTTCCGAACAACAAGAGTGTAATGGCTGTTGAAATAGCTGAGATCATAATTGGAATATGTAACAAAGCTAATTTACGTAGAGGGAAACCGCTCATTGTCCATAGCAAAATACTAAAGCATATAAATAGTACAATGTACTGCATAGTATTTCGGCTAAAAAAGAGAAAGATCATTAAAGTCATTAGAATAACGAATTTGAGTGCAGGATTGACATTGTGTAGCCATGTCGACTTAGATGGTACGAACCAGTTCCAAACATTGTCCATCCGTGCCACCTCTTTCTGCGAGTCGTTCATTAATCGTAATCGATTGTAGACGACCATCCGTAATATGCCATTCCTCACTAGCAATTAGTGAAGCTATAATGGGGTCATGTGTAATCATAATGATGGTGATGCCTTGTGCGTTCATTTTCTGAAGTTCTTCAATAATTGTAAATGTATTGGCAGCGTCTTGACCAAAGGTAGGTTCATCAAGTAGTAGGATCGGACGTTGTTCCACCATAGCTGTTAATATACTAAGTCGGCGTTTCTGACCAACTGAACATTCGAATGGATGTCGATCTAATGGCATATTTAATCTGAATTGGGTAAATAAGTTCTGAATCGTCTGTTTGTCATCTTCATGAGCTGTACGCTCTTGCTGCTGCTTTCCCTTGATGTTATTGTCATTGGGCTGAGCAGAGGCAAGTTTATAGGAGTGATGCAACTCGTCATAGACAGTATCAGCGACAAATTGCAGTTCAGGACTTTGAAATACAAAAGAAATATGTTGTGGGACTGTAGTTTTTCTTGCTTTGCCTGTCGTGAGTGTCTGATTGTATATTTTATATTGCCCACTACTATCGATAAGTCGCGCTAAAGCAAGTAGTAATGAGCTTTTTCCAGCTCCGTTGGCACCTGTAATGGCAATCCAAGCTCCTTCGGTAATAGTAGCCTGCTCGACTCTTATCAGAGTACGACCACCTCGCGAACCGATAAATTGCTCTAATTCTATGATAGCTCTAGTATTTGCCCTAGTTACATAGTTATTTGAACTAGATTGATGTTTAGATAAATAAGTATGCCATATATTTGGATACCAAATCCCATATTGAAGCAGTAATTGCTGCTGAGTTTCAAAGATAGAAGAGGGGGTATCGTCAGCAACAATTACGCCTGATTCATTCAATATTACAACTCGATCAAACCAATCGAGAATGCCATCCACATGATGTTCAACAACTATGACAGTATGTTTCTGTAGACTTTTTCGTAAGCTTTCCCAAATTAGGTGCTTGCCTTCCGGGTCTAGTAGAGCAGAAGGTTCATCTAGAAACACGGTACGTGGCTCTAACAACAATACAGCTGCCAAAGCAAGTCGTTGCTTCATACCTTGCGATAGATTTCTAATTGGAGTATGCAGCGATGGGAGTTGTAGCCCTACGACATCTAGCACATGGTGCATCGCAGGTTCCATTAACTCACGTGCGATTTGACGATTTTCTAAGACGAAAGCAAGTTCCTCATCTACATAACTCATACAAAATTGTGTATCTGGGTCTTGAAACACAAATCCCCAATGTTCTGGGGTTTGAATCGATGCATAGCTCATCGGAACGGAGGAGTAGTTAGGAATAATACCACTAAGTACTTGAAGCAAAGTAGATTTTCCAGAGCCACTAGGACCGAGAATAAGAATCTTTTGTCCTTCAGGGATATGTATGCTGAAATCTTGGAAGATTAGATTCGGCTCTCCACTGAATTTCAGACGTAATTGCTCGACACTTACTGCGATATTAGACAAGTCTACCCCTCCATTTGATAATATTGTTGACTTTTCAATAAGCGGGCTTTCAGAACCAAGAAGATGGAGCGCTACTTGAGGAGGGAGGAAACGTAAGTGTACATGTTTGGTACACGCGTACCGGACTTCCCAAGTTCGTTTCATATTCGATGTCGATTAAGCTACAAAGCCAATCATAGTTATCAAAGTCCGCTAATGTTATTTACGCAACTGTTCAAATTCCTTCTGATCAATCGGACGCACCAGAGAAGTTACTTTCGTCTTTTCTAATGCAAGGACAATATAATAAGCAAAAATACCAGTAAAGATAAATGCACTAATAACACGTAATCCGTACTTCACGATTAAAGCCCAAGTTTCAAGATCGGCATAGCCATAACCAAGATCTAACATAAAACTTCCTAGACAAGATAGCACACCAGCAAAACCTGCAACGACTAGATTGTGCTTTTTGTATCGGAAACTAGCAAATACAAGTTCTGCAGCAAGTCCTTGTATAAATCCATACATTAATACTTCTAAGCCAGCTGATGCCATAATTGAGGATAGAGCAGCCCCTGCAACACTAGCGATTAAGGCAGCTCCAGGTTTACGTACCACTAAGTATGCAAATGGACCAACCATGAACCACATGCCATAGAAGAGTTGACGTAAAGTCGGAAGGATTGGCTTAATTACGTCGTAAAGAGAATTCCAAAAATGCATAATGACTCCGAATAAAATACCGATCATGATGATAACGACAACATCTGTAAGCTTTAATTTGTACATACTGCTAACCTCCAATAAGTTATGGTGGAAGCATAAAAAGACCGTCTGGTAATACGCAGACGGTCAGAAAAATTTCTTCTTGAACCCCATTCTCTACGCTGGTATTATCCAGTTCAGATCAACGGTCAGTAGCGGTACTAGCTACTATCTCAGCCTGATTCCTCAAGCACCCGGACGGTTTCATATGCAACTGTTTTATAACTTACTACAATTTCCCATAATATACAATAGTTTTTGATAGGAAAATTTCGATTATAGTACTAACCTAAACTTTTTCATATGTTTTCAAGCCAGGATGAATGAAGCTTGAGAACTGATTAAGTAGCTCTGCAGCATCGTTAGCTACAAGATTCATCTGGTTATACATTGGCTTCAAAAATTGTTCTTGCTGCATATGTTCGAAAAATGATAGGAGATGATCATAATAGCCATTTACATTCAACAGGCCACATGGCTTCTGATGTATACCGATCTGACTCCATGTAAATACTTCAAAAAACTCTTCCATCGTACCAGGACCACCTGGTAATGCAATAAAGCCATCGGCTAATTCGATCATCTTATGTTTACGCTCATGCATACTATCTACTTTAATAAGTTCTGTAAGACCATGATGCGAGATTTCCCGTTGCTCCAACAAGGCAGGAATTACACCTATAACTTCTCCTCCTTCTTGAAGTACCGTATCTGCTACAATCCCCATTATTCCAACGCTCGCTCCACCGTATACAAGTGTTAGCTTACGTCTAACTAATTCTTTGGCAAGGTTAATCGCTGCTTCACGATACACCTCTGTTGCTCCCATGCTAGAGCCACAATACACTGCAATTGTTTTCATATTAGTCCTCAATTCTATCTATATAAGTATCTATATCTTGTGTGATTATACTACTTTTATACGTAAATAGTCTATATATATGGGTAACTATTAATTCATACAAAAAACACCCTATAAAATAGACTGTTAATATCGTCTGCTTTATAGGGTGAAGTACCAAATATATTAGTTGCCTAGATCATCTGGATAAATAATCGTATCAAAAATTTCATCGGTAGTTATATCTTTAATATCAATGGTTACTTTCACTTTATCAGAAGCGACACCATTAAAGTTTTGATAATACATACTTTGGATACCGATTCCTAACGATGCGAAACCATCAAATCCACCTTCATAAGCAGCTTTATCAACGATTAATGTGAATTTATTAAGGTCATCATTGTATTTAACGTCCTTTATTGATGTGAAATCTTCACTAGTTTTCATCTCTTCAAGAGTAAGAATTACTTCTTCTTTCATTTCTTTCATCATTGCGCTATGAACTGATTTGGGATATGTATACGTAACAGATCCGTCATCATGTATTTTTGCATCTTTAACACCTTCACTTTTTGCAGCTGCAATAACTTCATCCATGTTCTGATCCTTGAACATGGAAGCGGGTAGAGTGATGTCTACCGTTAATAAATTTTTATCTACCTCGATAGATGAATTGCCCTCTGCGTCTGTAGAGGCATTATTTTCTGGGGACGGACTAGTAGTATTTTCCGCTGCAGGTTTATTGTACTGATTTGCGGTATTGCTATTGCCATCGGATGAAGAGCAACCTGCTAAAAGTAGAATAGAAGTAAAAATAGCAATTGTGACTTTGTTGAATTTTGACATTGATGATTGTACCTCCTATGTAAGATATTGGTTCATTGTATCATTATTTGATTTATTAGACTAGAAAACTAGAAAACTATTAAACTGTAAATCTATAATTTCCCTTCATTTAATACTAATACAGCAATTTTGCATGCAAAGTGTTTCTTTGATTGTAAAGAGAGTGAAGTTAAATGTAGAAGATATAATATTTATTGAAATTATGGTAAAATTTAATAGGTGTAGACACATATCAATATTACTTGACATGCGTAAAATTCTAATTGTCTACTTTGTTAGATATAACATAGCCTTCCTAAAGTAAAATGTTAGTCGAAAATTCACTAAATGAGAATATTAAATGATTAGTAACTTTGTAGGATTTATTATCACAATGGAAAGAAAAAAGAATAATCCATTAATATCTCAAGAAATTAATGGACTATACCAATTAAAAATTAATGGGGTAATATCTCAAGAAGAATTTGATGTTAAGAAAAAAGATTTGCTTGATAACTCATAGTGGTATGGACCTTGTCTAACACCAGATTTAAGCTGCGAATTTTCGTCTTTGGTTGGAAAAATACATATATCGAGGAAGTAACTCACCAACGCCTTCATTTAATACAATAATATCTGATAATACTATAATAGTAAGTAAGGAGAGACATATAATGAAAATACTAAAAAGTTTAATAACAATAGTGTTCTCTTTACTATGTTGTTGGATGTATTGGATCATTATTTATATAGGATTTGATCATTTCACATTTGAAATGGCTACAAACATCAGAGGATTAAGTTCGGCAAAAACAGTCTATGACATGTTTTTAATTAATATTGTGATGAGTTTATTGATAGCACAAATACTTACATTTATACAATACAAATTACTAGCAAGGAGTAGAAAAACTAGGGTAATAATAGTCTCTATACAACTTGTAGCAATTGCAATATTAATATATTTAATAAGTAATACACAGGTAGTTATTCCATTTATAAAAAATTGGCATATTTCAGTATTTTAAAAGCTATTTATTTTCACTTGATGACTCAGAAATTATGAGATGAGTTTAATAAAATATACTCAGTAGTTAAGCACTAGAGGTGAGGTGTGTAATGAAATTAGCATATATGATTGTAATTATTAAACGTTTATTAATAGCTATCGTTTTTATTAGTATTGTGGTTTGGGCTTATTACTATTATAGTGAAAAAATATTTTACATAAATGATATAAAGTATTCAGAAAACGCCCTGGAACCTAAAAACATCACTTACTATACAGCCAGTGGTGGTAATGAAATTAGACTTATTAAACATGAAGACTATAGAGAATTAGATATTTCTGGTAAAATATTTAAAATTGAAGAGACAAAGGTAGATGTACTAGAGAAGACATTTATTGTTACGTATCCAAGCGGAAAAACGTATACCGTAAGAAATTATAATAGTAACGATCTACTTTTGGCGTTTGACGAAAATGATGAAATGTATATAAGCACAGTAGCTTATTCTAACAATGGACCAATCTTTACATCAAACGAACAACATTATCACCCAAGTAGTTTGGTATCTGCTGCTTACGAAGAGTATCATGAACGGCAAGGTAATCTAATCATATTTATATTATCACTTATTCTCTTTGTACTTAGTTGGTTGTTGTTTAGTAATAAATCACTGCAAATGTTTATATTCCATTTATCATATGGTTTAGATGTCGTTGATCCAGAACCTTCAGATTTTTATTTTGCTACAACAAAATTAGGGGCGTTGGTGGCATGATTGCATCGTTTGTATTCTTCATTCAATCTTTAGGTTAGATAAGTTGTAGACATGTCTTATTAAAATGATAATTAAAAATACATATTATGAAGTAGAACAATACATGGATTAATATCAACCTCAAGACCTCAAAAAGCAGATATTGGACTGACTTAAATCCGGTATCTGCTTTAGTTTTATTTAATATCTCTTCCCCTTATATAACTCATGATAAAGCTTCATCAGCGCACGTTTCTCAATGAGCGAAACATAACTTCGACTTATCCCAAGATCCTTCGCTATTTCACGCTAAGTCCGCTCATCGCCGCCATTAAGCAGACCGAAGCGGTAATAACAACCTCTTTTTTACGATCATCTCTACTTATTGCGAGCATTTCCTCTTCGGTACAGTTGCTTTTACTATTTTAGCTTGTTATGGATTGACGGTATTGTTCGGGGGGAATACCAACATTTTTAATGAAAGCACGATAAAATTGGCTTGTACTAGAGAACCCTAATTCTATGCTAATCGCTATTACAGATTTATGTGTTTGCTTAAGCTGCTCTTGTGCCTTCTGGATCCGAAGTCTAAGTACATATTGATAGGGGGTAAAGCCTGTATTGGTCTTAAAGCAACGAATAAAGTGATAACTGCTTTGTAATGCAATGGCTGATAACTGCTCAATACGGATAGATTCAGTGTAATGAGCATGAATATAATCAAGCACCCTATTAATATGACGGTTATCTTGTTGTTGCAGTGTACTAAGTTGCTTGAAGGAGCTTGATTTCCCCCAGATTAAGCCGTGTACATAATGGAGTGCTTGGTGTTCTTTCTCCTCTAGTGCTAACCGATCAGAATCCCCAAAAGGAAAGAACGAGGAACTCCATTGATGAAGGAATGCTGACACTTCAGTTGGATCAAACTCATATTTATATTTAGGTTCAGGAAAAGAGGATGCCTCAGCAGGATACAGGCTATTATCATTGATTTGAAAAATAATAATGCCATCCTCAGAACCTTGACGGAAATGGTGCTGATCCTGGGGCGGGAGCAACAATCCTTCACCAGCTACTAGTTTTCTTTCCTTACTTTTATATGTGAAATGGCAATGTCCACGTATTGGAATTGTCATTTGGTAATGTGCTGGATGAACATGAGGATCATTGATGAAATTGCTCTCTATGCTGTGTAGCTCCAGTTGGGGGAAAATAATTTTCATATGCATAAATCAATCACCTCTCTGATATATAGCAAAAATCACGTGCTTTATCGCAATTTTGACGACGACAGTCTCCATCTTCTTTGAGTACACTTATTGTTATGATAAGACAAAGAGAGGATGTCATTCTATGACAAAAACAACAAGAACGGCCATGACCGTCCTGTTTGGCGTTAGTTTTGCACATTTGTTAAACGATGCGATGCAATCTGTCGTGCCTGCAGCATTTCCAATTTTTCAGAAAAATATGAATCTTTCTTTTACCCAGGTAGGATGGATTGCTTTTACGCTGAATATTACTGCTTCTATTCTACAACCGCTAATCGGTTATTGTACAGACCGTAAACCGATGCCGATGCTACTACCTATTGGAATGGTCTTTACTCTTTTGGGTATGATGGGTTTAGCTGTTGCGCCATCCCTTGGCGTTTTACTACTAGCATCTGCCCTTATTGGTATCGGCTCTTCTGTTCTTCATCCAGAATCATCACGGGTTGCACACTTGGCAGCGGGTAAAGGAAAAGGATTAGCTCAGTCCATCTTTCAAGTAGGAGGTAACTTCGGGCAAGCATTAGCACCTCTAATTATCGTAGTAATGATTTTACCGCTTGGTCAATCTAGTTTCCTATGGTTTACGATATTGGCACTCATCGGAATTATGGTGCAATATTTTATTGGGCGGTGGTATGGTAAGAAGGTGAAGGAGGTTGCAATCAGTAAACGTTCACTTAACGCAATAGCACCTCGTAAAGCCTTCAGTAAGTCCTTTATTGGGTATGTCATGCTTATTCTAATATTGATGTTGTTCTCAAAATTCGTATATTTAGCAAGTATGACGGGCTACTACTCTTTCTATTTCATGGAAAAGTATCAATTGCAGTTGTCTCGCGCGCAGATGTGTTTATTCGCTTTACAATTTGCAGGTATGGTAGGAACATTTATTGGAGGACCGCTGGCTGATCGCTTTGGACGTCAGAAGATTATATGGTTCTCAATTCTTGGTACTGCACCATTTTCCATTTTACTTCTATATGCAAATCCTGCGATGTCCATGATATTATGTGTCGTTATTGGATTAATTTTAATGTCTGGTTTCTCAGTCATTATCGTATATGCTCAAGAGCTATTGCCAGGTCATGTCGGTACGGTAGCTGGATTGTTTTTTGGAGTATCTTTTGGTTTAGCAGGTTTAGGCTCTGTTTTCATGGGATGGTTAATGGATTTATATGGAGTCTCTATAATTATTCAACTAAGTGCATACTTACCCCTACTAGGGATATTCGCACTGCTATTGCCTAAGGATTCCGTTATTATGGGTAGTGAACCGAAGAATGCTTAGTGTGTTTCAGCCATTTGTTTCAGATAATTTGCTATAGTGAGCATAAGTGAAGTAACTTTAATAAAAGGGATCGCTTTCAAAGCTCAGTTTAATAATGCAGAGAAAAACTGCATTAATGCATTTGACGCTTATGGATAGAAGTGACTTCAAATATTTATGGCAGCTTCATTTGGACTTCCCATAAATATAGAAAAGAAAGAGCCGGACACTATTTGATTGTGTCCGGCTCCTTCATGGTCAGTCTCTTACGAGGAAAACCATCAAGCAAAGATAATATCTATTTGATTTAATATCTTACTTTGTAGCTAGTGATAATGAAATAAGTTACCATAGATTTGGATATTAATCATCTCAATTGATGAAGCTTGTTACTTTTACCTTTTCCCCTTGTAAAACTCATGATAAAGCTTCATTAGCGCACGTTTCTCAATCCTTGAAACATAACTCCTACTAATCCCAAGATCCTTCGCTATTTCACGCTGTGTACGTTCATCACCGCCATTGAGCAGTCCGAAGCGGGTAATCACAATTTCCTTTTCACGATCATCTAATATACTCAAGTTTTTATATATTTTACTTTTTTCCATCTCAAGCTGCACTTGGTCAGCAATATCATCAATATCATTACCTAGAATATCTATTAGAGTGATTTCATTGCCTTCTTTATCTGTACCAATCGGATCATGTAAGGAAACGTCTTTACGAGTCTTCTTTAGGGATCTAAGGTGCATAAGTATTTCGTTCTCAATACATCTTGCTGCAAAGGTAGCGAGCTTCGTACCTTTACCAGTTTGAAAGCTTTCAATCGCTTTAATTAAGCCGATCGTTCCGATGGAAATGAGATCTTCTTGATCTTCACCAGTGTTGTCAAACTTCTTGAGGATATAGTCGAAGTCCGACGTAGCGCTTTTGTGCTACAGAAGCGTGTGCTGATAGTGAAGGTGGGGAAGGAGAGACGTAAGGTTTTGGTGGACAGGTAGTGAGAGGGAGCATTTCTTTCATTGTATACAGTAAGAAGTTATATATTCAATATATAACATTAATAGAAATTATGGTAAAATTCGATATGTGTAGACATTAATCTATCTTATTAGTCATGAGTTAAATTCTAATTGTCAATTTTATTAGATTAAATAATTTCAATATAATAATAAGATCGGAGCTTTAATTTATGAATGATTTTTGGATTCTAGTGAGTTCTATGGTTATTATTGGTTTATCTGGTGTTATATACGCAATTATAGCTTGTGTTCAATTAATTAATGATTACGAATACAGATTAGGAAGAAATCATTTTTATCAAGGCATAATTACGATTATGAAAAATAATAAAGATGACAGTGTATTTACTTCTGAGGTGATTACTTTGTACAAAGAAAACTCTAAACGCAATCCTAGAGTGGCTAAAAAATTTCCTACACTTGTTGAGTTATTAGATGATTTTGTATACAACTTAAATACTGTACCAGAAGTTAAGTGGAAAAAAAATTATAAAATAGAATATCCTAGTGAATTTCGTAGTAGATTATTAAATCTTACAAGTATTATTAAGAAAAAGAACCCGTATAATAGCTATTCGGGTAGAAATATAGGAAAAGTAAATACATTATTAGAAGATACTGAACTAAGTGATGATTTTAAAAATGCATTACATGAACTAATCGATGATTTAGAAGTTTATGAATATCAAAATCGAGATGGATATAAGTTATCAAAAAAATCATATTATTACTCTTTAATATTTGGAGTGGTTGGGGTAGTAGGTACATTGTTCACTGTGGCTTCTACTTTATTTTAATATATTTAGTTATTACGAGGAGGACAATTACTTCAGCTAACATAAGTTTCACGCTGCTGGCATAAGCCCTTGGTTGGAAGAAGCAATTACACAGAAGAATACACATCTACACAGTAACCCGTCTAGTAAAAGTGAGGACTAGTACTAGATGGGTTTCCGTCGTGAATCTTTGACGTTATAAGAAATACCAATTGAAATAAAATAGGAGTTATTCATGAAACTACTCGGCATTGATTTATCAGCAATTATTATTGCTCTTATAACTGCTTACACTGGATTTCAGTTTAACTCCAGATCAATGGGGAAACTGAATGAGGCTATATCATTTTAGCGAAGAAAAAAAATCTATCTTTAAGCCAAGAGTTAAGGGGAATAGAAAAGATATGCCACCAGTTGTTCACGGAGCGGCTACGTCGTGGTCATTTTAATGCTTTAGGCATTGTAGTAAATTCAGTGACAATTTCCTGTAGCAATATACATGAACGTTAGGTGAAACTCTCAAAAAAATATTTTCGAGGAGGTTACTATGAGAGGGAAAACAATTAAATTATATATAATGGGCGATAATTTTAAGCACTTAAAATCTGCAGAACTTAGTAATTGGACAGGAAAATCATTTATTGGAAACCGAAAACATGTTCAGATAATTCAAGGATTAGAAGAATTATCAGTTCCTGGTGTGTATTTTTTATTATCAGAATTAGAAGGCTCATTACTAAAGAGAATATATGTAGGTGAAGCTGATGAAGTAAATAAGAGAATCGCAGAACAATTTAAATCAAAGGATTGGTGGGACGATTTTGTAATATTTATTAGTAAAGATTCTAACTTAACTAAATCACACGTTAGATTCATTGAGAAAGAACTTTATGAACTATTAGCAAGAAATAATACAACAATTGAGCTAAATAACTCGAACACTCCACCTGGCTCTAAATTACCTGTTTCTGATTGTGATGATATGAATGATTATGTTGATAACCTTGTTTTTGTCCTAGGACAATTAGGAATAATTGATTTTACAAAGACTAAAAATATTCAAGATGAAATACTTAATGAAAAAGAATTAGATAATATATTTTTTATGAATGTATCAGGAAGAAAAGGTGAATTAGGTAAAATAGCTAAATTAGTGATCTCAGATAATAGTTATATTTCATTAAAAGGATCTTATGTAAAAAAAGATTCTACGAATAGCTTTGGTTCTCATAACTACTCAAAGCTAAGAAAAGAGTTTGAAATTAATAATTACTTTATATCTTCAGATAGTGATAGTTTTTATGAACTCACAAAAAATATAGAGTTTAATTCTCCATCAGCAGCTGCTGCTATTGTTCGTAATAGTTCTATTAATGGCAGAAAAGTATGGAAATTGGAGAATGGTATGAATCTAGATGAATATGAAAATCGTTAATACTGGAATTATTATCTAGGGGGCGTCATCCTTCCCCTAAGATAAGAGCTAAATTAGGTATTAGACTGTCGTTAACTATTGAACGTTAACTGCAAGTCTACATAAGGAATAAAGGGGATTGGAGATAGAAGTGGAGCATCGCTTTCATTTAATAATGGCTCAGTGTATCTTAAAGTTCTTATCACAAATGAAGATGTTCTCTTAGGCGGCGTTTCGAATCTAGAAGTTTCATTTAACTTTACAAAAGAAGTACCTATATTTTGTATGGCGACGTTGAAAAAAGAAAACTTATATA
The DNA here is from genome assembly GCA_023639215.1 of Candidatus Pristimantibacillus lignocellulolyticus. Lineage (NCBI taxonomy): Bacteria > Bacillati > Bacillota > Bacilli > Caryophanales > Paenibacillaceae > Pristimantibacillus (SeqCode) > Pristimantibacillus lignocellulolyticus (SeqCode). The sequence goes on from CP097899.1 coordinate 3,401,612, forward strand.
TAGTATCAAAAATTGAAGAACTATATACATTTCTAAAATAGATGAAGAGTATATCGAAAAGTTAAGAAATGATTTTGGGAAGCATTTGATTTTTATGCATGCTAATAAATTTGTAGACAGAATTAAAAAGAATATTAAAAAAGGATATATAGCGAAATCCGTTAATTATATCGATCGATCTTAGTAAACCGGGAATAGGATATGATAGTAGTTCAAATAAAAATAATATCATGTATTTATTTTATATGTTTTCAGAAAACATATTAGATTATGAATTACTTCTAAAACAGACACAAAAATTACTGCCCTAAGAATTAAATAATCATATTGAGCAATTACTTCTAATATCTCAAGACTAGGGTTCTGGATGTTCTTTATATCTAAGTTGGAGATAGTAAAAATAATAATAAATGAGTAGAAAAGGCATTTCAAAGCATATAATGCTTTTTCCGTCAATAATGATATAAATTTAATTATTCCTATCAAACTCACCTCTAATTGTCCTATTTTCTAAGGTTTTACTTTCTGGTAAATTAGCTAGTTTATCTTCTAAAAAATTTACGATCAAAGCATTTATTGATTTTTGATGTCTATGTTGAGTAAAGGGTATCTTTATACCTAGTACTACTGCAATAATAAAAATAACAACAATAAGAAGTTCTAAAAAGAAATTAGAATATATATCAGAAACATATTTTAATAAAGATTGAATTCCGAGAATATATATTGATAAAGCTATTGTAATAATTGAAAATATAATAACATTACTATTTAGGTTTTCAGCTTCTGATTTATATTTGCCGATTAAATAGGATAGGTATTTGCTGAATGACATATTCTCTTTATAATTTAATGAAAACTCATTTTGAAGATCATTATCAAAGTCTTTTAGAAAATCGACTTCATCTTGAATGTCGAATATTTTATCACTTATCTTCCACGTATCATATTTTTTATTTTTTTTTCTCTTTTTCATTATTAAACTCCTTCAACTCAAGATTAGATCATGAGATTATTTAATTATTTTTAATCAATTTATCTCATGTGGTTTTATAGTTTATCATTGAAGATTCTATATATATATACAAACAAATTATTTGGTTTAGACTTTAGATGTATGACCTGTAATGGCAGACCACTAAATGCTGGAATTTATTGTAGTGTATATCCTTAATACATTAAACTGTCCTCTATTAAAAGCTCTACAGCAAACTGATTTGCTTCACGTTCTATTTTGTCTATGGATTGGAAATTGTTTTTCTAAGGAAGGGAACATTGACTTTAGGATGTAAAATATAATGTCCAAATTCATGTGCACAAGTGAAGCGTTGAAGTTGATACTCTAAGTTGTGATTAGTATGTATGACAGGGCAACGCTTATAGTTAGTAAAAAATCCAAGCATTTCACCCAAGGGCTCAAACAGAACATGAATGTTTATATGATAACCAAGTTCAAAGGGATTATTTGTTTGATGTCGTTAGGCAATCGTGGCAACGGTTTTTTTTGATCATCTCCGCACCCACCTCAAAGGTTATCTGTACCGATACAACTCTCTATATTTATTGCGGTAAATTTTTCTAGTTTTATAATTAATAAAAGTATAACACGAAAATAGTAAAAGTATTAACTATAGTAATGTGTTTTGTACAACTATTAATGGGCCCCGTCACCATTACTTTTGTGGATAACTCTAAGATTAGTACGAATTGTAATTACTGTTTGAATATAATAAGATAAACAAACAATTTCGTCCTAAAAAGTAAATCAAACTAAAGATGCAATTTAGCATCTTTAGTTTGATTTTTAGTAATAGTTATAGTCTTTTACCGCTTCCCCTTATAAAACTCATGATAAAGCTTCATCAGCGCACGCTTCTCAATCCTTGACACATAACTCCGACTAATCCCAAGATCCTTCGCTATTTCACGCTGTGTACGTTCATCACCGCCATTGAGCAGTCCGAAGCGGGTAATCACAACTTCCTTTTCACGATCATCTAATATACTCAAGTTTTTATATATTTTACTTTTTTCCATCTCAAGCTGCACTTGGTCAGCAATATCATCAATATCATTGCCTAGAATATCTATTAGAGTGATTTCATTGCCTTCTTTATCTGTACCAATCGGATCATGCAAGGAGACATCTTTGCGAGTCTTCTTCAGGGATCTAAGGTGCATAAGTATTTCGTTCTCAATACATCTCGCTGCAAAAGTAGCTAGCTTTGTACCTTTACCAGTCTGAAAGCTTTCAATCGCTTTTATTAAGCCGATCGTTCCGATTGAAATGAGATCTTCTTGATCTTCACCAGTGTTGTCAAACTTCTTGACGATATGAGCAACTAGTCGAAGGTTATGCTCTATAAGTATGTTGCGGGAGTCAGCATCACCAAGTGCCATCTGCGCTAGATGATATTGCTCTTCATCCTCCTTTAAAGGCTGAGGAAACGCATTGTTCTTAACATAGGATACTAATAAAGTGAGTTGCTTAATGAACAACGCTATTGATGAGAAAAAACCTGGCATATATCCACCTCCACATGCAAGTAAGGGCCAAGACTAATGATACTTAGCCTATATAGTCTGTTCTCTAATGTATGAGGGCGGATGCCTAGATGTGCATGTACCTAGTTAAAAATTCTTATAATTTCATTTGTTAATGCGAATTTATGGATAGCTTTGTCTTCGTATAGAATCACTTTCCTTAGCGCAATATAATCGCAGGAGGTGAGTTGTTCATGAATAAACGCATAGCGTTTGCTCTAATTTCTGCAAGCATTGTTCTAACAATGTCTGGATGCGGAATGAACTCAAAAAATGTTGATCACAACAAATCAAGAGTACAGTCCAATGGAAACCATTCCATATTAAATGGAAATATGGATGGTAACCGAAATGTTAACCCCAATGGTAACATGAATGGCATGAATGGAAACAATAATGGTAATTTGAATGGCAATATGGGGGTAAAGAGTAACTCGAATGATATTGTAGAAAAGATTCAAAACTCCATTCAGAAAGTAAATGGAGTAACTGCATCAACAGTTTTTGTTAATAAAGATGATGTAATCGTTGGTGTTGACTTGAAAGATAATGCTAAAAAAGCAGAAGTCGAAAAACAAGTCAAACGTGCAGTACAGAAAATTGATGGAAAGTACAAAGTTCATGTCACGAGCGATAAAAACATGCACACTCGTATTCAAGATATGAAATCTCAAATGACGCCGATGGACGGACATCCGGTTCGTGATATGGCGAAAGATGTTGGTATTTTAATTGAAGATATTGGTAAAGCAATTACTGCCCCTCTACGTTAATATTGGTTAAATTAACCCGCTAACTATTTATATAGTTTAGCGGGTTATTTCGTGTAGACATAAAAATATGCCATCATTTAGAGTGGTATTATTAGAAATGGATAAAGATATGATATAATCGATAGATGCTTGAGGATATGAATAAATTACATATCAATAAGTATAAGGATAAAATTGAAGAGCTATAAGGAGGTTAACTGTTTGAAAATTCTTCAACTTAATATGGAGGAAGCCATCCAATTTGCAAAAGTAATAGGTAACGAGCAGCGGATGAACATATTGAAAATTCTTAGCACTGGACCTCATAATGTGAATGAATTATCTGAAAAGCTAGGAATACCTTTCTCATCAACTGCGGTAAATGTGAAAAAATTAGAAGATGTTGGTCTAATAGCTACTGAACTTATACCAGGCAGAGGTACACAAAAAGTAAATACAAAAATTTTTGATCGCATAATAATTGATTTATTTACCGAAGATAAATTAACAGGGAAAAATAATATTAAGATAGATATGCCAATTGGTGAATATGTGGAATGTCAAGCTGAGCCTAGTTGTGGTCTAGTTGGCGTTAATGATTACATTGGCTTGCAAGATGACCCTAGATCATTCTACGAACCAGGTAGAAAAGAAGCGCAACTCTTATACTTCAGACAAGGGTATGTAGAATATCGTTTCCCTAATCGTATTCCGTACGGCAAAATATCTGAGGAAATTGAATTTAGTGCAGAAATATGTTCGGAAGCTCCATACCACAAACTAGATTGGCCTTCGGATATTACAGTATGGATTAATGAGATCGAAATAGGCACATGGACTTCTCCAAGTGATTTTGGTGGACTTCGAGGATTTAATACCCCTGACTGGTGGCAAACGTATTTTACTCAATATGGTTTGCTAAAACATTGGAAAATCAATGAACGAGGTAGCTTTGTAGATGGTACTTTGATTTCTAATGTTACAGTTCAAGATTTGAATCTAAATGTAAAGCCATATGTTTCATTTAGAATTGGCGTGAAACAGGATGCTGTCAATATGGGCGGATTAAATCTGTTTGGTCATAGCTTTGGAAACTATAGTCAAGGAATTATTATGAACTTGCGCCACAACGAATAGTGATACTTTATTTTTGTTTTTTATAACAACTTTTATAGTAATAAAACAACAATAATCGGTAGGAAACGCTACCAAATATTGTTGTTTTATTTTTTTATGTCGGAAAACCTGTTAATACAGAAGGGAAAAGCGTATTTATATCTTTATTACAATTTTACTTGATATAAAACAATATTTCATGTTACAATGTTTTTGTACTTAAAACTGATTACTTCTAGGGGGAATAGTTAGAATGAGAAAGTATAATAAGACAGTAGCGTTGTTGTTAGTACTATGTTTAACGTTGGTGGCATGTTCATCAGGAAATACTGGTAATAAGAAAAATGAAAGCACTTCCAATGGTGGAGGAGGTTCAACTAATTCAGGGACTGAAGTTGTAGACTTAAATTTCTGGGTACCATTCAGTGGAACTGATGGCGAGTACATGGAAAACATGGTAAAAGCTTATAACGAATCACAATCAGAAGTTAATGTTAAATTCATGAATAGTAACTGGGATAACTATTATCCTAAATTGCAAACTGCACTAGTATCTAATTCTGCTCCAGATGTAGCAGTAGCTCACGTATCTAAGCTAGCTAGCTTGATGCCAACTGAGAAGGTTGCAGTACTTGATGATTTGGCAACTGAAGCAGGTCTTGATTGGTCTACTTTCAGTGAGAATCAATTACAAGCAACAGTGATTGATGGTAAACACTATGCAGTACCATTGGACACTCATGCTGTTATTATGTACTTCAACAAAAAACATTTGAGTGATGCAGGTCTTCTTAACGAAGATGGCACAATTAAAATGGAGCAAACTGCTGAAGGATTCACAGAAATGCTTCGAGCATTGAAAAAGACACTTCCTGCTGATGTATCTCCGTTAATCATTGGTAGTAATAATGTGTTCACGTACTGGATCTGGTATGCACTTGTTAACCAACAAGGTGGTAGCGTATTCACAGACGGTCAACCGACAGTTAATACACCTGAAGCAAAAGTAGCTATGGAACTTATTAAATCTTGGATTGATGAAGGTTTAGCGCTTCCTGATATCGGCGATCAAAGTTACGATATTTTCAAAACTGGTAAAGCAGCTGTAACATTCTCAGGCGTATGGGCTACAGGTAACTTTGAAACGAATAAAGATCTTGATTTTGCAGCAGTTCCATTCCCACAATTGTTTGCTCAACCTGCAGCATGGGGTGATTCTCATACGGTGTTTGTTCCTACTCAAGATAATAAAGAAAAACAAGTTGCAGCAGTTAAATTTGCTGATTGGTTAGCATCTAATGGACACATGTGGGCAGTTGCTGGTCACGTTCCAGTGAAAACTACGGTACTAGAATCTGAAGCTTATACATCATTACCATACCGTTCATCTTATGCTGATGTAATTAATGATGTTGTATATGGACCTAAATTACAAAATCTTGGTTCAATTGAAGATACAATCCTAGAATCTCTAGTTGAAATTAACTATGGTATGTCTTCTGTTGAAGATGGTCTAGCAAAAGCACAGAAAAATGCAGAAACAATATTGAATAAATAATTATGTTGATGCGAATGGTGTGAAGCGTTATAACGATTCACACCATTCCTTTAAAGGAGTGAGATATCATTGAAACTTACAAGACTCCGTTCTTATAAATCGCTTATGGCTGCTCTTATATTTTTGGCGCCGTTTATGATTTTGTATGTATGGTTTTGGATTTATCCGATATTTAAAGGTTTTATTTCTAGTTTTAATAGCGGAATTTTTGGTGGCAAGCAGAATTTTGTAGGCTTGGATAACTATTCATTTATGTTATCTGATCCGAAGTTTTGGTCATCATTTGGAAATACCATTTACTTCATTGTTATATCGACACCGGCAATCGTAGTTCTCGGTCTTATACTAGCTTTATTAGTAAATATGAAATTAAAAGGTACAACCATTTTAAGAACAGTATACTTTATGCCTTTTATGTTATCTGTATCGGTTATGGGTAGTATCTGGATGTTTATATTACAATCTCGAACTGGGCTAATCTCAGAGATTACAAGATCACTTGGAATGAAAGAGATATCCTTCTTAGGAAGCTGGGAAATGGGATGGATGTCAATTCTCATTGCTACCATCTGGTGGACTGTTGGATTTAATATGATGCTATTTTTAGCTGGATTACAAGAGATACCAGAAGATATTTATGAAGCATCTGATATTGATGGCGCTGGTGGCTGGAAAAAGTTCTGGTACATTACAATGCCTTCATTAAAAGGGGTAACAGCTCTAGTTATTATTTTGCAATCGATAGCATCCTTTAAATTATTTGGTCAAACTTGGTTAATAACGAAGGGCGGTCCAGGTACTACGACAACTCCGCTCGTACACTATATTTATCAAATCGCATTTAGACAATGGGATATGGGTTATGCATCAGCGGTATCATTTGTACTGTTTTTAACAATCGCATTTATTTCACTGATACAATTTAAGTTTTTGATGAAAGATTAAGGAAAAGAGGTTGAATGAAGTGCTAATAATTCAACGAAGCAAGTTAAGTAGAATCATGTCTTACTTCTTTGCGTATTTCTTCGCAGCTATTATGTTATTGCCATTAATATGGATGGTATTGTCTGCGTTCAAAGAACCAGGATCTACTGTTACTGTTGTGAAAAATTTGATCGCACCACCCTTTACATTGGAAAGCTTCGCACGAGTACTGAAACCAGATGGAACAGCTATGATGTGGCGTTGGACACTCAACAGTGTATTAGTAGGATTAGTACAGACGGCGATTACTATAGTATTAAGTTCATGGGCAGCGTATGCGGTATCTCGTATCCCATTCAAAGGTAAAACATTCGTATTTGCACTTATTCTTGCCGGTATGATGGTTCCGATGGAATCTATCGTCGTTCCTCTATTCGAGATGATCGCCGATCTTGGTTGGGTTAATAGTTATAATGCATTGATCTGGCCGGGAATGATGTTACCACTTGCATTTCTAATACTGAAACAATTTATCGATCAACTGCCGAATGAATTGCTTGAAGCAGCGAGAATTGATGGTGCAGGAACATTCCGTATTTGGTGGTCCATTATATGGCCGTTATCAACTAGCTCAATGGCTGCTGTAGGGATATTCATTTTCATCTCTTCTTGGAATAACTTGTTATGGCCAATGTTAGTAGCTCAAGAAACATCGATGATGACACTACCAGTAGGTATCCCAACATTCCAAAGTACATTTGCCACAGACTTGGCAGTACCTATGGCATCGAATGTTCTAGCTAGTTTACCAGCGCTAATCGTATTTTTATTGTTCCAAAGAAATATTATTAAAGGAATTTCCATGACAGGAATTAAATAGCGGAGGATATTATGAGACAACAATATAATCTTAATGGATCTTGGGAGTTTCAAATAGATAGTAAAGACATTGGTGAGAGTAATCAATGGCAACGTAATGGATTGCCAACTTCTACTGAAGTCAATGTTCCTCATATTTGGCAAACGGACTTAGCGAATGTGCAATATTGTGGAGTAGCTTGGTATCAACGAAAGTTTCAGATCAAGCAACACGATAGTCAATTACGTACGCATTTATACTTTGGTGCGGTAGATTTTCAAGCTAGAGTATGGATTAATGATACGTATATTGGCGATCACGAAGGTGGTTTTACTCCATTCTCATTCGATATTACGGATGCGATAGAGTGGGACGTAGATAATACGATTACGGTGAGGGTATATGATCCTCAAGATAATGCAGAGATACCTATTGGGAAACAGGGAAGTTGGTATACGCGTATTAGTGGTATTTGGCAGGAAGTGTATATTGAACTTCGTCATGAACAGTACGTACAACAAGTCCATGTTCATCCCAATATTGATGTGAATGAGATTCAAGTTCAGACATCGATTTACAACATTGGCGATGCGGATATTAGTGTGGAATATGTAATTTACGAACATCAAGATCGTTCGGAAATTGTGGCAACGACTACTCATGCAATTGAGCAAGCGAATAGTAAAATAACAATCATGATTCCACAAGCGAAATTATGGTGTCCTGAGGAACCGAATTTGTATGACCTTGTTGTAAAAATTCTCGACAATGAAACCGGTGCAGTAATAGACGAGTTTGAGACTTATTTTGGAATGCGTAAAATTGATTTCAAAGAAGGTCAATTGCTATTAAATAATAAACCACTATTTGTTCGCGGAGCTTTAGATCAATCCTATTATCCAGACACTATCTATGTGGCTCCTTCAGATGAATGGATGCAGAATGAGATTAAACTCGCTAAAGAAATGGGATTTAACTTATTACGTAAACATATAAAAGTAGAAATACCTCGCTATTTATACTGGGCGGATGCTATGGGAATATTGATTTGGGCTGAACCGCCAAATACGGTGAAGTGGAGCGATCAAAGTAAAGCTCGTTTTACTAGTGAGCTGAATGGCATGATTGCTCGTGATATGAATCATCCCTCAATTATTATCTGGTCACTATATAATGAAGAGTGGGGACTAGAATGGGATTTGGCCAATGACCTTGATAAGCAAGCTTATGTACAGCAAATGTACTATGATGTGAAGTGTCAAGATCCAACTCGTCTAATTTGCGATAACTCTGGTTGGATTCATGTTAAAACTGATGTGAATGATTACCATCGATACTTTGCTTTACCGGAACAAATTAATGAGTGGAAAGAAGATATTCACGATTATATGGCTGGTCACCCTGAGCAGAACTATGTAGAAGGATATAAGCCAGATGGTCAGCCGATTATCATTTCAGAATTCGGTGTATGGGGATTACCTAGCGTTGAGAAGTTAAAGGCACATTACGGCGAAGAACCATTCTGGTTTAATAATCAAGGTGACGACACACATCGCGAAGATTTCAAATCACCGCCTAATGCATTCGCTAATTTCGAGAAATATCAACTGGATCGTGTATTTGGTGATATGGAGAATTTATCAATAGCGTCACAGAAAAGAATGTATCGTGCTGTCAAATCATTAATTGAAGAGATGCGCAAACATCCTGGCATTAATGGTTACGTTGTAACTGAATTTACCGATGTGGAGTGGGAAACTAACGGTTGGTTAGATTACACGCGCAACTTAAAATATGGAATGGAACATGCAGCGGACTTTAACGGTGGAATAATCGTTATGGCTGACGGCTTGAACCATAACTTACAAGTTGGTCAGCAGCAAGTTATAGATGTTATTATATCCAATCATGATCAAGTAAGCTTAAATGGAGTATTGCATTGGAAAATTCCGGGAACAGACATCGCAGGTTCGATTGCCATTCAAGAAGGAAATAACACTTATGTGAAGTTAGAAAACGTCATAATGTTTTCCGCACCTGACGTAGCAGAGGCAGGATTCTATTCCTTACAACTGAGCTTAATTAGTAATGGAGTTGTCTTAGCGAAAAATGAAGAGGAATTAACGATATCACCGGTTCAGAAACTCTCTAATGTAAAGGTGCATGCTTATCAGTTACCAGCTGCTTTTGGCCAATCTCTAGTTGAACATGGCGCGATACTGGTAGACTCTATGGAATCCGCTCAAATTGTATTATCAGCGAGCTACGATGCTACGATTCAGACATATTATAATAACGGTGGAAAAGTTATTTTCTTAGCTGAACAGGGTGATCATATCGCGGATAAAGGTCAATTTACGTTCCGTGAATTGGTAAAGGGCGAGAGCTGGGATCGTACATCTTCCTTTAACTATGTAGATGTAGACTTCTTTGAGAATGTTCCTCTGAAGCAAGAGATGGGCTGGGAAGTGGAAGGATTATATCCTGATTACATTATTCCGTTCAGTAACTACAACAAACTAGGTGGAACCATGGGAAGAATCGTATATATGTTTGGTAACGACCATATCCCTAGATCTACTCAAGTGATTTCTGGATATTTCCAAGGTTGGATTGGTCAAGCTGGTGGATCTATGATCGCTAAGAAAAGTGGAGATGCCAATCTGATTCTAACAACTTGGAAACTAATTAATACGTATGGACAACAACCTATTGCTACACAAATTGTACATGAACTTATTCATAACGGGATTAAAGCTTAAAGATTACAGAATATAACTATATGAAGCGTAATGCTTAACATGCAAAAGATCATGAGCAGTTGCTGAATAATACTCGGCAACTGTTTTTTTGTAATTAGACAATATTTATTCAGACAAGCTAGGTAATGCCCCGTTCATTCTCACAATCTATGAATATATTATTATGTATGATTAATGCATAAATTTTTCATCGGGGGTGAGCGCAATGGAATTTATTTTCGATAATGAGATATACCTTCTTGTGAAGCAATATATTGAACCAGAGATGCTAATTGTTGTTCCTACATTGTTGTTTCTAGGATGGATGATGAAATCCACTCCGAAAGTGCCTGATTGGCTAATCCCTTATATTAATACGGTAGTAGGCATTTTAGCAGGTATTGCAATGACTCCGTCCATCGTTGATGGTATTATTCAAGGTGTTCTAGTGTCGGCAATGTCCGTCCTTATTTACAATTTATATCGCCAGTGGAAACATAAAAAAGGAAAAGATTCTAACAGTGATTCTGATCAGATCTAATAAAATAATTGCCATAGAAAACAGCACCTCCATTCGTTAGTGAGTAATTAACGATTGGAGGTGCTGCTTCATATGCTTAATTCTATTTTCGGCTATTTTGATCGAAGTTACAAAACACCATTAATTTGAAGGTGCAGTCAAGTATTTACGCCCAGTTGTAGCTGAAAGGATAAAGCATAAGAATAAGACGACGCCTGCTAAAAGATAAGGATAATCAATATTAATATCGTACAGCATACCAGCAATAATTGGACCAAGAATATTACCAAGACTTGTGTAAGCTGAATTTAAACCAGCAACATAACCTTGTTCGTTCGTAGTCATCTTCGACATCAATGTACCTAAAGCGGGTCTAAGAATATCCATTGCCAAAAATACAAGGAAAGTTACTGCGAATATAAGCCAGTATTTATGGACAAATAGCGTTAATACAATGAATAAGGCTGATCCAAAGAGACAGGCAGTGATAACTTTGAATTCACCAAATTTGTTCAATATGGCGCCAAATGCGGTAGCTTGAATGACGGCGCCAGCGATTGAGCCGAATGTAATAATATATGCGATATCGACGGTACTAAATCCGAATTTGTCATTAACATATAGTGTAAAGACCGTCTCGAAATTTGCAAGCCCGAACGATGCGATGAAAATAATGACTAAACTCATGAAGTAAGGTTCTTTTACTGAAAGTGCAAGTTGTTTCCAAAGCGGTATGGAAGCTTTATCATCAGGTAATGATTCTGCGACATCTTTATCAGCAATTTCTACTCGAGCAGGTAAAAATATAAAAGTAATTATTGCAGCGATTAGTCCAGCAATTGCAGCACCATAGAATGGAATTCTTACGCCATATTGGGCTACGAATCCACCGATACCTGGTCCGATGATGAAGCCAGTTGTTATTGCAGCATTAATAAAGCCCATTCCTTGCGCGCGTTCTTCCTTAGTTGTAACATCAGCCGCATAAGCAAGTACTGCTGGCATTATTAAAGCAGCACCCACTCCTCCAAGCGCTCGTGCAATAAATAGTAAGGGTATATTATTAGATGCTCCAAATATCCATTCAGCTAATGCGAAAACAAGCATTCCGGTAATAATGACCGGTTTTCTGCCGAGACGATCTGAAATTCTACCAGCAATCGGTGAGAAGATGAGTTGAGAAATTGAAAAGGTAGCAACCATAAGTCCGATTTGGCTACCGCTTATATGCAATAGCTCCATATATTTGGGTAAGATTGGGATGACTAGTCCAATCCCGACAAAGACAATAAAAATGTTGATCATTAATAATAGGATTGACCCACGATTACGTAATAATAAAGCCATAATAAACCTCCAAATGATGTAAAAACTGAAATTAGGTAACCGCATGACTTGATATTGATAGCATGGACTTTTTCTGCATAATCATTGCAATAGTCGAAAGGTAAATATTGCAACAGAACTATACTCTACCGGTAAGCATATAATAAGCAAACAGTAGAGAGGGGGGATTATTGATGAAGAGAAGAACAGTGACTATCATTTCACTTGTTTTATACGGCATCGCTATTATTACGTTAATAACCTCTTATTGTCTCAATAAATAGTCTTAAGTACATTAATTCTTTGTGTGAATAACAAAAATTCCATAATATGCTCACAAATGTAATCTGATATGTTATTGTAAAATAAATCATATGATAACGCATTCATTTTTACCAGAAGTGGCATTACTAACTGGTTAACACATACAGCCTCGGATTCTATTGATCTGAGGTTATTTTATGTTCTAGACATATCAACAAAAATATTCTACAGGAGCTTGTGATAACTATGATAACCAATACATCCCTAACTAAATTATATTATGCACAACCTGCTACTCAATGGGAAGAAGCTCTGCCTATCGGTAATGGTCGCATCGGTGCAATGGTGTTTGGCAATGTGAACAAAGACAGATATCAATTGAATGAAGACACGTTATGGTCAGGTTTTCCAAGGGACACGAATAATTATGAGGCACTTCGTCATTTGAAAACATCACGTGATTTACTCCAGCAAGGGAAGTATTCTGAAGCCGAAGCGCTCATCGAAAATAAGATGCTAGCCGTAAATTGCCAAGCATATCAACCTTTTGGAGATCTATATATTGAATGGTTGAATGCACCAAGTGATGTTGTTCAATATGAGCGTAGCTTAGAACTATCAACCGCTGTTGCGACAACGTTAGTTGTTAATGGAAATAACACTTATACTCGTGAAGCTTGGGTAAGTGCAACGGATGATGTGCTATTTATTGCTTATCGTTCCCAAGGCGATACTAAACTTTCGTTGAAAGCAAGCTTTGATCTTCCTCATCCATCTAATGTTATCGTTGAAGATGAGAGTCTTATTGTGAACAGTAAATGTCCAATGCATATTGCTGATAATTATTTTGAGGATCATCCATTTGCGGTGCAATATGAAGAGGAATATGGAATAATATATCAATCTCAATTGCAAGCTCTCACAGATGGAGCAGTTATCGTGGATGAAGACAGAGTAACTGTTCACCATGCGACTAATGTACTTTTCGTTATTTCAATCGCAACGAGTTTTAATGGATTTGATAAGCAACCTCATCACAATTACGACGAGCTTTCACTTACAAATAAAGCGAAATTAGCAGCTGTTTCGGAATTGAAGTATGATCAACTTCTTCATTCCCATATTTCTGAACATAAGCGTTTATTCGATCGAGTTAATTTTCAATTAGAAGAAGATGAATTGATGCTTGAGATACCCACGGATCAACGACTAGAACGATATAAGCTAGGCGAGCAAGATTTGGCATTAGAAAGTTTGTATTTCCATTACGGAAGATACTTACTAATAACTAGTTCTAGACCTGGTACGCAGCCAGCTAATTTGCAAGGGATATGGAATCATCGAATTCAACCACCATGGAATAGTGATTATACAACAAATATTAATACTCAGATGAACTACTGGCCAGCCGAGTCAACTTCCTTAAGTGAATGTCATGAACCATTGTTACAAATGGTCGAACAATTAACAGTGACTGGCACTCGTACCGCACGTATACATTACAATGCAAATGGGTGGGTAGCTCATCATAATGTAGACATATGGAGAATGACTTCTCCAACTGCAGGTCATCCAAGCTGGGCATTTTGGCCAATGGGTGGTGTTTGGTTAACGCAACATCTGTGGGAAAGATACTTGTTTCATCCAGATCCGACCTATTTAGCTGAGCGTGCTTATCCTGTTATGAAAGGTGCAGCACAGTTTTGTCTAGATTGGCTAGTGGAGGACGAGCTAGGTAATTTGAAGGTAAGTCCGTCTACTTCGCCAGAGAACAAATTTATATATGATAATAACAACATTAGTAGTGTCGCGGAAAATTCTGCGATGGATATCACTTTGATTTCTGAATTGTTCCAACATATTATTGAAGCGACTTATATTCTTAATATCGATCAACAATTTAGCTCGAAAGTTGAACAAGCATTAGCAAAAATGCCGAAGCTGACAATTAACGAAGCGGGTCATATTCAAGAGTGGTCGACGAATTTTACAGAGCAAGAGCCAGGTCATCGCCATATGTCGCATCTATATGGATTGCATCCGGGAACTTCTATTAATACACCTGAACTTATTGAAGCAGCGAAGCAATCTTTAGCTAGTCGAATATCACAAGGTGGCGGTCATACAGGTTGGAGCTGTGCATGGCTTATTAATTTGTATGCACGACTTCGTATGCCTGAGGAATGCTACTCATTCATCCGTACATTGTTAGCTAGATCCACATATCCGAATCTTTTTGACGCACATCCACCGTTCCAAATCGATGGTAACTTTGGAGGGACTGCCGGTATGGTTGAAGCTTTAGTACAAAGTCATCTAGGAACGATACAACTACTTCCTTCATTACCGAAAGCTTGGGCAACTGGTGAGATTAACGGATTAACAGCACGTGGAGGATTTACGGTGGATTTGAAGTGGACTGATGGACAATTACTAGCAGCATCGATAGAGTCGCTTTACGGTCGACCGCTACGAGTGGTATACAACCAACCCATTATTATTATAGATGAAGCAACAGACCAGACCTACTCAGCAGAGCAATTGATTTCTACTTCTGCAGGTAGTCGATACACAGTTCACATAGGTTAGAATCTCAAGGGAAAGCAGTGACAGAGCAAGGTTGGATTTAGGTTATCGTTTTGTTCAACGTATGTTATGATACGATAGTGTTGATTGTTTAAGATATTGGACTAGTATATATAGATTAATCACAACGAGATATACAAGCAACTTGGAGGAGAACTAGATGTATAAAGTGATGATTGTTGATGATGAACCAATGATTAGACAAGGCTTGCAATCATTAATTGAGTGGAATGAGTATGGTTTTCAAGTAGTTGCTCTTGCTAGCAATGGAGTCGAAGCCATTGAATTATATAAAGAGCATTTTCCCGACCTTATACTCATTGATATTCGTATGCCAATCATGGATGGCATTAGAGCAATTGGAGAACTACGACAACTGGGCGCTAATTCACGAATTTTAGTATTGAGTGGCTATGGCGAATTTCAATATGCTCAACAAGCGATTCGTTATAAAGTAGACGGTTATGTAATGAAGCCTATAGATGAGCATGAGCTAATTATGTATATTGAGAAGGCAAGCAAAGAACTGAATCAATTACAGCAAGCACCCATTGTTAGTTCACAAACAATAGCATTGCTTCGTGAAGAATGGTTGAAAGATTTTGTAGAACATGAGCTGGAGGAAGCAGAGCTAAGTATAGATCATTGGAAGCGTCTTTTTACGCATCCATTTTTGCAAGCGAATATTGTTTTGGTTGATACATATAGTCGTGAGATTTCAACCACAACTCGTAATACGATTAAACAACAACTTTCTATCTTTATTGAAGACCAGACTTGGGGATATGTATTCTCCACAGATACTTATATTGGCATAATAATTAGTCAGAGCACGATGAATCAGGCGAAGAAAGAACATTTGAATAATATTATTGAACTTTCATGTAATCATAAAGCACAATTTGTAGCAGTAATGACATCTACACATACGGACTTAGTAGCATTGTATGAAGAAGTTATTCAATTGAAAAGTGCTTTGAAAAATCGTTTCTTTATGAATTCTAATAAGTTATTTAATCTAACTGATATTATTCATGCTCATGATGATGACAAGCCTAAGCTTCCATTGATGGTATTTATTGATCAGATGTCTCAAAAAATATTTTATGTGATGGATCTCGGAAACAAAACGCGACTGGATGAACTTATTGAACAAATAGCTGATTTATTGAGAAACTATTGTGATACGGAGCAACAAATGAAATCTAGTTGGGCCCAGTTGTTAACGATGGCTATAAAACGAATTTCTGCGATGCATCCACAATTACTACTTGAAGCAGATTTGAAGCTTGTTACACAGCTTTATTTGACTCATCATTATCAGCTGATGTTAGAACAATTGAAACTCCAATTAACTTCTTTAATGAATTGCTTAACCGTAACAGCAAGCACAAATACGACGGTGATTAAACAAATGATTGACTTTATTGATCGACATTATGCTGAACCGCTACGATTAGAGACGATGGCTGATCTATTTAATTATAATAGTGGCTACTTAGGTAAGATGTTTAAAAATCATACTGGTGTCAGTTTTAATACGTATTTGGATAATGTGAGAATTGAACAATCCATTGTGATGCTTCAAGAAGGTTACAAAGTACATCAAGTGGCGGAGCGAGTAGGGTATGCTAATGTAGATTATTTCCATAGTAAATTCAAGAAGTATAAGGGTGTTTCACCATCTGCGTATAAGCCGAACCCATTAAGTATATCATCAACTGATCAATAATTATATTAGAGCTCATTCGTAATATAATACTCACAGATAAATGGGAGGCAGTAATTCATGAAGAAAGTCTCAAAGGGACTTAGCTTGTTGTTAATGATGACGATGTTAATGTTAACAGCTTGTGGTAGTAACAGTATCAGCACCAGCACTAATAATGCTGTCACAACGAACAGTACCTCTGCTGCAAGTGAAGAAACGGATGAACCTTTTACCATTCTACTTGTCTCTGCTGATGTGAATCCTGATTGGGATAAGATGCAAAGCGAAGTTGGTAAAGCAATCTATGAGAAAACTGGCGTAACTGTAGAAATAGACTTCCCAGTTGATGGTTCTGATGCAGATATGTTCGCTTTAATGGTTGAAAATGATAAGTATCCAGATCTAGTAATACCAAATGATAATACGAGTCAATTGGTAGATGCTGGCGCACTTGTTGACCTTCGTCCATTGCTTGAAGAACATGCACCTAATCTTATGAAGGTTTATGGCGAATATCTTGATCGCCTTGAATACAGTGCTACTGACCGTTCTATCTATACATTGCCACTTGATGGTGTTAATCAAACTGATTATGAAGCTAATGGTGGATTCCAGCTACAGCATCAAGTATTAGAATTTCTAGGCTACCCGCAAATTAATACGGTGGAAGATTATGAAAATGCAATTAAAACTTATATTGAGCAGAATCCACAAACCGAAGATGGTCAATCTCGTATAGGTCTTTCCTTGAACGGTGGAGAATCGCAGTTTTTTATTTCTGTGACGAACCCTGCATTCTATGCAACAGGCGCACCAGATGATGGTGAGTTCTATGTGAATCAAGAAAATTATGAAGTTATGATGCATTACCAACGTACAGAAGAGCGAGAATACTTCCGTTGGTTGAATCATATGAATGATATCGGTCTACTTGACCCGGAATCTTTCGTACAAAAAAATGATGATTATCAAGCTAAAGTTGCTTCTGGTCGCGTACTTGGCCTAATCGATCAAGCTTTGAATTATCAAGTAGCAGAAAATGCTTTGAAAGCAGAAGGTAAACTGGATTCAACATATGCAAGTTTTCCTGTAACATTAGATGAAACGTATAAATCTGCATCATTCCAAGGTACTGGTTACATTGCTGGATATGGTATTGGTATTACCATTGATGCTAATGATCCAGTTCGTATTATTAAATATCTTGATTACTTAGCTTCAGATGAAGGTCAAGTGCTTGTTAACTGGGGTATTGAAGGTGTTCACTATATTGTAGATGATAACGGCAAACGTTCGATTCCTGATGAAGTTCAAAATATTAGAACAAATGATGCAAGTAACTTCCGAAAAGAATCTGGTATCGGTAACTATTGGATGTCTGCCCGTTATGGTGATGGCGTTCTAGATCCTTCTGGTAATCCTTATACGACTAACTTCTCTGATCAAATAGTAACAGCTTACACTGACGCAGATAAGAAAACGCTAGCTGCTTACGATGCTACAACGTATAAAGATCTATGGCCTACTGCTAAAGAGTTTTCAGAACGTGCATATGGTGCAGGTTGGACAATTAATTTTGACGCAGAGTCTGATGCAAATTTCATTTTCGATAAAGCTCAAGCTTTGATAAAGAACTATATTCCACAAGCGATTGTTGCTGACCCATCTGAGTTTGATATCATTTATGATGAATTTTTAGCTGAACTTGAGAAAGCCGGAGTAAGTATGATGACGGATGAATATTCTAAACTAATTAAAGATCGTATTGAGATTTGGTCTAATTAGTTTAATCTAATAGTAATAGATGAACTTATAAATTATAGCTGCTGAGAGGTAAGGGTGGTCAATCCATCAATACCTCTCAGCAGTTTTTTATTTAAAGAGGAAGTTCAAAAAGCGGGCTTTGATAACGATGATTAGCTTCTTAGTTTATTCGACATCAAATATGAAGCGAACTTGGGAAGTCCGGTACGCATGTACCAATAACGTACATTTGCGTTTCCTCCTTCCACAAGTAGCGCTCCATCTTCTCGGTTCTGAATGCCCGCTTTTTGAACCACGATTGAAAGAGTAAGTTCAAAAAGCGGACATTGATAACGATGATTAGCTTCTTAGTTTATTCGACATCGAATATGAAGCGAACTTGGGAAGTAAAGTATAGGCTTCCGATGTATGTTTCTTGCAGAAACATTGAAGGTACGCATGTACCAATAACGTACAATTGCGTTTCCTCCTTTCACAAGTAGCGCTCCGTCTTCTCGGTTCTGAATGCCCGCTTTTTGAACCACGATTGAAAGAGGAAGTTCAAAAAGCGTGCTTTGATAACGATGATTAGCTTCGTAGTTTTTTCACATCGAATATGAAGCGAACTTGTAGACAAATCTTAGTTCATTTGGTAAGTCAGTTAAATTTATTTACATAGAACTTGTAATTTTGTAAACAATATAACTAATCGTAGGTCATTGCAATGAGGTTGCTTGAGTGGAGTTATATGAAAAGTTTGGTTTATGCTTCCGAAGCAACTTTTCATTACAAAGCAGTTGTTCAAAGGAGCGAAATGAAAAGTTATGTTTATGCTTTCGAAGTAACTTTTCATTAACAAAGAAGTTGTTATGAGTAGCGAAATGAAAAGTTTTAGGAGGATTAATATGAGCAAACAGCGTAAAAAAACTGTTACAAAATATTCTAAGTCGAATATGAGTTCTAAAGAGTATCAAAGCTTCGCCAAAGCAAAAGAACCTCCACGTACAGTGCTAAAAAATTGTTTGATGGCGTTTCTCATCGGTGGAGCGATCTGTACTCTAGGTCAAGGTGTCACAGAACTATATATGTACTTCTTCAAAATGACTTCAGAAGAAGCGAGTAATCCTACTGTAGCTACATTAATTCTCGTATCGGTTATATTGACTTCGCTCGGAGTATATGACAAGTTTGCACAGATTGCGGGTGCAGGTTCTGCAGTGCCTGTTACTGGATTTGCAAATTCAATGGCATCAGCTGCCATAGAACATCGTAGCGAAGGTCTAGTACTTGGTGTCGGAAGTAATATGTTCAAGCTTGCAGGAGCAGTTATTGTATTCGGGACAGTAGCAGCATTTTTCGTGGGGATTGCCTATATTGTACTAGGTATAGGGGGGCATTAATATGTTGCGAGGACAGCAGTCTTGGTGGTTTGAGAAAGCGCCAAAGATTATTAGCACAGCTACAATTGTAGGACCTCTGGAAGGTCTAGGACCACTTGCTGATACTTTCGATGTGATCCATCCTGAATTAGATATGAATGAGAAGACATGGGAAAAAGCTGAACGTTTAATGCTTAACCAAGCGACACAAAAAGCACTATCGAAAGCAAATTTAGATTCATCTGATCTACAAATCTATGTAGGCGGAGACTTACTTAATCAAATCATAACGAATAGTTTTGTTGCCAGGGAGTTAGCTATCCCTTACTTAGGTGTTTTTGGTGCATGTTCTACATCAATGGAATCACTAGCAATCGTAGCACAGCTAGTAAGTAGTGGTGCTGTAAAATATGGAATGGCTGCTACAAGCAGTCATAATGCTACTGCAGAGAAACAATTCCGTTATCCAACGGAATATGGAGCTCAAAAACCGCCTACAGCACAAAATACGATTACTGGCTCAGGTGCAGCGATTGTTAGTTTGCAAGGAAAGGGACCTATTATTGAAGCGGCTACGATTGGTAAGGTCATTGATCTAGGTATTACTGATCCATTCAATATGGGAGCGGCTATGGCTCCAGCTGCGGTAGATACCATCATCGCTCATTTCAATGATCTTAATCGATCTCCCCTAGATTATGATCTAATTATTACTGGTGATCTAGCGAGTGTTGGGCATCCCATTGCTAAAGAGTTATTACTGAAAGAAGGTGTACCGATCAATCAAACTTCTTTTGATGATTGTGGTCTTCGAATCTACGATATAGAACAACAAGATGTACAGGCTGGGGGGTCAGGTGCGGGCTGTTCAGCTGTCATTACGTATGGTCAAATTATACAACAACTTACAGAAGGTAAATTAAAACGCGTGCTCGTAGTAGCAACGGGTGCATTGATGTCACCGATTTCCTTCCAACAAGGTGATACAATTCCTTGTATTGCTCATGCCGTTGCATTAAAAGGAATGGGGGTAGAGTAAATGATCTATTTTTGGGCTTTTGTCGTTGGTGGTGCGATCTGTGTAATTGGACAGTTGATGTTTGATGTTATGAAATTAACGCCTGCTCATACGATGGCAACACTCGTTGTAGTGGGTGCTATTGTAGATGGTTTTGGTTGGTACGAGCCATTAGTTGAGTTTGCAGGAGCAGGAGCAACCGTCCCAATTACGAGTTTTGGTAATGCGCTCGTACATGGTGCATTAACTGAGTTATTTGAGGTAGGGTGGATCGGCGTTATATCTGGTATATTCAAAGTAACGAGTGCCGGTATTTCAGCTGCGATTATATTCTCCTTCTTAGCGGCACTATTTGTGAAACCAAAAGGATAATTATAGCAATATTGTAGAAGGCTTCGTCCAAATTTCGCGTTATGCTGCGCAATTTGGACGAAGCCTTTTTTTACTTAAAGTACACCATGTTGAAATCCGATAAGAGTTTCGACGTTTCTCAGTATCAATTGTTCCAACTGTTGTATTCCTTCCGTATCGAGTGCGGGTTTCGTTAACGTCGCACGATCGAGCTGAAATTGTTTTGCTAAAGCTAATGCGACATTACCTTCAGTCATTTTAAGTTTATAACGAGTTGATATTTCTTGTAGTGAAGATGCAAATTTCTCATCCGTCCCTGCGGTAATACAAAGTTCATACATATCAATAATATGATCATTGCTTTCTGTAGGGAAGTATTCATGAGGTGCGGTACTATCAAAGATTGCAAAACCTAATTCTCGGCAGATGACCATGTCTAAGCTGTTCGGATCTAATCCACATTGATACACTTCAAGCTGATAATGTTGATCGATTCCTTTTTGAACAAGTTTGCGGAGTAAGGTTGATTTGCCAGAACCTGGTCTGCCTTTTATGAAATAACGTGTCAATCCCTCTGTTAAAACAGGGACGTAATCTATTGCTCCATCAGGTGTTGCGGCGCCAAGAAAACGATGAATCGGTGTTGAAGATGGCTGATTTCCGAGTGTAGGGAATAATTTTTGGGCTAACTGATCGGCAAATTGATTAGCTTTGTTATAATCCATAGCGTCGATATATATTTTTTCCCATTCGTCATGAATAACTAATGCTTGTTCATAGCTACGATATGCTTGTTGATGATTTTTATAGATTTGTTCACCAAGTGCATCTATTGCTGCTCTATGCTGATCGATTATTTCTAAATTGTAAAAGTCGTATACATTCAAAGTTATAATCGAACCTTTATAATCTGTCGTTTCGATCATGGATGGAGGTGCAGAACTAATAATACCTAATCCATATCGTGGCAATAGTATTGCTTGTAATTGCTGTGGTGATGACGGATGATGAACCAATTGAAGTTCGAGCAATTCGTTATTGCTCAATTGTTCATGAAGCCGATCCATAATCTCACCATTTTCAGAACTGAAAGGACCATCAATTATAATTAAGTACTGTAATTGTTTCATCGTTTCTGGAATGAGACTAATATGACCTCGTGAAGTATTACCCGATAAGAAGTAATGTAGTTGTGTCAAAGACTCACGCACCTTTCTAGGCAGTTGGGATAGAATAGTCTATTAATCAAGGCATAAATGTGTGCCTATTAGAGGAAGTTCAAAAAGCGGGCGTTGATAACGATGATTGACTTCGTAGCTTAGTCGACGTCGAAGATGCCCCCCATCGGAAGCCTGCGTGTGCTCACGTACACAAAACGTACGCTGTGCTACTCGTTTCCGCTGTGGGTCATCTTCTCGATTCTGAACGCCCACTTTTTGAATCTTTATTTTAATGGGAAGTTCAAAAAGCGGGCGTTGATAACGATGATTGACTTCGTAGCTTAGTCGACGTCGAATATGCCCCCCATCGGAAGCCTGCGTGTGCTCACGTACACAAAACGTACGCTGTGCTACTCGTTTCCGCTGTGGGTCATCTTCTCGATTCTGAACGCCCACTTTTTGAACCTTTATTTTAATGGGAAGTTCAAAAAGCGGGCGTTGATAACGATGATTGACTTCGTAGCTTAATCGACGTCGAAGATGCCCCCATCGGAAGCCTGCGTGTGCTCACGTACACAAAACGTACGCTGTGCTACTCGTTTCCGCTGTGGGTCATCTTCTCGATTCTGAACGCCCACTTTTTGAACCTTTATTTTAATGGGAAGTTCAAAAAGCGGGCGTTGATAACGATGATTGACTTCGTAGCTTAGTCGACGTCGAAGATGCCCCCCATCGGAAGCTTGCGTGTGCTCACGTACACAAAACGTACGCTGTGCTACTCGTTTCCGCTGTGGGTCATCTTCTCGATTCTGAACGCCCACTTTTTGAACCTTTATTTTAATGGGAAGTTCAAAAAGCGGGCGTTGATAACGATGATTATACTTACGTAGATTAGGTGGTATCGAATATGAAGTTTAGCAAGACTGAAACATTCATGATGTGACGAGCGTTTACATTTATATAGAAGTAATATATATAATGTCTAAATATACAGCTATAATTTTGTAAACTTTTACAATTTTAGCTTTTTCACCGAATATTAATAGGATTCCGAATAGGCATCACTTATAATAGAAAATAACATCATAGTTTATCACTCCACATTGCGAGACTGATTATCAAGAGGATAATAAAAAGTTTTGGGAGGTTATATTATGGGAGATTCGTCAATTGCGATGCAATTATGTCATAAAGTACTTCATCAGTTATCATCAGCAATCTTAGGAAAAGAATCAGAAGTTGAGAGATTACTTATAGCAGTACTCGCTGGAGGACATATATTACTTGAAGATGTTCCTGGTACGGGTAAAACTCAACTTGTAAAATCACTTGCTAATACAATAGGCGGTCAATTTCGTAGAATTCAATGTAACCCCGACTTACTTCCTTCAGACATCACAGGAGTTTCCATTTTCCATCCCGCACAGCAGCAATTTGTTTTCCGAAGTGGTCCTGTACATACGAATGTACTTCTCGCTGACGAAATTAATAGAGCAACAACGAAGACCCAATCTGCTTTACTAGAAGCAATGGAGGAAGGGTATGTGACCGTAGACGGAGAAGGACACAAGCTACCTGAACCATTTATATTGCTAGCCACTCAAAATCCGATTGAATTTGAAGGAACATATACATTGCCAGAAGCTCAGTTAGATCGATTTATGCTAAAGCTTCGTCTTGGTTATCCATTGCCACAGGATGAGCAAAAAATGATTCAACATACAAATCGCATTCATCCCGCTGATGATTTGAAGCCATTAATGGATATCGAGCAGCTTATTGCAATTCGAGAATTAGTTCAACAGGTACATTTAGATGATGTTGTTGCTGAATATATGATCAAGCTTATTAGCGCGACAAGAAATCATCCTTACTTGATGCTTGGAGCAAGTCCAAGAGCCTCTATCTCCTTAGCTAAAGCAGTGAAGGCTAGAGCGTTTTTACATCAAAGAAATTTTGTGCTACCTGATGATATAAAACTATTATTTCCTCATATTATTGGTCATCGAGTTCTATTAAGTATGGAAGCACGTCTGCAAGGCGTCAATATTAATCAAGTACTAGAGCAAATACTTACTACTGTCGATGTACCACTGTTTGTCCAGAGATAAGGGGGCAATCGGATGAATAGTAAACGAAGCTGGATTGGTTTAATCGTGCTCTATGTCTGTAGTCTGTTCTATTTTTTATTTCAAGGCGGAAAAACTTCTCTCATGCTATTTGGCATATTGAATGTGCTTTTGGTCTATTTATTTATTGGCTATTGGGGTGGAATTCGTCATATTCATGGTCATCGACTGATCGGCTATGAAGGACATCATCGACAACAGACTCAGATCGTGGCAGGGCATTCCCTGCAAATCACATTCAGCGCTCAATTTCCGCGTTTCATGCTTATGCCATATGTCATAGTGAGTGAAAAACTTATTCGACATGATGGTACGAAGCAATTATATGAAGGGACGATGGTCCCTGGGTTCCGTAATAAAGATCAGTGGCAATACATTATTCCTCATCTGAAGCGAGGGCAGTATTCGTTTGCTACAACGTCATTCTTAAGTTACGATGCATTTGGTCTGAAATCACATGGTAGAGAAATCTATATCAATAACACGATTCAAGTATTTCCACAAACGTTATCAGCAAAACAATGGACAGAATTACTTCGCGTTCATCTAGGTATCTATTCTTCCAATATGTTTTCTAAATATACGAAAGAGTCTACACAGCAAAACGGTATTAGAGAGTATATGCATGGGGATCGATTAAGTAAAATTCATTGGGCTGCCACCGCACGAACCGGTTCTTGGAAATCAAAGGATTTTGAGCGAGAAGCGATGAAGAAATCTATTGTTGTCTTAGATCGTTATGTAAAACCCTCTTCATCTAAAGACATAGAGCGATTACAGCAAAGATTTGAAATATCAGTATCAATGGCTGCTTCTATATTAGATTACAGCATGAAAAATGATTCGGCGATTGGCTTATTGTCTGTAGGAGAACAGTACTTCTATAATGCTCCTAGTACTGGCATGGCACACCATGTAGAAATGATGAATCATCTAATGACAGTAGATTCGGATGCAACGAGACCAGTTAGTCAGTTGCTACATAATAGGACGAAAGCTTTGCAAGGTAATAATGTACTATTTATTGTTACTTTCGAACTTAGTAAAGAGTTATTAACTTCACTCAAGCAAATTCGTGGTGAATCTACGTTGTTCTATATTGCTAGTCATTCGACAGCTGCAGAACAGCTGGAAGCGATAGCAGCGATAAGTGCATTTCGTATAGAAGGATATCAAGTTATAGAAATCAATGAATGGGAAACAACATTCGAAAGCTTAGAAGGAAGTGGGGCGTGATGAATGTGAAGGGTCATTATCTATGGCTGCAGCGTCTGACTCCGCTACTCGTTGCGTTGATGATTGTGAATGTGATTAGTGTTTTTCGTGGTTATTGGTGGAATGATACTTATCAAATCATATGGACATTACTTGTCATAACAAGTCTAATTCACTTTTTTGGAAGTACAAGATTACCAAGGTTCGTTTTGTATTTACTTGATCTCATAGCAATTGTTCCGATCGTGTTTTTAATCAGAAAGCATCGCTTTGTTCCAATTGCAGAAGATATTACACTATGGCCACGGATTTGGCATTTTGTACAAAGTCTGCACCCATTTATTGAAATTGCCCTTGCTGTGTTTGTTGTACAGATGATATTTAGTGCTTGGATTACAACAAAAAAGAGATTGTATATATTATTTGCATTTTCATTATTAGTTTTATGCGTGAAGGATTCATATTCCCCATTAAAGTTATCGCTGGAAATTGCATTGATCGTTGTATTATTTCTTGTATGGCATTCAATCATTCATTTTCATCATTTACAGCAGAAAAGTTCAAATAGTTTCGAACTGATATTCTATCGGCCGCTAGCTATAATTGCTCCGATGATTATCGTTATCGGGATGTTACTTATCATTGGTATGAATTTGCCAGCTAAGCCACCCTTACTAGAAGATCCATATGCACTATGGAAGCATTCGCGTGGTGAAAAGGTTGTGATAGGTAACGGTTTGGGTAAAGGCTATAATGGAAACATAAGTACTAGTTTGGATGGATCATCATTAAACTCAAGGACATCAGGTTATAGTAGAACGGATTCAGAGCTTGGTGGAAGTTTCGAATTTGATTATTCGCCAATTATGACTGTCAAGACGACACATAAGAGCTATTGGCGTGGAGAATCTCGTTATTATTACGATGGCACAGGCTGGTACGATACGTCCAATAGTTCCAATAGTAGTGATTCGTCTGAAATTATCCGAGTTGATAAAGCACTTACAGCTGAAGAACGTCCCTTAGCACAAACTGTTACTGTTGAGCAGCAATATAATTTTGTAAGAGAAGCACCACTACCAGTATTATTTGCAGCCGGTCAAGCTTCGAAGATAGTAGAGGTTGTTTATCGGGACAAAGTAAACCTTAATGAAGAAGTTACTGATGTGATAGAAATTACAACGGTAGGAGCAGGTGAATTACTTGATGGGACTACATGGAAACATTATGATTGGCGTATTGAACAACAAGGAGATAGTACAGAAGTTGGGAGAATCTCAACCTATAATGTGGAGTCCGAGGTTATTGTCATCGACCATGAAGCTTTGTCTGAAGCAACTGCCACGATAGCAGATGAGACTGCAATGAAAAATTATACTTCTCTGCCACCATCAATTCCAAATCGAGTTTCTCAATTAGCACATGAGATTACTGCAAATGCTAGTAGTGATTACGAGAAGGTGTTACTCCTTGAACAGCATCTGAAATCATCGTACAATTATACGAATACTCCAGATGAGACGAAATTGACGGGAAAAAGTCCAGACTTCGTAGATCAATTTTTATTTGAATTACAGGAAGGGTATTGCGACTACTTTTCAACTTCAATGGCAATTATGGCTCGTACACTAAACATTCCCTCGCGATGGGTGAAAGGTTTCTCATCGGGAGTAGGCGATCAATCCATGAGGGATCGATATCAGTATTCCAATATACCAGACATCGAAAATTTAGACACATCTGGTACGTATACAGTACGAAATGCGGATGCTCACTCATGGGTAGAGGTGTATTTTGAAGGCTATGGTTGGATTGCGTTCGAACCTACACCTGGATTTGCTTTTCCATATACGTATGTAGACGATAATATTAATCCATTGGAGAATTCACTAGATTTAGTTAAGACACCATTAGATACAGATGATATGGCTCAACAACAAAATGGTTTTGTAAACTCGATCAAATATGCAATAATAACTATTTTAGCTGCAGTAGTTATTATTGTTGGTGTGAAATACCGAATGGAGCTTCTTCAAGTCGTGAATCTCATACGATATCGAAAGTACACGATGAACGAAAGAGTTATTATAGAGACGACTGATTTTATTAACTATTGCTATCGAAATGGTTTAGCGGAAATTAACAATGCTACGTTACGTGAAACTGTATCGAATTGGAACTTTGGCTCAGCAACTTGGAGGAAAGATTTACAACAATTGCTACATTATTATGAGAAGGCATATTATAGTGGTGAAGTAATTGACGAAAAACAGTTGTCTGAAGTGAAAAATCTTATTAAACATTTGAAAAAGAATTGGTATTCTTGAAATTTTAGTAGTCATTTCGCTATATTTCTTCTATTATAATAGAAGAAGTAACAAATGAATGCGTTGACTTTTACACCCGTCCGCAAGTTTTTTCTTGTGGGCGGGGTTTTGTTTTGCAACAAAATGTCGTTGTATGTTATAGTTTCGTAATAAAGCATGAAGCTGGAGGAGTACGCTTAATGATTGAGTTGTTTTTACCTAAAATGAAAGTACAATCGATATATGATATTCCTTTGGATCGGCTCTACGAACAAGGGATTAGAGGAATTGTTACGGATCTGGATAACACTTTAGTTGGAGCACACGCTCCACTAGCTACCGAAGAACTTGTAAGATGGCTTGAAGAAGTATCTGCTAAAGGTTTCGAGGTTGTAATTGTGTCCAATAATAATGATAGTCGTGTCGGTAAATTTGCTGCGCCATTGCAGCTTCCCTATATTCATGCAGCTAGAAAACCAGCGCAACGCGCGTTTGTTAAAGCATTAAACATATTAAAACTAGAGCCAGCTAAAACGTTAATGATCGGTGATCAGATGATGACTGATGTGTTCGGCGGAAATCGGATGGGTATGTTTACGGTACTCGTTGCACCAATTGCCCCCCTAGAAGAAGGCATCATGACGAAAGTTAATCGTCGACTTGAACGTATCGTGATTTCAAGATTACGCAAACGTAGTTTATGGCATGAGGAGGAAACAAAATAGTGAGTCAAAGAAGTAATAAGCATGAGACTGATGGTCGTATTCATTGTGCTGGTTGTGGAGTAGCAATCCAATCAGAAAATAAGGAATTAATCGGATTTGTTCCGGCATCAGCATTAGATAAACAACCTATTATCTGTCAGCGTTGTTTCCGCATTAAAAATTATAATGAAGCTTCATCGGTAGCACTTGATCAAGATGATTTTTTACGTTTACTAAGCGGTATTGGTAATACGAATTCGTTAGTTGTGCATATCGTTGATATTTTTGATTTTGAAGGAAGCTTAATTTCTGGCCTACAACGTTTTGTAGGTAATAATGAAGTATTGCTTGTCGTTAACAAAATCGATTTATTGCCAAAAGTGATGAATATGAATCGTATTCGTAACTGGGTTCAACAACAAGCGAAGCAACAAGGACTACGTACAGTAGATATTGTACTTTGTAGTGCAAAGCGTAATATCGGATTTGAACGAGTGATTGAAGAAATAGAAAATTATCGAAATGGTAGAGATGTCTACGTTGTTGGTGCAACAAATGTAGGTAAGTCCACACTTATTAATCGTTTAATCTCCGATTATAGTGATCTTACTCAAGAATTGACGACTTCCCGTTATCCTGGAACAACGCTAGATGCAGTTCGAATTCCGCTTGATGATGGAAATGCGATTATTGATACGCCGGGTATTGTGTATGCAAGTCGTATGACTGAAATTGTTCCTCGTAGTTTCTTAGGAACGCTATTGCCGGACAAGCCAATTAAGCCGCTTGTATATCAGTTAAATGAGGGTCAAACATTATTCATGGGTAGTATTGCTCGTTTTGACTTTGTAGAAGGTGACCGTCAATCATTTACGTTCTATGTATCTAATGCGCTTAATATTCATCGTACTAAGCTAGAGCGTGCTGATGAGTTGTATGAACAACATCAAGGCGAATTGTTAGGTGGTCCTAGTAGAGAGGAACTCGCTGATATTCCTGCATGGACAAGACATACATTGCGTGTAAAACGTGGACAATACAATGATATCTATATTTCTGGCCTCGGTTGGATTCAAGTGAATAGTGATAGTGGTGCATTACTAGATATTTATGCGCCAAAAGGAATTAAAGTTGTTTTACGTGATTCAATGATCTAGCAGTTTCAGATGCAGATGAGGTGATCAATTTGGACGTTATCCAACAATTATTACAGTGGCAACAAGCTAATAATGGTAAGGCATTGTATTGTGTAATCGGCGATCCTATTAAGCAATCGAAGTCTCCACTCATGCTGGGTAGAGCGTTTGAACAATGTTCTATAGATGCAATATATGGAGCATTCCAAGTCTCGCCAGAGCAATTACCTTCATTCGTACAAGCAGTACGAGATCTTGGCATATTAGGTATGAATGTAACGATACCTCATAAGCTTCATGTGATGGACTTGCTTGATGAAATCGATGAGGATGCGCTGTGCTTAGGTGCCGTT
This sequence comes from Candidatus Pristimantibacillus lignocellulolyticus, assembly GCA_023639215.1. Taxonomy (NCBI): domain Bacteria; kingdom Bacillati; phylum Bacillota; class Bacilli; order Caryophanales; family Paenibacillaceae; genus Pristimantibacillus (SeqCode); species Pristimantibacillus lignocellulolyticus (SeqCode). Next base: position 3,432,007 of record CP097899.1, read on the forward strand.
AACACTGTAGTTAATCGAGATGGTCGATTGATCGGATATAATACAGATGGTATTGGATATGTTCGATCATTAAAAGAAGAAGCGATTGCTAATATTACAGGAAAGCAGATTGTTGTCGTCGGTGCGGGTGGTGCATCTAGAGGTATTATCTATGCCTTACTTCAAGAGAATCCATCAACAATCTATGTTGTTAATCGTACAGTTGCTAGAGCAGAGGAATTAGTTGCTTCATTGAATAGTACTGTGCCATTAATTGCAGCAGGACAAGATGAGCTTGAACAATTATGTAGACAAGCAGACATCGTCATAAATACGACATCTGTAGGCATGTATCCGCATATCGGTGAAACACCAATTGCAGGGGAATGGATGAAATCCGGAGCGGTAGCAAGTGATCTTATCTATAACCCACTAAAAACACAATTTTTACTAGATGCAGAGCAAAATGGTTGTGTTGCTCATGGTGGTCTAGGGATGTTCATATATCAAGGTGCGTTTGCTTTTGAATATTGGACGGATAAGCAGGCGCCTGTGGATGCGATGCGAGATGCAGTGCTCGCAGCATTACAATAAGAGGTAGTTCAAAACATTCACTTGTGATCGCGATGCGTATGCTAACGAAGCTTATTCGGCGTCGAATATGCCATTTCTTCGGTCGTTTCAGTGCTCACGTACCAATAACGTACGCTGTGCGCTTCACTTCCCTAGCTTCATGGCATCTCCTTGGCGCTGACAAGCAAAAGTTTTGAACTTTCATTATAGAGGTAGTTCAAAATCGCTGACTGTAATCACGCTGTAGTTTAGTCGGCGTCGAATATGCCCTCCATTTTTTTAATCATTACAATACGAAAGAGGTAATTATTTATGTTAACAGGAAAACAAAAGCGTCATTTGCGTTCATTAGCGCATCATTTAACACCTATTTTCCAAATTGGTAAAGGTGGAGCGAATGAAAATCTTATTCGCCATATTGAAGAGGCGATTGAAAAAAGAGAGCTAATTAAAATTTCTGTATTGAATAACTGTGATGATGATGCGAAAGAAATCGGAGTTGAGATTTCAGAAGCTTCAGGTACTGAATTAGTTCAAGTCATTGGTAAGACCATTGTACTTTACAAGGAATCTGTAGATTACAAAACGATTGTTCTTCCAAGATAGTTCAAATAAGTTAACACAGTAATTGGAGGTGGCATCATGCGCAAAGTTGGCATCATGGGTGGGACTTTTGATCCAATTCATATCGGTCATATGATTGCAGCAAGCTCAGCTATGGAAGCGGCATCCTTAGATGAAGTATGGTTTATCCCTACTGCCACTCCTCCCTTAAAGCCGAATGCGCCGCTTGCAACAGCAGAGCAGCGTATGCAAATGGTTCAGTTAGCAATTGCAGATCAATCTGCTTTCCGCGCACTAGATATTGAGTTAAGCCGTAGTGGCATCAGTTACTCGTTCGATACAGTAACTAGATTAATGAGTCAGTATCCTCATCATCAGTTCAGCTACATTATTGGTTCTGACCGTATTCATGATTTGCCGACATGGCATCGAGCAGAAGAGTTAAGATCATTGATTTCATTTATTGGTCTAAATCGCCCTTCTGATCCGTTGCAACTTGACTTACTTTCTAGTGAGTGGAGAAGTAAACTAACGATTGCATCTATGCCACTTATCGGTATATCATCTACAGAGCTCCGATTGCGTGCGGAACAGGGATTATCATTACAGTACTATGTTCCCGATTCGGTTGCGCAATTTATAAGGGGGAATCGAATTTATGGATAGGCAGCAGATTATTCAATCTGTAAGTGTGCAAATGCCAGAACGTCGCTGGATTCATACCCAAGGTGTGATGAGTAGTGCAATAGAGCTAGCGGAGCGTTATGGCGAGAGTCCGGAGCGTGCCGAACTCGCAGCAATTATCCATGATGTGGCAAAGTATTGGCCTGTCGCAGATCAAGCAACTTATATTAAGCAGTATTCACTTGATGAGCGAGTGCTTCATTACAATAAGGAGTTATGGCATGCTGAAGTAGGTGCATCCGTCGCGAAAGAACAATATGGTGTGCACGACATCGAGATATGTGACGCTATTCGTTATCATACTTCTGGCAGAGCCAATATGACCTTGTTAGAGAAAATTGTCTGGCTTGCAGATTATATTGAACCGAATCGTGATTTTCCAGGTGTTAATGAAGCGCGTGAGCTTGCAAAAGTTAGCTTGGAGAGAGCAATATTATTCGGTCTTGATCAAACCATCATATTTCTAATTGAAAGAGGGAAAGTGGTATACCCTGTTACTTTAGAAGCAAGAAATAATATCGTTCAACAATTGAATATGAAATAAATATTCATTTCAGCGGATATGAATTAAGTATTCAAAGTAGAGAAGTTATTCAAAATAGATATATACATTATTAGGAGGGTTCAAATGAAAGGACATGAACAAGTAAAAAAATTATTATCAGCAGTTATAGATGCAGCAGAGGATAAGAAAGCACATGATCTAGTTGCCCTAGATTTGAATGGTTTATCTTTAGTAGCAGATTATTTCGTAATCTGTAGTGGTAACTCAGATACTCAAGTATTAGCAATCTCAACAGAGATTCGTAAAACTGCTGACAAGCTTGGCTTTACAGTACGTGGTGTAGAAGGTGAAAACACAGCACGTTGGGTATTGATCGACATCGGAGATGTTGTCGTACACATCTTCCATCGTGAAGAAAGAGAATATTACAATATCGAGAAAATTTGGTCGGATGCGAAGGTTGTGGAATTAGTATGAGCTATGTAGCAGGAACTACTGAGCGATTAAAAATTTCTCGCGAAGTTTCTCCTTATGGTTATTTTCTTAACAATGGTGAAGAGGATGTATTGTTGCCATATACGGAGCTTGTAGGATCTAAGCCTCACGTAGGTGATGAGATTGAAGTTTTCATTTTCTTCGATTCAGAAGATCGTATTTGTGCAACAATGAACAAACCATTCATTTCATTGGATGAAATGGCACGATTAGTTGTAGCTGATGTTCATCCTAGACTAGGTTGTTTCTTAGAGATGGGTCTTGGACGTCAACTATTACTACCGTTAAGTGAATTGCCGGAGATGATCGAGTATCGTCCGATCGTAGGTGACGAAGTATTCGTATTCATGACTCATGATAAGAGTGGTCGTCAAATCGCTAAGCTTGCGCAAGAACCAGAACTTGCTCCACTTACTTTCCCAGCTCCAGCAACTTGGAGAAATCAATGGGTTGAAGGATGGGTTACGAAAAGTTTACAAATGGGTTCTTTCGTTGTCATTGATGGCGGTGTCGTAGGATTCGGTGCATATGGATTAATTCCGAGCACAGATCGTATTGAAAGTCTTCGTCTTGGTCAACGTGTTAAGGCCCGTGTAACGTTTGTTCGTGAAGATGGACGAGTTAATCTATCGATGACACAACAGAAGGAATTTGGACGTGTTGAAGATGCTGATCGTATATTAGCATTTATCAAAGAACGACCAAGTGGCGGTATGCCGTATTCTGATGCGACAGAAGCAGAACTTATTCGTAGTCGCTTTGGTGTGAGCAAAGGTGCTTTCAAACGTGCATTAGGCAAGCTGATGCGTGAAGGCATCGTTGTACAACAAGGTAGCTGGACTTATCTAACTGAAAGTGCACCAAAACCGAAAAACGAAAACACGGATGAGGTTGAATAATAATGGAATCATACGGTCAGTTTGCTACGGTGTATGATCGTCTTATGGCAGATATGCCATATGAAGAGTGGATCGCTTTCGCTGAAGCCGTATGGCAACAACACGGTAAACCGCAAAAAGTCGTAGATCTTGGGTGTGGCACTGGCAGTATTGCTATACCTTTAGCGATTAAGGGGTATCAAGTTGTTGGGATTGATCTATCGAGTGATATGCTAGCTGTAGCAGCGCAAAAGTTGGAGCAACAATCTTCGGTAGATGGTAATCTTACATTGCTTGAACAAAATATGAGTCAGTGGGAATTGTCGGAAAAAGTAGATTCGGTAATTTCATTCTGTGATTGCCTGAACTATATTGTCGATGAAGATGATCTACTGGCTACATTATCAGCAACGTATGACCAATTGAAGCAAGGCGGAAGCTTTATTTTTGATGTTCATCCGATTACGCGCTTTGAACAATACGCAGCGGATCAGCCATTTGTATATGATGAGAACGGAATTTCATACATGTGGAGTAGTGAATATGACGAGGATGACCATATTATCGAACATTTTCTTTCGATATTTGTTCAAGAGGCCGATGGTCGCTATAGCAGAATTGATGAGGAACATGTCCAACGAGCATATAGCTCTAAGTGGTTAGAAGGGGCATTACGCTCAGTAGGCTTTACTCAAATACATTTGTATAGTGATTTTCAGTTAAAGGCTGCTGACGACCACTCAACTCGTTTGTTCTTCGTTGCGATTAAATAAATAATTATTAGTAAATTAGCTTTTGAACTTCCACTTAAAATAGAGGTTCAAAAAGCGGGATTTCAGAACCAAGAAGCTGCCATGAAGCTAGGGAAGTGAAGCGCACAGCGTACATTATTGGTACGTGAGCACTGGAACGACCGATGAATGGAAGCTTCGCCGTCGACTAAGCTACATTAGCGTAGTCATCGTTATCAAAGTCCGCTTTTTAAACTACCATAAAAGGCTGTCCATAGTTTCCTATGGCACAGCCTTTCCTATTCTCTCAGTGCATCAGTCAATTTACTATGCATACTAGATATAGTGTTTCCCTTTTGGGCGATCGTTGTGCGTAATTTGTGTAAAGTAAGCTTTAGTTGCTCATTTTCAGCTGCTAGATGCTCTATGTACTTCACTAATTCAACATCTTGTATTTGGCTTGCTTGGTATAATTGTTCAAGTCTGTTAAGAGCTTCTTCAGTAGATAATATTGCTTTCATAAGCGCCTCCAAAACGATCTGTAAAATGTCACTATCACATCATAACGCTATCTGATAAAATAGTCGAGTGGCGAAATCTCAAGCCCCTATTGGGACGAGCGTTATGAAAATATTTTCATAGGCAAAATTGCAAAGAATATGACGAAATCTCATTGACTCCACCTATATATTGAGGTATGATTCTATTCATCGACTATATCTAGTTATGGGTATAGCAATCTAGCAGTTTAACTGCGTACACCATGGTTCTGACTACAAGCGCATCTGCCTGTCATGTATAGGGGGTAGAGCGCTTTTTGATTGGGATAAATGGTAGGGGGAGAGAGTGGGAAATGTTAGTTGTGTATGATTCTAAGACAGGCAATGTCAAACGCTTTGTGAAGAAATTAAATATGGCAGCAGTCTCTATTGATGAGATGCCCAAGGTGGACGAGCCGTACGTTCTTATTACATATACAACAGGCTTTGGACAAGTCCCGCAGAAAGTCAATGATTTTTTGCAAGATAACCACAATATGTTGAGAGGCGTCTCCGCCAGTGGTAACCGTAACTGGGGCACTGGTTTCGCCAAAAGTGCTGATACAATAGCTGAGACATACAATGTACCGGTCATTTCTAAGTTCGAACTTTCTGGCACAAATAAAGACACGCTACAATTCATGGAAAGGGTGCAAACCATTGAAACATATTGAACTAAATAATGAGCTCTTGCAACGCGGAGCAGACGGTTTCTACCAATTAGAAAAAGATAAAGAAGCAGTTGCAGCATTTATGGCTGAAGTTGATGAAAAAAGTGTTAAGTTTGCTTCTTTGAAAGATAAATTGGACTATCTTATCGAGAATGATTTCTATGACAACGTATATGACAAATATACATATGATCAAGTGAAAACAATCTTTGATCTTACTGAAGCGGCAAAATTTGAATTTCAATCTTATATGGCTGCTTCAAAATTTTATAAAGACTACGCTATGAAAACAAATGACAAGGCACAATATCTTGAGCAGTACCATGAGCGTGTTTCAATCGTAGCGTTGCATCTTGGCGAAGGCGATATCGAAAGAGCTACTCGTATTGCACAAGCAATGATCGATCAACGTCTACAGCCTGCGACTCCAACATTCCTCAATGCTGGTAAAAGTCGTCGTGGTGAGATGGTATCATGCTTCTTGCTTGAAATGGATGATTCCTTGAACTCCATTAACTATGTGCTTGGCACATGTATGCAACTTTCCAAAATCGGTGGTGGTGTTGCTGTCAACCTATCGAAGCTACGTGGTCGTGGTGAACCGATTAAAGGTGTAGAAGGCGCTGCAAAAGGGGTTATGCCTGTTCTGAAGCTAATGGAGGATGCATTCTCTTATGCGGATCAGATGGGGCAACGTAAAGGTTCTGGCGCTGGATATTACAATATTTTCGGCTGGGACGTTATCGAATTCTTAGATAGCAAAAAGATTAATGCTGACGAGAAATCTCGTATTAAGACATTATCAATTGGCCTTATTATTCCTAATAAATTCTATGAATTAGCAGCTCAAAACAAACCACTTCATGTATTTGGACCTTATTCCGTATACAAAGAATACGGTCAACATCTTGATGATATTGATATTGACGCTATGTACGATGAATTACTTGCTAATGACAACGTTAAGAAAAAAGTTGTTATGTCTGCGCGTGAAATGCTTACAAAAATCGCATCGATTCAACTAGAATCTGGATATCCATACATTATGAATAAGAGCAATGCTAACAAATGGCATGCTTTGAAAGACATTGGTTCTGTAAAAATGTCTAATCTATGTACTGAAATTTTCCAACTGCAAGAAACTTCAGAAATTAACGACTACGGATATGAAGATATCATTCGTCGCGATATAAGTTGTAACCTTGCTTCCTTGAACATTGTAAATGTAATGGAACGCAAAGAAATTAAAGATTCCGTACACGTTGGTATCGAAGCATTAACTACAGTAAGTGATCTTTCACAAATCGATAACGCACCAGGTGTTCGTAAAGCGAATGATGAACTTCACTCCGTTGGTCTTGGCGCAATGAACCTTAATGGCTATCTTGCGAAAAATAAGCTTTCTTATGAAAGTCCAGAAGCTCGTGAATTTGCAGGCGTATTTTTCATGATGATGAATTTCTATTCCATTGAGAAGAGTATGGAAATTGCGAAAGAACGTAAAGCAACGTTTAAAGACTTTGATCGTTCTGAATATGCAAAAGGTACGTATTTCGATCGTTACGTTGAAACGGATTTCCGTCCACAACTAGCACGTGTACAAGAACTATTCGATGGTATGCATATTCCAGGTCCTGCTGATTGGGCAGAACTGAAAGTTAAAGTACAAGAGCATGGATTATTCCACGCTTACCGTCTAGCGATTGCACCGACTCAAAGTATTTCTTATATTCAAAATGCAACGTCAAGTGTAATGCCGATTGTTGAGCATATTGAAACTCGTACGTATGCGAACTCAACAACATATTACCCAATGCCGTATTTAGCACAGGATAACTTCTTCTTCTACAAATCTGCTTACAACATCGATCAGTTCAAATTGATTGATCTTATCGCAGAACTAGGACAGCATATTGACCAAGGCGTATCTACTGTACTCCATGTTAATAGTAATGTTACGACGCGTGAACTTTCTCGTTTCTACATTTACGCAGCACAAAAAGGATTAAAATCCTTGTACTATACAAGAACAAAACGACTAACTATCGAGGAATGCACAAGCTGCGCAGTATAAAGCGCAGCTGTATTTCATCATAGTATGAAGGAGTATACTGAACATGAAAGCAGTAAACTGGAACCGTCCTGACGACGATTTTACTCAAACATTCTGGCAACAAAATGTTATGCAATTTTGGACGGATGAAGAGATTCCTTTATCAGATGATAAAATGGATTGGGAATTAATGACGCAAGATGAGCGTTCTTTATATAAAAAAGTACTAGGTGGCTTAACATTACTAGATACCGTTCAAGGCGGTGTTGGTATGCCGAAGATTTTGGAGCATGTGGAAGGATTACAACGTAAAGCAGTGTTAGGATTTATGGGAATGATGGAGCAGATTCATGCGAAATCATACAGTAGTATTTTCACAACACTAGCTTCTACTGAGGAAATTGATGAAATTTTCAAATGGGTAGAAAACAATCCACAGTTACAGAAAAAAGCTGGTATTATTGCAGAGTGGTACAATGGCATCGAGAACGATCGTGATCTTTATAGAGCGATGGCGGCTTCTGTTCTATTGGAAAGCTACTTGTTCTACAGTGGGTTCTTCTATCCTCTATATCTAGCTGGACAAGGCAGAATGACGAGTAGTGGAGAAGTTATTGACTTAATCTTGCGTGATGAAAGTATTCACGGATTGTATATCGGTGTGCTTGCGCAAGAAATTGCAGCAACATTCTCTCAAGAAGAGCAAGATAAACTTACACAAGAAGTTCTTGATCTATTGCTTGAACTTTATGACAATGAAGTTACTTACACGGATGCTTTGTATTCAGATCTTGGATTACAAGAAGAAGTTAAAGCTTATGTTCGTTATAATGCGAATAAAGCATTGATGAATCTTGGACTTGAACCTCATTTTGAAGAAGAAGCAATTAATCCAATCGTGTTGAACGGAATTAGTACTAGTACGAAACAGCATGATTTCTTCTCGAAAAAAGGAAATGGATATGTACGTACGTTGAACGTTGAGCCATTAACTGATGATGACTTTGTGTTTAATTTCTAAATTTTGTATATCGCAACTAGATTATAAGAAGCATCAAGTATATAATTAATAAAAAGAAACTCGCTCTCGTAGACAAATACGAGGGCGTTTTTTGCCACGATGGAGGTATTGGTGATGAAGGTAATAGAGGTTAAGGAACTCATTAATCAGTTTTCCTTGGAAGTTATCGCTGGTGCTAACGAGCTGCATCGCACAATTACGAAAGCAAGAGCATATCGACCGGGGCTTGAATTTGTTGGTTATTTTGATTTTTTTCCGCAAAAACACATTCAAATATTAGGCCGTAAAGAAATTACATATTTACATGGACTAACTGAGGAACAAAGAAATCATCATATTGGAAATATTGTAAAGTACCATCCACCTTGCTTCATTGTTACAGCAGGTCAAGATGGCTTGAAATATTTGAAATTGTATTGTGAAGAGGAAGGGATTCCACTACTACGAACAAGCGATGACTCAGCTACATTTATTGGAAAATTAGATCATTATCTATTGAAGCAATTAGCACCGGAGCAATCGATACACGGAATATGTATGAATGTATCCGGGATTGGAATTATTATTCGTGGTAAATCGGGCATCGGAAAAAGTGAAACGGCACATACATTAATTCGTCGTGGACATCGTCTAGTAGCAGATGATATTATCGTGCTGAAAAAGCTTAGTCAGCATGCACTGATAGGCTCACACAATGAGAAGACCAAAGAATTTCTTGCCCTACGTAGTGTAGGACTGATCAATGTTGTTCGTTTATATGGTCGTAAGGCATTTCAAGATGAGTCAAGAATTTCACTTGATATTGAACTAACACGTTGGCGTGAAAATGATCTCAATAATGATTTAGATCTTGAGCCAACATTTGTAGAGTACATGGGAGTGAAAATTCCACATCTAGAGATTCAATTACAGCCTGGACGAGATGTTGCGGGGTTAATCGAAGCAGCAGCAAACAATTGGTATTTGAAACAACAAGGTTATAGCGCAATGGAAGATTTCATGAAAAGACTTGAAAGTGAATAACTTTCATTTTCATATTGGATTATGCTACAATATTGACCGAGACTAGCTATAATATAGATATTGTTGTTAGGCTAACGCTTCCTAAGTACTTTTCATCCACTCGGAAGTTATATTAGGATGTTGATGAAAAGTTAAGTTATTGCTTCCGAAGTACTTTTCATCTACTGGGGGGCAATATAAGGAACTTGATGAAAAGTTGTAGGAGGAGTATAACATGGAAACTTGCTCAATTGTTAATAAATCAACGCTGCATCTTGTTGGAGTTCCTTATTGTGGACCATATTCATCTTTTCCAGATGAAGCGATTCGCCTGCAGACCGATTTTCTTGCAAGAAAGCATGAGCTCAATCATGTTATACAGTCGAATGTGATGTATTGTCCTTACTTTGGTAATGAGACATTTGCTACGTATTGGGCGTGTTTCGAATCCCAGTACAGTGAAGATCCACTACCACCGGGAATGGTTGCGATTACGATTCCAATGCATCGATATGCGTTAGTTAGTTGTTCATCCCAGCGGATCGGTGAAGGCTATGAGATGGTTAAAGCATGGATTCAAGAACATGGATATAAACGACTAGATCAAGCAGTTTCACTTGAAATTTTCTATCTTGAAGGTCAACATTTGGAGGAAGAAATTGTTGATATTCTTATTCCGATAGAGGATGAAGCAGAGTAGCGAGCAATAGTTATATTAAGGAGTTGCTAGAGATGAGCATTCCCTATGCGATGATTCATGCGTACGGAGATGGACCATTCACAGGTAACCCTGCTGCAGTACTTTTGTTAGAACAAGATCAATTCTCAGATCTACAACTGCAGCAGATAGCCGCAGAAATGAATGTATCCGAAACAGCATTTATATATAAAAGTAAAGAACTCAACCATTTTCATCTTAGATGGTTTACGCCACAAGTTGAAGTGGATTTATGCGGTCATGCTACGCTGGCATCAGCGTACTATTTGTATCATTTGGGTATTGTTCCAACAGATCAAAGTATCTACTTTCAGACATTAAGTGGAGCACTTATAATTAGTCTACATGATGGATTTTTGCGGATGAGGTTACCGCAAGAGATACCTGTAACTTGCTCGGCGCCATCTGATCTTATTACCGCACTTGGTGTAATCCCGCGAGCAATTAGTAAAAATCGGATGGATTATATCGTCGAGCTAACGGACGAACAAGATATTCGACAACTACAAGTGGAGTTATCATTGATAAAAGGTTTAGACGCGCGAGGGGTTGTGGTGACTAGTCGTGCAGATAACCCAGATATAGACATCGTATGTCGTACATTTTACCCACGTATTGGCATTGATGAAGATCCAGTGACTGGATCAGCGTTTTGTGCACTTGCTCCGTATTGGATGAAACGACTTAGAAATAACTCAAAACTAAAAGTAGTACAATTATCTTCTCGGGGAGGATTTGCCACATTACAACTTGAAGATGATCATGTCATTCAAGAGGGTAGTTGTTATCTTTGGTCTGAAGGCAGTCTACATATGTAGCTCGAGAGGGTTATATTAACTTCATGAGGCTGTGGCAGCCTACTAGTATTTTCTTACTAGCAAAAATATAAAGGGCATCTAAAGACTCAAGTAGAGTCGATTAGATGCCCTTTATATTTTCCAATGAAGGTTCGCTTTATCATTGATGTCGAACATACTACGGAGTCAATCATCGTATTAAAGGCATTGAAACAATACCCAGCAACGTGTACGGTACGAGTACACGAGCGGTCAATGTTCAGCACGAAGCTTCCAATAAAGTTCAAAAAGCGGGCTTTCGCAAGTCGAGAAGATGAAGTGCTACTTGAGAAAGGAGGAAGCGCAAGTGTACGTTATTGGTACACGCGGCCCTACAATGTTTCTGCAAGAAACATACATCGGAAGCTTTAGCTATTCTTTCCAAGTTCGCTTCATATTCGATGTCGAATATGCTACGTTAGCCCACTCATCGTTATCAAAGTCCGCTTTTTGAACTACCTTAATTTTGAAGTTTATTTTTGACTGCGGCAGGTAAAGAACGGTACCCAGAAACTTTATTTTTACCTGTAGATTTGGAATAATACATCGCTTCATCGGATTGTTTAATTAACAATGTTAGATTATCTGCTTCTTTTGTCGTACTGAAACCAACACTAACGGTAACGATCGTCTCTTGTTCGATTCTAGCGCGAATCCGTTCAGCTATCTGCATCGGCTTAATATGGTCAATGACGATCCCTCCGAGTAACTCTTCACCACCGTAGCGGCCAGCAATACCAAAAGGTGATACTTCTTCCTTCAAGATGGATGCAACCTGTTGTAATGCTTTGTCAGCCACTTGATGACCTTGCGTATCGTTTAGGTGTTTAAAGTTATCAATATCACAAAAGATGATAGCTACTTGTTTGCGCGTGATCATGGAGGTTAACTTTTTCTGGAAATATCGTCTAATATATAATCCTGTAAGTCCGTCAACGATCGAAGATTGATACGTCGATAGTAATCGTTCAAGTACCCATTCAAACAATAAGAAGAAGATAAGTGCGAAATAAATAACAGGCAATGAAATCACTAAGTAAAATAGCCAGCGTTGATCCATTTCAAATACGTACATATGTAGTAGATTAGCAAGCTCGTACATGAACATTACCATTAAGCTAACATAATATGGGGTTGTCATCTGAATATGACGAGTTACGACAAGCATAGTAATAATTAAGATGAACATGTAAAAATCCATAATCGGATAAGCATAGTACTCTACATTGTTATAAATGATAGAGTAAGGCTCAATGAACCAGTTAACGATTGTAAGTGTGACGGCTCCAAGTAGTAGCATAATGATCGGTGTTATTCTTATATTTGTCCCAACAGAATACAACCTCATCAAGACAAAATTTAAGATGATAAAGGAGATTAACTGTATACTTGTCGAAATAATATATAAGTAAGGCGGTATTGGCTGCTCATACCATACATCGAATCCAACAATGATTTGACGGATTAACGTAAGAGCAAGCGTTGCAACCAGGATAACATAAATCAGTTTATTCCGATAATTGGACATAATTCGTATTGCCATGACGATCATAAGTACAATAATAATACTACATGTCGTGATGGAAAAAAGTTCAATAAGTGCGTTATTAATTGAAAGGTTGTTCATTCATATATCCTCAATGTATAGTAGTAGTATGTCATAAACGAAACATATGTTCTAATATATCATAATTTTCGGAAATATTGTATGTATAATTAGAAACTTATGCTTCTGATACTACTTTTCATCTGCAAGGCGATTAATAGGTTTGAAAATGAAAAGTATAAGGAGTTGATACCTATGCAAATTTTACAAGCTTTGTTTTTCCCGCCGGAGCAACCGGGTGGAGTATCTTCAATGGTGCCTTATATTCAAGAACGATTCAATCAGATGGAATATGAGATGGAATTATTCTCTTTGCCGAAAAGAATTCGAAATAAAGGAACAGATGAGGTCATATTTCAGACTTTTGATGTGACGCCGTTTCTCGGGAATGAACTCGTAGATAAATATATTCAGACTTACCGTGATTATTTATGGTGGGTTAAGTTACGCGTTAAAAAGTCCTATGATCTTATTCATGCTCATCATCCGATTGCCGCTCTAGCTATGAGAGAGATATTTCCAGATACGAAGCTTATTCTGACACTACATTCTAGTTATGAGCGAGAGTTAATTCTGAACAATAAAATAAAAGTAAATGGAATCGAACATCAATTTTTAACGAGTATTTATCGTGAATTGGAAGATCGTGCTGATCGAATTTTGACGGTATCAGAAGCATTCCAAACGTATCTCAATAATTATGTTGATAACGCGAGTGGCATTAAAGTTATTCCTAATGGTTTTGATGAGAAGCGATTCCGTCCGATTGCCCATGAGAATGAAGTCGCTCAATTAATTTCAGTTTGTCGTCTCGTTCCGGCCAAAGGGCTAGATGTATTGCTGAAAGCATGTGCCAAGCTAAAAGAAAGAGGACATCCTTTTGTCTTGCATCTTATTGGAGATGGCCCGATTCGCAAAGAGTTAGAAACGATGGCACAAGATCTTGGATTATATGACGACATTATCTTCTACGGCTACATGCTTCATCCTGAAGAATTTATGCCGTTCTTTGATATTTTTGTACTACCATCTAGAGCGGAGGCATTTGGCTCAGTATTTGCTGAGGCAGCGCTTTGTCAACTAGCTCTCATAGGGACTGATGTAGGTGGAATATCAGAACAAATTGAAAATGGAATTAACGGATTACTAGTACCTGTGGAGGACCATTCTGCTCTAGCAGATGCGTTGGAAACAGTAATTATTGATCCAGATTATAGATATCAGCTTGCTAGAGAAGCATCCGAAAAAGCGAAGCGGGATTATTCTTTGCAACGTGTTATTGCACAATTGAACAAAGTATATCGTGAAGTTTCTCAGTACTAAGGAGTAGGTGGTGCTGAAATGGCAATTCCATTTCGCTTTATTCATGCCGCTGATTTGCATATTGACAGCCCGTTTAAGGGACTAACAACCGTTCCAGCATATGTGAGGGAGTCGCTTCTTGAAGCGACCTTCCTTGCATTTAAACGACTAATTGATACTGCAATCAAGCAGCAGGTACAATTTATCGTCGTAAGTGGCGATTTGTTTGATGAAAGTGATCGTTCCCTGAAAGCGCAATTGTTTCTCTTACAACAATATGAACGACTAAGAAAGTGTCAGATTAACATTTATATTATTCATGGAAATCATGATCATCTTGCAGGTCAGACTATACCATTCCCGTATCCTGACAATGTTTATGTATTTTCTAGTACTGAGGTAACAACGAAGGTAGTCACGAATGATGATGGTGCTATTCTCGCGTACGTACACGGCATATCTTATCCAACTAGACATGTGATGGATAATCTAGCTAAGGAATATAAGCACGAGCCAGAGCACGGCTATCATATTGGACTATACCATGGTAATGTGGGCAATGTTAGTGAGCATGATCCGTATGCGCCCTGTCATTTGTCTGATTTATTGGCGCATCAATATCATTATTGGGCACTTGGTCATATCCATAAGCGTCAAGTGTTACACCAATCTCCATATGTTGTATATCCAGGAAACACGCAAGGCAGACATCGCAAAGAGAGTGGCGATAAAGGATGTTATCTCGTCACCGTTAACGAGCAGCACGAAACAACAATACATTTTCTATCGTTAGCACCGATTAGATGGCTTCAAATCGCCATTGATGTTTCATCCATTGAGAACGAAGCACAATTTCTTGCAACGATTGAGCACCACACGTCAACGCTGTTAGCAGAGCAAATAGAGTGCAGCATACTACTTTCAATTGAGCTAACAGGTAGTGGGTATATCCATGAGCTGTTACAACAAACGGGTAATACAAGGCAGATGCTGACGCATATTCAAAGCATGTACGAAGATGATTCGAGCAGTGAGTGGTTATATATATACGAATTGCAACTACATACCCAAGTACAATATGATGAAGCGTTACTTCGTCAGGAACAAAGTTTTATCGGTGACTTCTTAACGTATTATGAACAATTAATAGTAGATCCAGAGCAAATGAAACAGTTATTTGCTGAAGCACAACAAGGGTTAATAACCCATCAAGGATTGAGTCGATATTTACGTCAAACGGCATCGACACAAGACAAGGTAACATTAGACGAGACTTCACAACAGGCTCAGCTAGCTGATGCAAAGCAAAAAGTATTAGAATGGCTCCTTCTCCATCAAGATCAAGGAGTGAGTATATGAAGCTATTAGAATTGAATATTAATGGGTTTGGTAAGCTACAAGATGTAACATTACAACTGGATGCACCACTTGTTGTAGTTTACGGACATAATGAAGCTGGAAAAAGTACATTGTTTCAATTTATCTATACGATGTTATTCGGATTTTCGCGAAAAAATCAAGTGGGTCGCTTTCTTGAGCCAGTGTACGGGGGAAGTCATGGAGGCAGTATCGTATTTGTTACTGATAATGATGAAATCTATCAGTTAACCCGATATCGAGAGCAGCATCAAGGTAAAGCGCAGCTTGCAAGAGCCCAGAAGGATCACAAGAACGAGCGTTACATCCCGATTACGACCTCCACTATTGTAGAGCAAGCTAATCTTGAACGAAATTTTCTATCTGGTATTAATGCTCGATTATTTCAGCAATTAAGTGCCATTACATTGAATGAATTACAAGCAACCAGTGTGATGACAGAAAGTGAATTGAGTCAATATTTATATCATGCAAGTTGGGAAAGTGGTAAGCAAGTTGCTGAGTTAGAGAAACAACTTATAGCGGAACAGGACAAGCTCTTCAAACCAAGAGGACAGAATCAACTGCTTATTCAAGAGCTTAAGCAATATGAACAACTGCAACAGCAATATAAGCAAGTGGAGATGGAACTTGAACAATATAATGCTGTTCAATTAGAAATAGAGCAATGCGATCGTCGTTATGAAGAGTTACAGGTACAACTTACAAAGCAACAAACCATTGTACAGCTGATGAATCGAGTAGTATCTCAGCGCGGATGGTGGTTAGAGCAGCAAGAAGTCAGTTGGCAACTTGAGCAGCTACAATATGTTCGAGCGATGCCTAATGGTTTTACACAACATGTAGAGCAAATTGTAGCTAGTGATCACCTAATTTCCAATGAGCTGATCCAATTTCAAGTTGCAGAAGAGCAATTAGAACTGCAAATAGCAGCAATTAACGTGAACGACGATATGATATCGCGCGCAGCAACGGTGGACCATTATATCCAATTAAGTAGTGTTATTACAGAACAGCAATCCCAATTAGCCATTCGCCAAGATGAACTGCAACAACTAGAACAAGTAATTGTAGAACTGCAACAACAGTTACCAAGTTATTGGACAAAGGAACAATTGAGGCAGCTTAATCCAACAGCTCAGCAATTAGCAGAATATGAACGATTATTATCGTCCATGCAGCAATTGCAATTAGAGCAACAGCGTCTAGGACAAGATCAAATGAAATATGATCAAGAATTACTAGCACTCGATCAGCAAATGATATTAACTAAAAACCAACAAGATCAATTAGATCAAGAGTTGAAGGCGGTTCGACTGAAACATCGTCTGCTGCCACAAACAAGAGCAGAACTACATGAAGCAACGATTATTCTTGATGAGGCTTACCGCCAATATGATTATGAAAGAATGAATGAGATATCCACAGAGCGTAATATCTCCTCACAAAGTGATTCAGTAATTACAAGCAGAAGTCATGGATCGAGTAGAACAAATAACAATAGTAGAGCTCAAGTTGCTAATAGAACTCATAACACCAATAGATCTAAGAGGAATCAATTTGTCTCTATGCGTATTATGATGCAATCTACTTTGTCCGTTATATTGGTGATATTAACACTATTAGTATCAACTAAAGTTATGCTAGCATCATGGAATAGTTGGCTATCACCTATTCTTATTATAGTGACGTTGATTGCAGTATTAATGACTGGGATGGTATGGTCTGGTAGGAACGGCAGGAAGGGGTTACGAAATAGTGAGACTGGCGACGATCAAGCTGAAGGAATGAAAGGCTTATATCGGGCGCTATCGCTTATTGTGGAGCTTAATCAACCAATTAATGATAGTAATTATTACGAACATCGCAGAGATTTGAAAGAGCAGATCAGCTTTTTACAATTATTATTACAGAAGCGAGAACAATTAGTGCAACAAGCTTTAATTGTGGAACAACAAGCCGAGCATTTGGAGTTAGATCAACATAGCATTGATAAACAGTTACAACAATTACAAGATCAACAAGATCAAGTTAATGAACAGTGGCTTCGCCTTGCCGAGCAGCTACAACTACCTTCACAATGTGAGTGTGACGATTTTCGAGAGGTTACGAAGCTGTATCGAAATATTCAACATCATTATTCCAACTATGATAAGCAACAAATGTTGATTGCCCAGTATGAAAAACAAATTGATCAATATGTAGATGATGTGTATGAATTAACCCAGGCCGTCTGGTTAGAGCCGTTACCTGAAGGATCACAACAACTTCAATTATCTAATATGCGAAGTCAGATTCAGATTCAAAAAGACAAGCTAGCGGAGCGGGCAGCGTTGCAGTTACAATTACAGAAATTACATGAACAACAACTCGTAAAGCAGCAAGAATTACAACAATTGCACAATCAGTTGGCGCAATATTATGAACAGTCTCAAACAACGACGATTGGTGAGCTGCTAGCTATTGTAGAGCATTTGAAGGCATATGAATTATGGCAAGTTCAATATGAGCGACTAGCACTACAGCGTAAAGCAGGCCTTACGGTTGAGGAAGTTGATGATTTGGATCGTATGTTCACTCAGTATGATGAGGACGGGATACGAGAAAAAGCTATATCCGAACAGCAAAGTTTGGATGATTTACACGCTGAGCAACAGCATATCATTGAACAAAAGGGAAGATTATTACAGCAGCGAGAACGGTTAGTTAGTTCAGATGAACATCAACAACTTCAATTAAAAAAGGAAGCAGTTATATCGCAAATTGAAGCATATGTTGCGCAATATATGAAGCTTTCTATAAGTAAATTGCTTATTAAAAATACGAAAGAGAAGTACGAACAGGAACGTCAACCTGCTGTACTTCTCAAAGCCTCACAATATTTTGCAAAACTAACGAATGGTTCATATACGCAAATTATTGGAAATGCAGAACGCGGGACCCTGCAGTTACGTGCTAGTAATGGCGCCTTAGTCGAAAGCGAATTGCTAAGTCGAGGTACTTCTGAATTATTATATTTATGTATTCGTCTAGCGATCCATGAGGCTGCGGTGAATCATATTAATTTACCATTAGTGTTAGATGATCCTTGTGTAAATTTTGATATGGTCCGATTACAGGCGGCTATGGAACTATTAAGCGAAGTTTCTAGAGATAGACAACTATTATACTTTACTTGTCATCCGTACACGAGAGATCAATTACAAGCGGTAGCGGTCGATGCTATAGCAGTTCAAATGGAAAGATAGAGTTGTAATCTTTAATTATTTGAAGTCAGTCGAATGCTGAATCAAGTTAAAATCTAGTCAGGTCAGTTTTTTGATAGCAATGAGTAAAAACCATCCTAGACTAATAAAACCAAATAACGGATATAGCGTCGAAAGTAGAACGCCAAACCCGATCTGACTTAGCAAATAGCACAGAATTAGAGTGAACATAACGATTAGATTAATGGAGAGCTTAGATCTTTCGTGAATCTGTAATGCTAACCCATACACATCAGCAAGTAAAGTAGTAAATACTTCAGCAAATATAATACAAATATAGATGACGTATACAACTTGACTAAGGCTTCTAGCAATACCACCCATTGGGATAGCAAATTGAGTAATTCCTGGCATATGTGCTGACAATGCGATATGTCCAACCATAAGCATGAAGCCGATTCCTAGACCACCTATGATGGAGCCCCATCTAATGATACTTGGCTTAGATGTTTGTGCTCCGATTGGAACTAGAACAGCTTGTGCTAGTGACAGATTGAAGGCTGTGTATAGGAATGGTGTACTAACTATCGTCCACAGTGGGAAATCGGTATGTGCACGTAGAAAGTTGCTTGTATAAGGTGTTTCTAACGTATCGAAAAAGATAATAAATGTGAAGACAAGCATAATGGGGACAACGATGGAATTTACAGCGATAATGGCAGTTAAACCTTTTCGTAGTATGAAGAAGCAGACGATACAAGTTGAGATTAAACCTAACTGATATGGCAAATCCCAATTTTCATAAAATACAGTCCCAGCACCTGCTAACATCACCGCTGATACACCAAGAAGGACGACAAGCATGAATATACTGATCCATGAGCCAAATCGTTGTCCAAATAAAGCAATGTTCAAATCTTCGTAAGATTTTGCCTTGATTTGATGGGCTAAAAGCATGACTTTATTACCAAGCCATATAAATAAGAAAGTAGCGCCTATAATTGCGACAGTTCCCCATTGGCCGTACTTAGTGAAAAATTGTAATATTTCTTGACCAGTCGCGAATCCAGCTCCAACAATCGTGCCCATATAAATTGCCGCGATCTGTAGCGATTTGATCCAATCTTGTCGATTCATAAGATTCCCTCACTTCAACATTCATTTTAAGAAGTAGTACCTCTATTGGAAGAGGTAGTTCAAAAAGCGAACTTTGAACATTCACTTTTATTATTGTATGAAGTGAAATAGACAAGCATGACAAGCATTGGATTTTTGTGCCAAGGTAATGAGATTTTGCTTGTAGGAAACAACCAAATATTTGTAGATGTGACGACTTCACTTGCTAGAAGAGCGATCCTGTGTTATTTTACGTAAAAGAGAAACTGGTGGGAATTCAAAATCATGAACTGATTGTAAACGATTTTGAACGTTTATTTGAATGCGGAGGGATTTATATGGAACAATTAAAACAAAGAATTTTAGAGGAATCTGCGATTGTAACAAATGATATTTTGAGATTAGATTCCATCATCAATCAACAAGTCGATCCTTCGCTAATAATGGATATGGGTAAGGAACTTGCTTCACGTTTTGCTAATGAGGGCATTACGAAAGTGTTGACTATTGAATCTTCAGGTATTCCGGCTGCATTTGCTACAGCATTACAATTGGGAGTACCATTAGTATTTGCTAGACGTAAACAAACCGTTATTAATGATCCAAACTCATATCTTGAAAGAGTACCTTCATTCACTAAAGGAATGGTTTCCGATCTTGTTATTTCCAAACAGTTTTTAAGTGAAACTGATAAAATTTTGTTCATAGATGATATTATCGCGAATGGTGACGGAGCTCGTGGTATCGTGAAAATTATTGAACAATCAGGTGCTGAGCTTATAGGGATGGGAATTGTTGTAGAAAAATCTTTCCAAGCAGGAGCAGATTATTTCCGCGAGCAAGGTGTTCGTGTGGAATCACTTGTGAAAATTGCATCTCTAAATTCAGGAGAAGTTATATTCAAAGATTAACTTCCAGTCGAATTTAGTTGTGATTAAGTTTGTTCATCTTATATAATAGAAGTAAGACCAAGGGGAGGCGTAAGCAATGGAACATATTACTGAACAATTCTTAAATGAAAAGATTACTAGTGCAAAAATTTCTTTCGAACGTGCACTAGATTGTAAGCATACAGAATTTGATGACTTATATCCTTATATGCTGGAGCATCCTCAATTTTTCTGGTATAAACGATACGTTGCATGGTCTGAATTACTTACAATTGTTAAGTTATGCAACGAATTATCAAGTGAATGGAAAGAACAGTTTACTGATAAGCAAGTTGACTATATTGAGAAACAGGTTATGTCTTCTCGGGTATTAGATGAATGGTACGAAACGATAGATTCCAAAGATCACGCAATTAATGAATAAATAGATTGAGAAAGTCTTAATGATACGCTTCGAAGCGTTCATTGAGACTTTTTTGTAAATGCAAACAAATCCTGTAACTTAATATGTGATGGAACGTAAATAAAGAAGTAACTTAAGTAGCTAAAAAAAGTTAGGTCAATGCTTACGAAGTAACTTTTTGTCATCAAGAAGTAGCTTAAATAGCTACAAAAAGTTAGGTTTATGCTTACGAAGTAACTTTTTGTCATCAAGAAGTAACTCAAATAGCTACAAAAAGTTAGGTCAATGCTTACGAAGTAACTTTTTGTCATCAAGAAGTAGCTTAAATAGCTACAAAAAGTTTTAGGAGGTTTGAAATGATATCTGAAGATCAGTTGAATGAATACCGTGTTTCAGGTGAAACGGTACGTGTAGTTCGTGATAATCTTGAAAGTAATGATGTTCAAGGTATTGTTGTTGCCTGGGACGATAGTTGTGTAATGATCCGTAAGAAAAGTAGACGAGTTGTTAAACTGAGCAGAGAGTATGTATATATTGCTGCAACAGAAGAAAGACCATCAATCGTGAATTAATTACTGATAATAAGCTTCTTGTCATATAAAAGTAATTTTAGGGGAATTTCAAAAAAACCTTGAAAACGAAGTACTGCTGGGAGCTTAATTGGCATCGAATAGGAAGCTAACCAAAAATTACAGGGGTGATTGTATGAAATGTCCAGTATGCGATCAAGTCACGTTACGAGAAGTTGAGAAAAGTGGAGTATTAATTGATATTTGTCCTAGTTGTAAAGGTGTTTGGCTTGACCGTGGTGAATTAGAGAAGTTAATGCAAAGTATTAATGAGACTCAAGAAGAATTTGAACAATTACAATCTCAAGTAGCTGCTCAACTTCCAAGAACTTCAATAGATCAATCTTACAATCCCAATGAGCAAAGGGCAAATCAACAATCTTTTAACCAACAGTCTTCCAATCAACAACAATATACTCAACAACCTTATAATCAACAGAATTATGGTCACGTTCAACCAAATTATCAACAACAGCATAATCAACAACCGAACTATCAACAGTCAAATTATCAGCAACCTTACAACAAGGATAGTTACAAACATGACGATAGTAAATATGGATATGATAAGTATGGCCGTCCATACAAGAAAAAGAAAAAAACAGTATTTAGTGTGTTTGAAGATTTGTTCTAATAATTGGACGAATTCTAGCTAAACCAATTAAGCTCCAGTGAATTAAATATTGATTATGAAGCAGGATCAGAGATGCAATATTATCTCTAATCCTGCTTCTTTTTGTATGCATACATAAGCTACTGGAAATAGGACAACATAATGACATATTTTGCGAATATGAAAGGTGACTAGATAATGAAGACGGGAAAAAGAATTTCAATTGGTATAACTGCACTCATGATCGCTTTGTCGTTCTATACGGAAGACCAAGAGAAAGTATATAGTGAGAACATAACATCAGGTACGCATATAATGGCAATTGTCATAGATGATCTAGGAAACAATATGGAAGGAACAGAAGCGATTTTAAAACTAAATATTCCAATAACGGTAGCGGTAATGCCTTTTCTACCTTCTTCAACACAGGATGCTGAAGCAGCGTACAAAGCTGGCCATGAAGTTATCGTCCATATGCCAATGGAACCAAACAAAGGGTTAAGGAAATGGTTAGGTCCTGGAGCTATAACAGCAGATCTAACAGATGAAGAAATACGGCAAAAAGTTGAACAAGCTATAGACAATGTTCCTCATGCTGTTGGAATGAATAATCATATGGGTTCAAAAATAACAACCAACGAACGGATTATGCGCGTCGTCTTACAAGTGTGTAAAGAACGTAATTTATATTATTTGGATAGTAAAACTGCATACAAATCCGTTGTTCCCAAGGTAGCTGCGGAGTTGGGAGTACCTTATGCTGAAAATCAGATGTTTCTAGATGATGTCGCTAGCGCAGAGCATGTACACAAACAAATGCAGTTAGCATATGCTCGTATGGAAAGTCAACAAATTACGGTCATGATTGGACATGTTGGTGCAGCGGGTAAATACACGTCAAGTGAAATACTGCGGGCAATTCCACAATTTGCACAACGTGGACAGCTCGTTCGTGTAAGTGAATTAATACTTCATAGCTTAATTGATCCAGAGATATTGTAACACTCCACTTGCAATTGCTGAAGCGATTTTTGACTGTTCACTACTTGTTACTAGCCGCTCGCGATCTGCAGCATTACTAATAAAACCTAACTCCACTAGCACTGCAGGAGTTTTTATGAATTTGAGCAAATAGAAAGTTTTTACTGGAACCACATGTTTAGATGTTCCAAATAAGTCATTCATAGGAGCTTGGATATTGTTTGCTAACAATGCACTTTCTCCTGTGTGCTGATGTAATACAAGTGGTCCGTTTGCTCTAGTATTAGTAGTAGCATTAACATGTAAGCTGATGAAGATGACATGTTCAATCTCACGAGTTAATCCCATACGTTGTGATAAATCTTTAAGATGTCGTGATGACGTTTTATGCCAATCATTTTCATCACTTAATGCATAATCATCAGTACGATTCAATATGGTTGGGATACCATTACTTTGTAAAATGGCGTATAACTTTTTGGCAACAGCCAAATTAATATCTTTTTCTAGAATATTTTGGTATGAAGCACCACCATCTATCCCTCCATGGCCTGCATCGATAATTACAGCTGTTGTAGGAAACATAATTTCTGTATATGGACCATCTACATTGATTAATCTCAATAATTCAGCATCTACGTTATGCAACAAAGTGCTATCCTCTTCAGCAACTACTGGTGAATTAATGTATGAAGCTTGTGTTGTATTGGAGGACCAGCTGATTATTGCTACGAGAGAACTTAGTAAAATCTTAAGTAGTAAGCTTTGGTTTTTCATGCTATTCCAGCCTCTCTTCGACCAATCAAGTCAATATTGCTATAGGATGGCTCGTATTGATTAGTTTCATTCATGAATGGTGACGGTAGGAAGGGGTCATACTGAAAGTATAAAGTTAAAAAAGATTAATTAATGCTTTCGAAGTGACTTCTTGCATACAGAGGGATTAATCAAACTATGCAACAATAAGATTAGGAGGTAATGGATGATGGGTAAGATAACAGGCCAAGAATATGTGCAGTATATAACAGAACAGTTTGTAGAGTATATCGAAACACCAGTTGCAGATCGTAGACAGGCAAAAAAAGAAGCCAAAGCTACAAAAGAGCAATGGCTACCGAAATGGTTTGGTGTCGGTGGAGCATCTCTGTTAATGTGGATAAAGAAAAAAGATCAATAATGGCATTACTGTGGTGCGTAAAAATTGCCTTGTTGCAGTAAATAATCAAATGGAATGAATCGTTTCAAATTTTCATCGTCTTGTTGTAGTTCAATATATAGATCAAATAATTCCCATTCGTGGTAACCTGTTACGGAGTAGATCGTTTCGATCTGATCACTCCAGATAGAGCTAGTATAACGTAATTGACTACCGAACTCGATCAAATTTTCAATCGAAGTATCGTTCTCGAAATCGGAATTCAGTGCTGTTGTTGTTAACCAAGGCATAACATCATAAGGAGCAAAATATGTTTGATATTCATAACCAGTTAATAAGGCATGCGAGAATACTAATCCATGCCTTATTTGTTTTTGTGCGGAAACTTTTGCAGCAATTAAATGTTTAGAGCTTATGTCATATTGTTCCAATGAAAATGGTTCGAAATACTGATTGGTCTTGTTCACTTGTTGCGATACGACCATATGCAATGGATCGTAATAACGTAATTGGTATCTATTAGAAGATAAGTATTGTAGTGAGTCATCCGATCCTAACCCGTACTCCCCGAGTACATAGCCACCTTTATCATCACTGTGTATAACCATATATCCGATGTTCCCTAATTTACTGTGCTGAATTAACATTAACCAACTATGCGTTCCCGGGCCGAGTGGAGATATCGTAAGCTCAGCTTCTTTCCAATTTGCAAAATCAGGTTGATTGGATAGTTCATCAACCCATAACTCTCCTTGATCTTTAACGGACAGTGCTTGAACTTTAGCATGAATAGTTACGGATGCGAGTATAGATAAATTACTACATAGCAGGAAAGCGATCATCACTCGAATGATCATTTTAAATAATGGATTTTTATGCATGATATCACCTCATTAGAAGTATAGTGGACAAGCTTCAAGAAGACTGTTATAAATTGTCATCAGTATGCATTGTCCTGAGTTCTATTTTTGCCGATAAGATGAATAAGTCGTCATATAGCCACTAATCAATGCCATCTAGATGAAATAATCCGCAGTTTATGACGGATACAGTGATTCTAGGTTCATATTGCCAACGAATTTCTTCTTCACGCTTATGAATGATGCTTCGTATATTCTCACGATGCTCATCATCTTGTGCATGTTCAATCATAGGTTCATAATAACTTGCTAATCTGGCAAGTTCTTCGGCTAGTCTCCCTTGAGCATCTTCTGCCCAGCGATAGTCATAATTTTTTAATTTACGCTCAATCGTTTGCTCCGCAATGGTTAAAGCTTTTGCATAAGCAATACCATTTTTTGCGATATGAATATTGGGCGGAATGCGAGGAGAGAGCTTAATCTGTTCTAGACGATCTTGAAATGACTCAACACAATGACCTGTTACAAGCGATATGCCAAGACTATGAATTTCTTCTCGTTTGCGGTCTGAACTGAACTCAACGCAGTAATTAACACCAAGCCATACAGTATATGGTCTGGAGGCATAGGGATGAAGTGCCTTTGCGCTTAGTTCTTGAAATAGGCAAACGTAGCTGCCGTTGTCTTGGGTCGATTGAAAGAGTTGCTCAAGACGACCAGAGCCATAATGAAGATGTTCTCTAGGCACACGTGCAATAGGTTTCGGGACAAGTCCGTACGCTCTTTCAAAGCTTGACTCCTCAACTGTTTTGGCTACTGGCTCTACAACCGGAGTGGATTCGACTAGTTCATTATATTTATCATCGTCGGTTACGAATAGAAAGCTCATCGTTTGTGGGGTTTCATTGACACGATCAATAAAGCTCCAATAATAATGTCGATTCGTTAATTCACGATCTGCTGCTGGAGATAGCTTTACTTTGAAATGATACGGCGATTTTTCGAGAATAGAACATTGCGTTGCTTCTAAATATCGCTGTACAAATCGATGAATCTCTTTGCTGTTCATAGTGACCCTCCTAAAACTTTTCATTGAACCTTCCGATGCAACTTCTCCGCAATGAAAAGTTGCATCGGAAGCAAAATCCAACTTTTCATATAACTACTATGAGCAACTTCTCAGTAATAAAAATTCTCAAGTTTACGGTTTGACTTGCTGTTTCAATTCGTGAATCGTACTTCCAATGACGTTCAGCTCTTCTTGAAGTTGCTTCTCATCTTGAGATTTTAGAATTGCCCTGGCAAGACGCTGTTCGATCGAACCGTCACGACTTTCTAATTTTTCAAGAATATGATCTAATCCACCGATAACAAGCTCAAAAAGGTTAATCTTCTCATGTAATAGATGCAAAATATGTTCCTCGATTGTTCCTTGTGTACATAGATTGAAAATATGAACATCATGCGTTTGTCCAAGACGATGAACACGTCCAATTCGTTGCTCCACGCGCATTGGATTCCAAGGAAGATCAAAGTTAATCATATGGTGACAGAATTGTAGGTTAATTCCTTCTCCTCCTGCTTCTGTTGCGATAAGTACTCTAGCATTTCCACGGAATAGATCCATCATCCAATCTTTTTTACCTCTGTTCATACCACCACGATAAGGTACAGCAGTGATGCCATGTGATTGGAAAAATTGTAAAAGATACTCTTGAGTAGCACGATACTCTGTGAACAATATCACTTTTTCCTCGCAATTTTGAATGAGTTCTAGTGCTTTATCAGCTTTTGAGTTAGAAGTAATGCTACGAATTTTCTCAACAATATCCCAAATCTGTGCTCGCAACGGTGATTCTTCGCTTGTTTTTTTGAACATATTGACGAGAGTAAGAAATACAGCATCACGACTACTACAAACTTCCCGTTGAAGCGTTACTAGAGATAACATGCTACTCATATCTATGCTGTCATCTTGCGCTCGTTGCTTTACAAAGTTCGTTACTGCATCATATAGTGCTTGTTCTTCAGCAGACAGTTGTAGTGTAATGTTTTTCACAATACGCTTCGTAAAATGGATACCTCCATCACCACGACGATTACGAATCATAATAGACGAGAGAACATCTTGAAGCTGGTCTTCATTTTTCGGAATTCGTTTATCGACAACATAGTTGCTAGTAAAATCACTCTGGGCACCTAGCTGACCTGGCTTTAATAGAGATATAAGATTAAATAACTCATCCAGATCGTTTTGAATCGGCGTTGCAGTAAGTAATAGACAATATTTTTTACTCAATTGAGTAGCAAACTGGTAATTAGTCGTTTTTTTGTTTTTTAATTTATGCGCTTCATCAATAATGATGAGATCGTAATCTGTTGCAAGTACCGTTTCACGATGCGGATCACGTTTAGCTGTATCGATAGAAGCGACAACAATATCGTAACCCCAAGTATGTGCTTTTTTTTGCGCGACAGCAGTGATACCAAATTTCTGATTCAATTCTCGTACCCACTGCAATACTAATGAAGCAGGAACAAGAATAAGCGCGCGTTTTACAAGTCCACGCACGATATATTCTTTCAATATAAGTCCAGCTTCTATCGTCTTTCCTAATCCAACTTCATCGGCTAAAATTGCTCTTCCGCCCATTTCATGTAACACTCGCTGAGCTGTATCCAATTGATGTGGCATTGGTTCTAGTGTGGGAAGCGAACGTAAACATTGTAGTTCTTCGAAACTATCTATAATGGTTGCTTGCTTAGCTTCCATCGCTAATTGGTACATAGCCCACTGATCCCATGGCCCATTATGTTCGATACGTTGTTGTAACTGTTGGAACCATTGTCGCTCGAAAGTCGTTTGAACCGCAGGATGAATAAGCTTATGGACGACTTCTTCTTCTGGCTGTGAGGGTATGAGACGATTGTTCATAGGTACTCCTTCAATATGTGATAATAAATGCTAGTGGTAGTTCAAAAAGAAGACTTTTTAATTTCTATTTCTAGTATTCCCCAAACATCAACAACATAATCTCTGCTTAAGTAGGGTAGCTTAATCGCTGGACCTAAGTGACATTAATCATTGACTCATTGATCTAAAATAGGTCAGATTTATAATGTTAAGCACTCTATTTATGGATAAAAAATATTCTATATGTAATTAATGTACCTGTAATAAAAATTTCATAAATTAAAATTTTAAACTATATATAGTGTGGTATAATCATTTTGTTACTACATATAGTAATGGAGAAGAGGAGTGACTGATATGAACCGGTTGGAAGGATTAAGTGAGAAAATATTTTTGGATAGATACGCACGTAAAAATGCAGAGGCTTCAAAAGTAGAAGTTGGTGACACTGTACTAGTGCTACTGAAGGATGATCTTGCATTTCCTGTAAAGGAAGCGGGCGAAATATTGTCACGTCAAGGTGATCAAGTTGAAGTGAAAATGCGCAATGGTGACGTTGTTCAATCCACGATTAGTAAACTTACTCATACGATAGAGAAAACTCCCAAAGAAATGTGGTCAAGACTGGCTGGCGCCATGTCATCTGTTGAAGCAGAGGACAAGCAAGCAATATGGCAAGAGAGATTTCAATATATATTAGATGATTGGAAATTAGTTCCTGGTGGACGTATTGCTGCTGGAGCAGGGGCAAGTGAAGAATTAACATTGTTCAACTGTTACGTCATTCCATCACCGAAGGATAGTCGTGGCGGTATTATGTCTACATTAACAGAAATGACAGAGATAATGGCTCGTGGTGGTGGTGTAGGTATTAATCTATCTTCATTACGTCCGAAAAGAGCAGTCGTTGTTGGTGTCAATGGGTCATCAAGTGGTGCTGTATCTTGGGGTGGATTGTTCAGTTATACAACTGGATTAATCGAACAAGGTGGTAGTCGCCGCGGTGCATTAATGCTAATGATCAATGATTGGCATCCTGATATAGAAGAATTTATTACAGTGAAACAGTCGATGGGTAAGATCACGAATGCGAATTTGTCGGTATGTGTGAGTGATGGATTTATGGAAGCAGTTAAACATGATAGTGATTGGGATCTTGTATTCCCTGATACGACAGAAGATGGATACGATGATCTATGGGCTGGCGATCTAACTGCATGGAAGGCACTAGGTAAGAAAGTAATCATTCATAAGACGGTTAAAGCACGTGAAGTATGGTCAGCTATTATTGAATCTGCTTGGAAATCAGCTGAACCCGGTGTTGTATTTATGGAACGCTACAATAATATGTCTAACAGTTGGTACTTTAATCCGATTATTGCTACTAATCCGTGTGGTGAACAAGGATTACCTGCATGGGGAGTATGTAACTTATCTGCTATAAATCTGTCCAAGTTCTATGATGAAGAGAATGATGATGTTGCTTGGGATGAACTTGCGAAAGTGACGAATTGGTCTGTACGATTCCTTGATAATGTAATCGACAAAACGCCATATCATTTCCCTGAGAATGAGCTTAATCAGAAGAAAGAACGTCGCATCGGTCTTGGATCAATGGGTCTCGCTGAATTGATGATTAAGCTGAAAGTTCGTTATGGATCACCGGAATCATTAGTTTTTCTAGATAAATTATATGGTTTTATCGCAAAAGCAGCATATCTAGCTTCAGCTGAAATTGCTGCAGAAAAAGGTAGCTTTACAGCGTTTGATCGTGAGCTGTATTTGCAAAGCGGATTTATGAAAAACATTATTGCTGAATTCCCAGAAGTACAAGCAGCAATCGAAGCAACAGGGATGCGAAACGTAACAGTAATTACACAAGCACCAACAGGTAGTACAGGAACAATGGTAGGAACTTCTACAGGAATAGAGCCTTATTTTGCATTCGAATATTATCGTCAAAGTCGTCTAGGATTTGATGTGCAGTATGTACCCATTGCTCAGCAATGGATCGATTCTCATCCGAATGAGGATTTACCTGACTACTTCGTAACAGCAATGACGCTTACAGCGGAAGATCATATTCGTGTTCAAGCAGCGATTCAACGTTGGGTGGATAGTTCTATTTCCAAAACTGCTAACTGTCCTAATGACTTTACAGTTGAGGAAACGGAAAAATTATATGAGATGGCGTATGAGCTAGGTTGCAAAGGGGTAACAATTTACCGTGATGGTAGTCGTGACGTTCAAGTATTATCTACCGCACCAAGCAAGGATGAAGCGAAGAAAGAAAAGGTTGTTACAGCAGAGCCTGAGACAGATGCGATTACTAGCTTAGCGAAACAAGCTGTTTCATTAAATAGTCTTTCTGATGGGCCAATTGGTGCAAGTGGTAAAGTAGTTGCTACTAATAATGAAGATCGTCAATATAAACGTCGTCCACAAGTATTGAAAGGAGCAACGTATCGCATGAATACGCCACTTGGTATGGCGTACATTACTATTAATGATCTCGATGATGTTCCTTCAGAAATTTTCTTAATCGTTGGTAAAGCGGGATCAGATGTATTTGCGATGGCAGAAGCGCTAGGCAGAGTTTGCTCATTGTTCTTACGTTATGGCGATCATGGTAATAAAGTTGCGTTACTCATTAAACATTTGAAAGGGATCGGCGGCACTGGTGCAATAGGATTTGGTAATAATCGAGTAGAATCGATTGCTGATGCAGTGGCGAAGGCATTAGAAATGCATTTACAAGCAAAAGATGTTGAGCCGGAATATGAACAAATGGAGCTTGCGGGGGAGTTTCTGACAGAGGATCTCGTACCGCATGCTGCCTCAAGTGCTGTGCATCAACATGGTGGAGCACATGATGGAATTGATCTTTGTCCGTCTTGTGGATCAGCGTCGTTGATCAATATTGAGGGATGTAAGCAGTGTAGCACATGTGGCTATAGTAAATGTGGGTGAGTAGTGTAATGTCTCTTTTTGAGTGAAGTTGTTTGTGATGGATCATGAAAGCTGCCAAAACGTCCACAACTGATGACAAAGGTGGCTCATGAAAAATGCTAAAATAGCAACGTATTCAACATAATGTATAAATATTCATTATATATTTATTTATGCAATAGGATGAATAATAATTCGCATGTATGCTTTACAGATAGAATAAATAATATATTGTTAATCCTGGTCTTTGGTGAAATTGATGGAGAATGATAAAATGATTTTATAACTAAGTTTGCGTCTAGAAACAAGCGGTCTTTGAGAGGTAGGCTAAACCTTATCTCGATTGATCGCTTGTTTTGTTATATTTGATGCTGACGAAAACAATCAAATAATAATCAAATCTCATAAAAGGGCAAACACGAAGGTAAATCGTAACATATCTAAGATGACAGGTAAGGTTGGCGAATTAAGCAAGTCCGATAAATCAATGCAACAGCAGTCATTCATAAGTTTGAGGACCTTATTAAAAATAAACATAGAAGAAGTTGGAAATAGATTTAAGAAGAGGTAGAATTTTGAATTAGGAACATGTTGAAAGTAAGTTATAAATGGAAGAAATACAATTAATTGCATATCTAATTGAATATTTAGAGTCTTTCATAATGAAACCAGGATTGGAACTTCATCATGATTCTAGAAATCACTTTCTTCAATGAAAAATTAACGAGGTTACGCATGCCTTAAAGTATGTAAGAATGGATGGATATTCTTAAATAAGAAGTCATTATATTGATATTGATATTGATTCCGTCGAATAGACGGAGTGGTTGAATATTTCATTCACATAGTATCATTATACAGCAAGATGCTCTCTGTACCTTAATGCGGTAAGGATTCAAATTTTCGTCTACCTAAAAAGTCGAACACTATATGATTGTGTTTGGCTTTTTCTGCTTTGTATGATAGTCTCTCGCGTGGACTAGATACAGTTTTATAAATGTAATATCTAATATTTTTCGGAAATATGTGGAAAAAAATAAAAAAATGAAATATCATTATCGTAAAAGGCACAGGAGGATACTATGAAGCTTACAAGTTTAATTGTGGAGAATTTTAGGAATTTTATTAAAACAGATATTAAACTAGCAAATCAAAATGTTATTTTTGGTATGAACGATATGGGTAAAACAAATTTAATGTATGCTCTTAGATTTTTGTTAGACAGAGATGTACGTAAAAATGGTTTTAGAGAGACTGATTTTTTTAAAAATCAGACTGATAAAGTAATTAAAATAACTCTTAGTATTGACTTGTCAGATCGTGATTCTAATGATGACTCTAAACATATCATTTCCAAAGTAGGCGGGGCCAGAACAAGTGACGAACTGGATGCCTTCTATTTCCAAGTAGAAGGCGTGTTTGACATGAGTGAAGGAATAGGGCTTCCTAAATTATTTTGGGGAAATAATTTTGATGAACTTGAGGAGATAGTCCAAGATGGAATAATTAATGTTTTGGACAAATTATTTAAAGTGGTCTATATAGATCCAACAATAGATTTAGATGCGATGTTCAAAAAAAATAGAAATAGACTATTTGACCAAACTAAACTTGATGAAAACGATATTGTTATTTCAAACGAAATAAAGGAGTTAGGAACGCAATTAAATGGAAAAATCAGCAGTATGAATTTAATTCAAGCTTTTCAAACAACGATTACTGAAGAATACAAAAAATTGAAAACGGAAAATATTAGCATTGAGATGAAATCAGAACTTTCAATTAACGGGTATTTTACGAACTTAATTCCTTATATTAAGAAGGATAATGACGACAACATATATCCAACATCTGGTGATGGCAGGAAGAAAATATTAGCTTACTCACTGTTAAATCACCTTATTAAATCCCAAGAAGGAAATAGAATTATTATATATCTCATTGAAGAGCCTGAAAATAGCTTACATAGGTCCATGCAAATTGCACTATCAAAACAGTTATTTAACTCAAAAGTATATAACTATTTCTTTTTATCAACGCATTCAGCTGAATTATTATATGAAATGGACAAGGCATCGCTAATTAGGATTTATTCTAAGGGTTATACAGAAAGTGAATCATACATTTACCAAGTGGATGACGAGTATAAAAACGTAAAAAAAGAACTTAATAGGTCATTGTCAACAGCCCTTTTTGCTGAAAAAGTACTCTTAGTAGAAGGACCGTCAGAAAAAGCATTGTTTGAAAAAATATTAGAAGAAGTTCATCCTACATTTGAATTAGATGGTGGTTATATTTTAGATGTATACGGAATAAAATTTAGACCATATGTGAAAGTACTTAGGGGGTTAAATATTACTGCGATTGTGAAAACAGATAATGATCTTAAAGCAAAAAAAGGTCAACCTAAAATCTTTGACTTAATAGGGCTCCAGAGATGTTTAAATCTATTAGATCTTGAATCAGAAGAGTCAGAAGTAGAAAGTCTAGATCCTGTAGAAATAGATTACTTCCTTGCTAATGGTAACTGGACGCGTACGATGAAAAATCAAATGATAAAAGATAAAAAATTAGCACTATACACCCAATACAACAATAAAATACAACAATTGGTAAATGAAGATATTTATCTTTCGAAACTCGACTTAGAACATGATCTCTTTGATGCTATTGATATACGGATGAAGGAAATACTAGGTTCTGATCCTATTAAGTATCTCCAAGACTATAAATTATTGAATATGATAGAATTGACAAACGAGTTAACTAAAGAAGATTGCCTTAAAATAATAAAGCATCCCCTCTTCAAAGCTTTAAGAAAGTTGGTGCCACATGAACTTGATTGATCAAGAAGCAAGAGATGGTATCTTGACCGATAATGGAAACATAATGGTATCAGCAAGCGCAGGATCCGGAAAGACAACAATAATGGTAAAGAAGATGGCAATTGAAATTGATAAAATAGCCGATCATCGCACAATTGCTGCAGTTACATTTACTGTTAAAGCAACGCAGGAAATTAAAAAAAAAGCATCAGGTCAGGTTAATAAACCTTTTGTTGTTATGACAAATGATTCTTTCATTGAACATGAAATAATTCGACCGTTTATCAAGGATGCTATCGGTAATGATTATGATAGTAATTACACGATTGAATATGGAAATGATTATAAATTTCAAGATTATGATTCGGGATTGGAACAATTAAGAATTAATAAGATTTTAGGTAGTTTTCGAGATATTAAGAAGAACTTTAACTTTAAACTTGCTCTTAATGTTTTAGGATCTTCCGTTGCAGCACAAGAATATATTAAATCAAAATATGCAATTGTTTTCATCGATGAATACCAAGATTCAGACGAGGATATGCATCGATTCTTTATGTTTTTGAAAAATAAACTTAATATTAAGTTGTTTATCGTTGGAGATTCGAAACAAGCAATATATTTATGGAGAGGTGCAAAAGAAAATATCTTTCAATTATTAGTAAATGAAAATTTTATAGTGTATGAACTTGTTAAAAATTTTAGATGTCATAAAGAGATTGAAAACTTTGCAAACATCTTTCATAACCCGAACTACTATTATAAAGCAAATGATGACGTAAAAAATGTGATTATTAAGGAATACAGTAGTAATAACCGCTCCGGTTTTTCAGGTTTTGTAGATGAGTTCGAAGATTTAGTTGATCAAGAAAAATTAGATTTAAAAAAAGAAATCACAATAATTGCAAACATTAATAATGATGCTCAAAGGATAGCTGAGTTATTAATGGAAGCCGGATATGACTTTGTTTTTATTCCTAAAACACCTATCGAAGATGGACTTCCAAATGGGAATCTATTGTGGGAACTTGCTTTATTTACAAAGAATCCTATTTATTCTATATATGATTTTATTGAAAAGACTGGGATTGACGAAAGAAGTCAGACTCGAATTGAAGTTTATCAGATTATAAGAGGACTCAAAAATAATGGTAAGTTATCACCAGAAATGGTGAGTTCAATACTTTCTAACTTAGCGTCATTTTTAGGTATTACTATTAATATCGATGAGTCAGAAAAATTCTACAAGAGTATTAGTGAAGGTAAGTATGAGATGGCTTTTCAAATAAATGAGAAAAAACATAAAGTAATGACTGTATTCGCTTCAAAAGGCTTGGAATTTGATCAGGTCATCAGTTTTTCTAAATATTATAAAATTCATGAAAATGAAAATTTGCAAAATCATTATGTATGTATAACAAGGGCGAAAGAAAAATTCATTATGTTTAATGACAATACAAATTATTTTAATTATCTACAGGAAGTTGCAATACAAGCTAATATTTTGGATATAAAAAAACTTGTTGAATACAAATTATAATAATGGAGGAGAATATTATTCTTATAAATAAACTGAAGATTCACGAAGAGTTTGTAGGCTTTTATTTGTTGAAAGAACTTGAGATAAAACAAACCAATACCATCCCTGCAAAAGACTATTTTGATATTGTACTTTTGGATTCAAGTGGTGAAATTTCGGCAAAGTATTGGGATGTGACCGCACAAGAAAAAGAAGACATTTTTCCTATGGAGTTAGTCAAGATTCAAGGGATCGTTCAAACTTACAGGGAAAAACTTCAAGTAAAAGTTACTAAAATTCGCAAAGCAGGAGATGACGATGGTATTTCTTTAACGGATTTCGTAAAATCGGCACCCATACGTTCGATTGACCTAGTACATACAATTAAGAATACAGTTAACGGAATCATTGATCGGGATATTAAAACTATAGTATTACATTGCGTTACAAAAGTTGAAGATAAGCTGATGGAATATCCAGCAGCTAAAACTCATCATCACGCATATTTTGCCGGGCTAGCATATCATATTGTCCGCATGTTAGAAATCGGGGATTTCATTTGTAAGCAACGACCCTTCTTAAATGACGACTTAATCAAAGCGGGAATAATTCTTCATGACATTGCTAAGCCTGAAGAAATGAATGCACAATTAGGTATTGTTACAGAATACAGTAATCAAGGGAAGCTTATTGGGCATATTGTTATGGCATCAAATTGGATTGTTGAAGCGGCTATAAAATATGACATTTCACTTGATTCTAATCAAGTACTCGCTTTACAGCACTTAGTTCTCTCCCATCATAATTTAGGGGAGTGGGGAAGTCCTGTGCAGCCTCAAATGGCTGAAGCAGTTGCACTTCATTATATTGATGTACTAGATGCTAAGTTACAAATGGTTGAAGATGTCTTAGACACCACATCCGAATCTGAGTTATGGACTCCTATAATCAGAGGTCTAGAGAATAAATCAATATTTCGTTTAAAACTTTAAATTACAAATACACAATAGCGTAGTTTAGAGATAATTGAAATTTAGGTTTTGATAAATGGATGATGAAACCAATTGTTTTAAATAAAAGCTTGACTGCCGTTAAAGTTCGGTCGTCAAGCTTTTATTGTTAGAGGCACATCGTATAAGGTTTGTGCATACTGAGCACTCCACACAGGTGGAGTCGGTAATATTGATGATTCGAAAATGAGATGTGACTACTGTTCAAAATATAAGTGTTGTCGGTTGAGAAGCAGTGTCTAAGATCCGCATTTACCTGTTTGGAGATGCTAATGATGCTTCGCACGATTGTTTGAAGGATGTGGTTCGTCTAGAGAGCGTCATAATTCATTTCAAGCTGCAAGCCAATTTGTTCATTTGTACGTTGGGTGTGGATTTAGTAATTCAATGGGTGCTGCGATACTGATTGTGTGAGAATATTGACTTTGCTATTTATGGGGCATTTTTTTAAAAAAATTTGGAGATTTTCTAGTAATTCGTGTTGGAATAGACTATCGTTGATATAGGTTACTTAACCTATCATCAATGTTTTATTAAAATTATTATTATGTTAATAGAGTTAGGAGAGGGAGAAAATCATAGATCTGAACATGATTTTGAGCACAATTGGAACAATTGCAACTATAGAGACTAGGATAAGAGAAGCAATTTCACAATATAAACATAAAAAAACGGTAAACAGAATAGAAAATATTGATGTGGAAATAAAGTTAAATCGATTAAAAGAAAAGAATGAGTATTTAGAAGAAAAGTTAGATGAGTATATAACAAAGCATGCTAGCTCTTTTAAAAATGTTAATCTTAACCAAGTGTTTTCGGCAGATGAAAAAGAAAAGTATGTTAGATCATTTTTTGAAAAAAATAATGACTTGATTATATATCAAGGTACCATTTCTGATATTTTGTATGATTATATTAATCAGATTGAAAAAAATTTAAGCGAATTACTAACAGAAGGCGAAAAGTTAATTGTGAAAAAAGTGAATCAATTAAGTGAACAAGTTAGAAACGTAGATCTAGGAATATCAAATTATACACAATTCGTTGAGTCCGTGAATAACAACATAGAAAGTATAAAGGAGGAAATGTTCAATTCAAATGTTTTTAAGGCTCCAAAATACAGTGAATCGATTATTGGTTTACTGAATATGATTTTTGTAAGAATTGAACAGAATACTGGGGAGAAATTATTAAAGAAGAACTTGCAAGCAAATGCATTACAAGCTGAAACTTTAGCAGATGTTGTTTTCAAAATTCAAAAAGCATTAAGTTCAATAGATAAAGATGAAATTGAAAACATTACAAAACAAAAGTTTGATAACGGATTGCAGGCATTACATTTTTATATTCAATATATTGCTACGGATTTTGCTAATAAGTTAAATTCGCTGTTTTCAGAAAGAATACAATTAATTATTGATTGTATTTATTGTTATGAGGATAAGGATCCCCAATACTATTTGGCACTAGGAGCAATGGGACTTCGAAATAATCATACTGATGAAAATATTTACTCTTATATGATGAGTAATTTGATGGATTACTTATCCCAGCTATTCATGCTATTGAAACATATGTGGAAAAATAGGGATTACAAAGTCTTAGAAGATGTAGCAGTCGAAGAAATGCAAAAACGATTGTGGTATCAAATACAGTCTTCTATCACAGAAAGTAATAGGGAATGGATAATAGAGATTGTTAATAATGATAATATTACAGATGTTGAGTTAGCAAAGATGTTTAATGTGTCAGTGAAAGATTTGCGTAAAGAGTTATATTCTGCAACAAAAACATTTTTATACCATAAATATGTTGATGACTATACCACAAGTCTGATTATTTATGACGATTACAAAAAAGTTATATCGAATAAATTAGGTATTGGGGTATAGAAAGATGAAAATTAAATTTGTTAATGTATGGGATAATAGAAGATGGGGATATATAGGATTTATTGTCTTACAGGTAGAGGAGACAGATAAGTTTTTAACAGAAAAGAATTTTAATCCAGGATACAAGTTTGTTATACAAGCATTGTACAATCATGTTGGGGCTGCTGGGGGACATACTTTTATACCGAGTCATAGGCAAGGAATACAAGAGAAATCAAGAAAAATCGATACAAATGAAGCAGATGTATTAGGGTTATACCTCTCAAATATAAAGGATATTTATGATATTCCGGATGATCTTTATACTAAAAACTTTTGGGGAATAATGAATACAAAAAGAGAAGATAATAAAGATGATACAGAATTAGAATGTCCATGCGATGAGTACTACAAGGTTGTATTTAAAAGGGAAATTAAGAGTTTTAATCATATGGCATCTTTATTTGAAAAACCAAGTGATTTGCTTAATGAAATTTTTGATGACGATCTGATAAATTCTATACAAAATAGTACAAGAAAGTTAAGAAACGAAATGATTCGAATGGGAGCTGACTTGAACGAAGAATCATTTCGAGTATACTATGGCTATGTAAATAAAAAAACTTTAGAAATAAAAAATGTATATTGGCAACTCGGCACGAGAAGTAACGAAGGAGTTATTAACAAGTACTTATGGACTCCTAATGATGAAATGCCAAGAGAATTATGGGATGAAGTGAAGCGAATCAACGAGGATCATGATGATATTTCGAGAGATGATGAGTTATATTATTAATAAGAGCGATGCACGAATCATTGAGGCTCACGCAATAAATGGACTGCAGGAATAGAATTATCTGTTTGAGCGTATGATATCAACCTTATGGTGTAATATTCATCCAGACTATCACGACATCATTATTGTAAACTCCTCACATGTGAAGTGCTGTTCACGCTTAGTTTGGAACAGAATTATTGAGTGAGAAGTTAATTTGGGATAGCCCTCTCTTCATTGTGAGGGCTTTTTTGTTGTTCTGGAGCGAGTAGGGGGATAGATTTTACATCCAAGAGCTGGATTGTACTTGCTGTATAAGGGATAACACTTCAGTACGTTATATACGGATAAGGTTGGGACGATACGATGAATATGATTCAATACATGGTATAATTTTACTTGGAGAAGTAAAGTGACGCAGTTTAGTGGTGGTTGTGGCATTGAAAATCCAAGTAGATATTTACAAAGTAGGTTCGATGATTATTATAATTAGATTGATTTCTATGACGAAAAGACTTTGTTTTTTAATGTAAGAACCAACCTGCCAAGAACCTTGAAATAATGGTGTGGGCTGCAAGTATTACACCGCAGTTTGATTGGAGTACATATGTTAATTTTAAGATGATTTGCGACTGAAAGATATTGTAGAAAGAAGAGAACAGATTCAGGGATTTGGGTTGTTAAGAATCGAAGAAGTGGTTGCAGAATCGATAGAGATAACTCCTCCTGATAGTGTCGGTGCTTTGGGACATTTTTTGGGTTTTGTATGTTCATGCAACATATTGAGTTAATACGCCCCCAAAAATAGCTTGCTAAAGCAAAGGTAGGGTTCAAATGTGGTCAAAATGATGGTTGTAAGAACATGGGAGGATATAACATGGAAAAGTTAACTCTAGAACAAAAAAAGTACATTATTGATACAGCAAGAAAAGCATATGAAAATGTATTTAAAGAGAAACTAGAGGAAGGTGATTTTTGGACAAGACAAATCTATTATAAAGAGAACACCTATGGCAAACCTAGCAAATTGAAAAGGAAATGTAGGCTTTTCAAAAGCCATTTTAGATTATTCTATGGTTAAGTAACGTTAATATTATAAAACATAAACATTTCCAGTGTAATGCTATAATGTTTAAAAAATGGAATGTATTGAAAGGGTGAATGGAATGATTTCTTTCAGGTCAGTTATTTTTGCGAGTGTTCTTTTAGGATTGATCAGTGGCTGCTCTACATCTGAATCTACAGAGATGGGCAGCCCAAGCGTCACACCGGCTACCACATCTGAGTCAACGCAGATAGTAGAGGGAAGTACGCAGTTTACGGAATCAAATGTATCTGCTCAGTTAATCCCTCCTCTAGCTGTAAAAA
Organism: Candidatus Pristimantibacillus lignocellulolyticus; assembly: GCA_023639215.1. NCBI lineage: Bacteria > Bacillati > Bacillota > Bacilli > Caryophanales > Paenibacillaceae > Pristimantibacillus (SeqCode) > Pristimantibacillus lignocellulolyticus (SeqCode). The sequence goes on from CP097899.1 coordinate 3,472,566, forward strand.
ATGCTGAAGACGCGTTGATTCTAAAGAATTCATCTGAATCCCTGGTCCATCTAGAATGGAAACCATATGGACCTGATGTCATACTCCCAATGAACTTCGGCAAAGACAAAGTAGAGTTGATATTTGGATTGGATCATCCAAATGGTACGAAAATCTTGGCCATGTTTCCGGAAGAATCCGTTGCCTGGCCATTGGATATATCCATGGCTGACGGGGCGTCAGTTTTCGATGATTACGGAGAAATAACAGAAAACTACAAGATTCAGGCTACCCAATATGATTTTGATGATGATGGGCTGGGGGAACTTATTATCGCTGTGGGTGATGGGCTTTCCGATTTAAATGTTTGGGTGTTTTCTTATACGCATGTCGACAATCTAAAAAAGATCAATCCGTTTCTGCAAGAGCTCGCGACTACTGGCCAGTCCAATGTCTTATTAGATAAAAACGAAATATTGTTCCCATACGGGTCTCAGGGTCTTTTCGATTCTTATAAATATGTAGATCAAATGTTTATGAAGCCGGTGAATTGAAACATTAATAGGGTAAGGCTTAAGCAAACAAGGAGGGACAGTCCTTAAAGTTATTATTTTAATCATCCTTTGGATTGTATTATGTACAATTTCTCTAATTTGCAAGATAGCTAGTTGTGTTCTCAAAATAAAAAGATAAAGATAGTTTTCAAGTGGAAATTCAAGGTTCGTTTTCATATTAATTCAACTGGATAAAAACCGTGGATTGTTTTACGGTGTATAGCCGCGTCATAGACTTCTTTTTGAAGTCTATGACGCGGCTATTTTTTTCGCTGATCATTTTGTTCTTATTTTTTCTTGTTGTTTCCTGTAGGCTAACAAGCAGTCTTGAAGAAATTCTGCTTCATCCTCTGATAAGATTTCCTTTTTGTTGTTAAGTGAAGCGAAATTAGTAGTGATTTTGGAAATAGATCTATCATTGTCTGAATTATCTGTGGCATGCAATTGCTTATTACTTGAGTTATCTAAGATCATTCCAATGTAAAACAAGTTTATTACTACAAGCAATTTTAGTTTGTCTCGAAAATTAAAGGTTTCTATAGCATAAATTGCAAGAAAAGATAAACGATCCTCGTAATCAAAACTTTGAATATCGTTAGACTCGAGATTGTCAAGTAGTCCTTGTACATATGGATTATCAGTAACTTCTTTCTTGATGTTTACCAATAAATCAAACTTTTGCAATGTGGTTGCTTTAGAACGTATCACATCCAGGAAATCGTTAATGATATTGTTTAACTCTTCAATAGCTTTCTTTAATTCTTCCGGAGATTTGTCTATGTATCCGGCAATTATTAATGCTTCTGGATCACCTCCTGTAACCTCAGAAATAGCTCTTGAAAGTTCGTCAGATGCAGGAGGTTTGGCTCCTGTTTTTAACTTGCTTAGGTATGATCGATCAATGGAAATACCATTCTCTTGTAATCGTTGACAGATGACAGAAAGTGTTAACCCACTTTCTTTAATATAATTATTTAAAAGTCCAGCATAATTCATTATAAACACCCTCTCTAAATAAAATTCTACTATAAAAATGAACAATTATTCAACATGTGACTTTCAAGTGCAAGTTTTTATTGACATAGAATAGATATCGAAATACAATAGTGACTAATAAAACACTTTGTGACTGATGAGTCACAATCGGAAAGGGGGTCAACTTTAGGTGCTAATAAATCGTCCACAAACTATTTACGATGAAAGTCTGAGGGGATATATGATCAGATTGTCTGAATCCAACTATAATGTTCAAGAAACCTTTAAATTATATAAAGCAACAGGGCTTTATAAATATAACAAACCTAAAAATTTGATGGTACTTGATTCGGAATCTGATTTGAGTGAGTTGGCTGAATTATCAGGAAGAGACGTTAAACAACTCGAATTATTAACTTTTCAACCCTATTTACATAATGTCCTTTCAGTGAAATCGGCAACATTAAGTTACCATTTTGACCATTTCGGTACGTCTATGTATCGAAGTCAAGTATGCCCTCAATGTCTTAGAGAGCATGGATATATGAGAAAGATTTGGGATCTCACAGTAGTAACAACATGTCACATTCATAATTGTAAGTTGCTTGATCAGTGCCTTGCTTGCAACAAGATATTATCACCTTACCGTAAACGAATCAATTTTTGTGATTGTGGTTTTGATCTCAGAGGACTGCCAGATTTAGATTCACTGAATTTTGAAATAAGTAAACTTCTTCATGGAAAGTTGTATGACATAAAATCGAAGTCACCAAATGAATCAACGTTCTTTGATAATCACTCTTTTTTCACATGTGTATGTTTAATTTTGTGTTTTGCTGGTGTAATTTCAGGTGAATTTTATAAGGAAAAAAGACTCAAATATTCTCAACCGCTGCAAGATTCCAAAATGCCAGAGTTAGTTCAAATCGTATACGAGCTTTTTCAAGGTTGGCCTAGCAATTTTTATTGTTTATTGGATGCATATCGGATTGTAAAGAAAAACAATAAAAAGGTTTTTTGGAAGTTCCATAATTTAATATTTAATAAACTTAATTTTCCACATTATAAAAATATACAAGAAGCATACAAACAGTACTTCTCGAAATATGGAGATACAGGATATTGTTTTGTGGAAACTTTAACTTACAATAACAAAAAGTTTTTGGATTTACTGCAAATTAATGAAGAAGATTTCAAAAAAATATTAAAACCTTTTAATGGTATAAGTCAATCAGTGAGGAAAAGGGTAGTTTATCGTCAAAACAAAAACAATTTGAATCCGGATGACAAATTGGTAACAACACAGGTTATGATGGACAGTCTAGGAATATGTATTGAACAAGTTAATGCATTTAGAGAACGTGGGATTATTCAAGCAATTCGTGGCCCAGAAATAGATGGATTTAGAAAATGGCTATTTTCTAATAAAGCTTTACAACAACTTCTAAATACTCTTAATAAAAGAGTTATTTATAAGATAGATGATAATGAGTTACTGATAGATATAAAACAGGCAAAAAAAATTGTGTCAACTTGGGGATTAACATTTTGCGATTTAATAGAGGGAATTTTGAATGGTGAAATACGAACGTATTCACGAAAAAAAGATAGCGGACTTAAAGAATTAAGATTTGTAAAAGATGATATCATGAAATTTTTAAAAAAAGACAATATGAATGTCAATGAGATTTCAAGAGAGCTGAAAGTTTGTAAAAAATATATTTATTCATGGACACAAAAAGGATATCTGATCTCTAGTTCATTAAGTAGTGGTGCGGTTGTAATAATAAACAAGACAGATTACTTGCGCTTTAAGAAGACATACATAACAGGAAGTGAGGCTTTAAAACAGCAGACACGAGTCAAATCTGTTGAAAGTTTAGTCAGGTTTCTAAGGGAAAGAGACATTGAGCCGGTTTCTGGGCCAAAAGTTGATGATGGACATGGATATCTATTTAAGAGGGATGAACTTCTTTATTATTGGTTAAGCCAGATGAGGGAAAAATAAATTAGAGATTAATAGGTTTATAGTTTACTAGAGTTGGAGAATCTAAGAACTATAGGAAGGAGGCGAAATCATGAAGAAGCAACCCGCCAGACGCATTAAACCTATCAAGGGTAGGCATTATCGATGGAAAATTCCGCTTCTTAAGAACAATTGCATGATTCATTGTGAAAGCCGGTTAGAACGAAATTTCGTTCGTTTGCTTGACTTTGATCGTGATGTGCTACAAGTGGAATCGCAGCCTGTAGGTCTATTATATTATTACAAAGGAAAAAACAGAAAATATTATCCAGATTTCAAAGTCATAACTAGCGATGGACATGTTCGAATAATAGAGGTAAAACCAAAGTCAATGACGCAAAAGCCAGAGAATGTCATCAAATTTATTATTGGCCGTATGTATTGCGAATTGCAAGGCTGGGACTATCATATCGTTACCGAAGAACAGATTTTCCGTGGCTATTTTCAGGAGAATTTAGATAAACTCCGGGCTATGGGCCAGGAATGGACGGAATTCAATGATCTGGTTTATGTTCTTCACACTTTGCAGAATACTGGTTCCTCCACCCTTGAAATGCTTCAATCGAACTGCAATGATCTGGACGAATCAACGTTTTATAAATGTATTTATAAGCTCATTTATCATCAAAAGGTTTATACAGAATTAATAACTGAAGAACTTGGTGAAGAAACTATGGTTTCCATTCAAAATGAAGAGGTGAATTGAGATGCAGGGATTTGCTATATTACCAGGACTACGGTTTATGTGGAAGGATAGAGAGTTTCTCGTCAGGAAAAATTTACTTCATGACGAAATTGAAGTGACCAATTTGTCTTACAACTTGGTTGAAATATATTCTGTAAACGAGTTGCTAGAAGCTTGGAACGAAGAGCAGCTAATTGTTAAACGGGATTATTCCGTGAAAGAAGCAGAAGTAACACAACATGATGTCGACATGTATAGCAATGATGAATGGAACGTCATAAATAAACGATATAGGATATTAGAGCCTATCTTACAGGGAGAAGTAAAACCTAAAGATTATGTAGGCTATATTAACTCTCTCCCCGGTGATTTAAGGACATTTGTCTCCTCTGTGTCTACATTATACCGATGGAAGAGACGATGGGATGAAACTCACGATAAACGAAGTTTGTTGCCGCGAGACAATCTGAAGGGATCCAAAACATTTAAGATCCCGATAGAAATACAACTTATCATCGAGAGATTATTGAACAAGTATGATAAAGAGGGACTTGATGTATCCAATCGAAGAATACACATGGAAATGAAGGAGGAACTTAAAAAGCTTAATGAGACTCGACCTGAGGATGGTAAAATCACCCCGTGTGGAAAAGCAACAACCAACCGGGTAATTCAACATCTAAGGAAGACGTACTTAAAGGATCGCGCTAGACATGGTACCGTTCAAGCAAATTTAAATAAATATGGCTCTACAGCTGAAGTATATGTAGAAAGGCCACTTCAGCGGGTGGAAATTGATTGGACCCCACTTGATCTATTTGTAGTCGATACTCTGAATTCCAAGAAGGAACGATTTCATTTAATTCATGCCGTTGATAAAGCAACTGGTTATGGACTAGGATATGAACTGTGGTTGGGAGAACCAAACGCAAAAGCAATAAAGCAGTGTTTACTTCATGCCATGCTGCCCAAAACGCATATTCGAACGTTATATCCAAGACTTCAACACGATTGGACAGCATATGGCAAGCCGGAAGTAATCGTAGTCGATAACGCCAAGGTGAACGATGCAGCGGATTTGGAAGAATTTTTTGGGCTAATTGGTATTGAAGTTCAGTTCTGTCCTGTGAAAGCCGGGCACCAAAAGGGGACAATTGAGCGCATGTTTCGAACCATGAATGAAAAGATTTTCCACAGTATTCCCGGTACCAGCTTTTCAGATCCTAAGATGCGCTCTCTCTATGACTCTACTGGAAAAGCGTGCCTAACGCTTAAGGCACTACATGAAATTATTCATATTACTATGGTTGATCTTATCGCAAATGATTATAGCCTTTCACGTGGGGGAACACCAGCATTCTTATGGGAGCAAGGACTTAAAGACTGTAGAGTGCATAGAACGCTCCCTATGCAAAAGAAGGATCTAATTATGCTATTATCAACCGGAATCGAATATCGAAATATTACGAACAAAGGTATTGAACTGGAAGGCCAATTTTTCCAAAGTACGGATTTGATGCTGTTATTGGATCAAATGAAGCGTAAGAAGAGAGATACAAGTGTCCGGATACGGTTTAACCCTTCGGATATGCGAACAATTTATGTATTTAATGAAGAAAGTGACCAATATCTCGAGGCTAAACCTGTTCGAAACAGTCTACGAAAGAAACATATCGATGAAAATCATCCGGTTCATTGGGCTCAATTGAAATATCATTGTCATCGGAAAAATAAAGAATATAACGAATTTGACACAACGCATTTGGTGTATGCTTATCAGAATGTGGAAGCTATTGTCCAAAACAGTCGGAAAGAAATCTCTCAACTAGAGAAATTACCCGATGATCAGAGAGCCGTTGAACATTATAAGCATCTTTCTTCAATCCAACTACTTCATGAAGCTCAAATAGCTCCGGAGAAACTTGAAACATTAAAATTTTTAGGTGAGATATCACCGATTGTAGAGGTTCAATCTATAAGGACGGCAAAGAGGGGAAATGGGAATTTAAAATCAAATGATACGATTTCTCAGAATTTCGCGAGTTTAGCAGTAACTGAAGTAATCAAAGCAACTACTGATTTACCTCCATTACTTTTCGAAGATGAGTTGGATGATGATTGGGGAGTTACATTTCGTTAAATATACTTTGCAAGAGAGGGAAGACGAATGAAATCAACTACATTTAGTTCACTCAATGGAATAGCACTAACTTTCAGTGAACCTGAATATAAAGAAAGAATTGAACATGTTAAGAAAATCATCGTGAGGCATCCGCAATATGAAGAAGTATATAACGAACTCGAGGAAGTGCATATCACTTCGCAGGGATCTGTACAAGCATCACAACTCAATCTAAGTGGCCGGACAGGTGCTGGGAAAACAACCATAGTAAAGCAATACGTAGAGAGGCATCCAAGAAAGTTAACAGATACGGGAACAATCATTCCGGTATTGTATGTAAAGGTTCCGCCTCGATTAAAAACTCCAAAAGCCTTAGCATCAAAAATTTTAGGGGAGATGGGCGATTTATTCGCAAACTCAGGTACTGATGAGGAGTTGGGCAGAAGTATCGTTCAATTTGTTCGTGATTGTCAGACAGAAATGATCATCCTTGATGAATTTCAACATTTGATCGATCGGGATACCCTTAATGTTCTCGCTACGGCATCGGATTGGCTCAAGTTACTTACAGAAGAGTTAAATATTCCAGTTATCTTATGTGGACTACCAGAATCGAAAGATATCTTTGAATATAACGAACAGATAGATGGGAGATATCCGAGAAGAATTATATTGGAACCATTTGGTTTTGAAGAGCAAGCACAACAGAAAAAATTCCGATTATTCTTAAAAAAGCTAGATGGGGAAATGCCATTCTCAGAATATTCGAACCTTAGCGATCCAATGTTAGCATCTAAAATCCATTATGTAACTGAGGGGGTACCACGCTATATTAAAGATATATTAATCGAGGCGACAAAAACTTCATTAAAACGCGGAATTGATTACATAAATGAGGATTCACTTCATGATGCCTTTCATCGGCTAACTCGTTCCAATCAAAGATATGCTATTAATCCATTTGGGGACGCACGATTTAATTACTTTGACGCTATAGAGATCAAAAGAAAAAAAGAGACTGCATTTATTAATTCTCAAAACGACAATTCAAAGCGGAATAACAAGAAGCAAACAAAAAAAACTTCATAATTTACTACATCTCCAAACACCTGTAACCTACAGGTGTTTTTGTTTTTAAAAGATAAATATTACATTTTTATTCTAGTATTGTATCGTATCATTGCGGGAATACTAGATTCATAGAGAGGAGATAATAGTACATGTTGATTAATAGGCCGAATCGTTATACGGATGAGAGCACGTCTAGTTATTTATATAGATTAAGCAGAGCCAACTATAGACCGATTGGTGTATTGCTAGCATTCTTTAGGATTTCAAGAGCAGAATGGTTAAAGAATATGTTTTCGGACAAACAGCTTTCCTATATTGCATCGCATATTAATAAAAAAAGTGATTTGTATCAGGGAACCTACCATAATTTTCTGAATTTAATGGGCCACAATAACGATTCACATCTGTTGAGCAATCGAATGAAATATTGTCCAGATTGCTATAGAGAGAACGCATATCATAGAACAATTTGGGGTTTTAAACCGATAACGATCTGTTTACGGCACGCTTCAAGATTAAGGGATACTTGCCCAAACTGTCAGAAACCAGTTGTCATGGATCAGTTCATGAACGGCTTTTGCAAGCAGTGTAAATACGTTTACCATCAAACAAAGTCACTATCGATCTCTAGTGACTCAATAGAATATGAACTGCAAAGTGGGCTTCATGCAGCACTAATGCATGAAGCTAAAATGTTTAGAAATATTGGCGGATTAAACCTAAACCAATTCTTAGTTTTGGCCTATCATTCCTTTCACTTGCTGGAAGAATTGCCATCATTCCTCAATGAATCTAAAAAACAGATCAGAATTTTTCATAACCGTCGTGGTGGCATGCAGCAAAATGAATTATTAGCAGAAGCCTATAATCATGTTTTCTGGATGTATCATGACTTTCCATATCGGTTTCATCTCGTCTTATCTGAGTTTTTAAAGAAGCCAAGAAGGAAGCTGTATGTACAGAAGAAAACGTTCGAAGCTTTATTTGATTTAGAAGGTTTTGATTTAATCAAAAATGAATATGAACTATTTTGGGTTAAGGAGTTGGAGAACGGCACTGTTCGAAAGGATCTGTCGATATTTAAACAGAATCAAGATTTATTGCTTTCAAAAAGACATCTACGAAAAGAAGAAGTTAAGCAGCTTACAGGAATGTCTTATCCAAAATTAGAGTCACTTCATGAATCTGGTCAAATTAACATTATGTCACGACAAAGGGGGAAAACTACCCAACATTTTATTGAGAAATCTACTATTGACCATCTGAGTAAGGAGAAACAAAACTACATAAATAAGAGAGAGGCAGCACAAATTTTAGGTATTCAGAGGAATTCTATTTCTCAACTTGTTAAGGAAGGGCTTTTGGATGAAGTTCAAACTGCATTTAGTCAGCAAAAGCTTATTCTGAAGGAAGAGGTAGTAAGTTTATTAAGAAAATCACGAGGAAGGCTAAATCCTATTATGGACGGAATCAAGTATCAACAAGTACTGATTAAGTACACTGTAAACGGATTAACTATTTCGAAGCTATTAAAATTTATTCATCGAAAGGTCTTGATCCCAAAATTATTGATTGCTAATGGAAATTTATCGAACACTTGGTTTCGGGAAGAAGAGTTACTACGATGTGTAGAAATCTTAAAACAAGAAAAGCAAATGACTAATGGGATGTATATGCATGACGTTATGCACTATCTGAAAATTGGAGAAAGTAAGATGAAGAGATTAATGGAAAGCGGGCAACTGGCACCGGACAAAGTAATCGTATGGAAAGACGGTAGAAAACGATATTTATTCAGTAAAAGTAAAGTGGCTGTTTTTAAAAAGAATATGTCTAAGTAGGTAACTCGTTAAAAAGGGAAGGAATCAGGAGTTAATAAATTCCATCAATTAGAAGCATATTGGTGATTGCTTGAAAATATAAAACTAACTAACCACTAATGTGATGCTATTCTATTAGATTTGTTATAAATGGTGATCCAAAACAAAGAGGAAAGTGATAAAACGTGCACTTTCCTCTTTGTTTTTGGATCTTATGGAAATCAATGTTTTATGTTCTTTTCTCGCGTAAAAAAAGGAAATAATGGTTAAATTGTCGAAATGTATAATATGTGATTTGAATCGATCTTGGGTTGTTGAAATACCTAGAAAAAATTACAACCCAATGAAAAACGACACAAACACTATAAAATTTCCTATATCGTATCTGAAGAATAGAAAACTGACAAAAGGAGGGGGTCTGGTGCCCCTATTTGATATAATTCCTGATTCCTTCTTCTCCCTACTATCCTCCAAACATCGACATATCTATTTGAGGGCTCTTTTTGTTGTTCAGGAATGCTTTCAACGAGAAATAACCGTTCGCAAGGATGATTTGGTATCTATGCTGATATCATCTCTTGAAGATCAGATATATTACTACGACGGCGAAGAAAATGAGTTGCTTGAGACGAACGTCTCTGAGCGGGCGCATGCCCTTTTAAGAAAATTCCGGGAAACGAGATGGCTAGAATTGGAGCAGGTCTCCAATTCTTTTGATGAACACTATATCATCCCGGATTATTCCTTAAAGATTATTACTGTGCTAAAGGATATTAATGATGATCAGCAGAAGGATTACAATTCGATCGTTTCATCTACCTATTTCACATTAAGAGGTGTTGAGCAAGAGAAAGGGGAGTACGCATACGATGCTCTTGTTCAAACCCACCGGATGACGTTTGAACTCCGTGATAACTTAATTCGACTATTGAATAATATGCGCCGATACCATCTCATGGTCCAAGAAATATCTGAAGCCAGCGGTATTCTTCAACAACATTTTGATATATATCAAGATGCTGTCAATGAGAGGATCTACCACCCACTCAAAACATTTGATAGTGTAGATCGTTTTAAGGTCAGCATTACCCGAATTTTGCGTTCTTGGGTGATAGATGATCAATTCATTGAAACGATGTCTTCTCGATCGAGAAATTCGAATAAAGCTTCTGTTCAAGAGGAGATATTACACCAAATCAACGAAATTATCGATATCTACACGGTTGTATTGCCTAGGCTAATTGTTGAAATTGATCGTAAGCACAATGCCTATATACGGGCTACAGTTCAAAGGTTTCAGTATTTAACGAATCGTGATCGCGACTTTAAAGGTCGCTTAATTTCAATATTAAATCAAACTAGAAAATCAAAATCCATTGAGTTTATAAATGAACTTAATAAATTTCCTTTCTTCAAAACGGAATTTATTAATGAAGAGTCGTTATTTAAAGGGCACAAACGGAGACAACTCCATGAGCCCGATGATGTGGATGATCCAGAACTAGATGAATCTCTTATGAATCAGGAGATCAATCATTTAAAAGAAAAAGCAAAGAAGGCAATTACACGCAAGAAAGTAGTTCAATTTATCGAGCAACTGCTTGAAACTCAGAATGAACGATCCAGTCGGGATCTAGTGTTAGTTGACATGGATGATTTTCTTAGCACAATTATGTCCGTTATTATTAGCGACGAGAACGACATTCCTTTTGATGTTGAATTTCTTGAAGGTGATGTTCTCATTAACGGATACCGAATTCCGAATATGTTGTACAAGAAGGCGGGTGAATCCCATTGAAGTTCCTAGAAACATATGTGGGTTTTAGTGAATCAGAAAAAGAGTTGTTCGCCAAAGTTATTAATGTCCTTCTGTCTCATACATTTGTCGTGAGAGACAGTATAAACCCCAAAACTTATTCTATTTCGACGAATCGTGACTTTCATTTCATTGCTCGCTATCAAGATGAGATTCAGGAATATCTCTTGTTGTCTGGATGGAAACTGGAAATCGATGAGGTTTATGGTTTCTGTTCTGTTTCCAATACCTTTGGGAGTCAAAGAAAAACCTTGGATAAACTGGAGACCGTGATACTATATGTTCTTCGATTGATTTACGAGGAAGACCGTGAAAAGCTTCAGCTAAGTCATTATGTGATAACATCTATAGGCGAATTAATGGGGAAAATTGAATTATTCCGACTATATGAAAAAATACCAAAAAAAACTCATTTGAATGAAGCACTCCAAACTCTCAAGTACTATCACATAATTGAACGGATGGATGGGAACGACATGAGTGAAGACTCACGCATAGTCATCTTACCAACTATTTTGCAACTCATAAATAATGAGAAGCTTCGGAACCTAGAATCGTTGATAATAGAATCAAATGACGCAGAAGACTTATCTGTAGGGGAAGAAATGGAGGGATTGCAATGAAACTCTTAAATAGGGTTTACATCAGACATTGGCACCATATTATCAACCAAACAATCCCTTTTTCTATGCTGAATTTTTTAACTGGTAAAAATGCGGCCGGTAAGACAACCTTTATTGATGCATTGCAGTTTATATTAATTGGTGATAAAAGAGGTAGTTATTTTAATAAGGCTGCTAATGAGAAGGCTGATCGCTCATTGAAAGGTTATCTCTTTGAACTAACTGGTTATAATGACAACACCTCCAGTTACGTATATAAACGTGAAGGAAAGACCTTTAGCACGTATTTAATGGCTGAATTTCATGACACCAAGCTTGATTCCTTTTTTACCATCGGAGCGGTATTTGATTGTTATAAGGATCTAGATTACGAGATGAGATACGTCGTGTTCGAGGATAAGTTGCCTGATCATGCTTTTACCCAAAACAATAAACTCATGAATTTGGATATGCTAAAGTCATACTTTCAGCAGAATTACCCTATACAGACTTGGGAAATGGTCGAGTCACCCGAACGTTACCAACAATTAATGAAAAAACTTTTTGGGCCTATTAAATCTAATTTTACTGAGCTATTACGTAAGGCCGTACCATTTTCACCAATAATGAACATAAAGGAGTTCATTACACATTTTGTTTGCAATTCACAGGAAAATATCGACATTGAGCATTTGAGAGATAATATTCGACATTATAAAATATTGGAACGCCAAATGATTCAAATCAAGAAGCAGATCCAACAACTTGAGCAAATTGAGGAGAAATATCAAGAATATCTAGGCTACATCAATCAAGAGCACCTCCATCAGTATTACTTAGATCAGGCAAATGTAGATAAGAAAAAGGAAGCAATTGAACGCTGTCTATTGGCTATTCATGACAACAAAGAAGCGATTCAGTTGGAGGAAGATCATCAAAGGAGCTTACATAGCCAAATCGCTCTAAAAAAGTTGGAGTTATCGACATTAATTGAATCAAATGCCTCTATAGAGAGTGCGTGGAATAACCTTAACCAGCGTTTTACCATTGCGAAAATGGAACTAACCGCCTCTGAATCTGCTAAGCATAAGGTGGAGAACACGATTGGACTGCCACTTAGAAAGTGGAAGGCGCTGATTTATGAAATACGTTCATATAGTTCTGAACTTTCTATTTTATCCGAGTTAGAGAATGCGGTTCATCATTTTTCTCATAATTATGAGAACACCCCGTTCGCTTTCAAATATGAAGAAATCAATTTTCTAAACAATGTGATGAAAGACTTTTTATCAGAGATTAGACTAGAAGTAGCGTCCCAAGTCAACCAACTAAACACATTGAAACAACAATTCCAAACTATCGAGACAAAATTAACTTCATTACGAAACGGAATCAAAGAATATCCCGAACTGGGTGTATCTGTTTTACGAGATGAGATCATTGCGAGACTGAGTAAGAAGTATCAAGAACAAGTGCATATATCCGTTTTTTGTGAGCTATTAAAGATTAAAGACCCTGTTTGGACAGATGCAATTGAAGGGTACCTAAACACTCAAAAGTTTCATTTAATTGTAGACCCGAAATATTTCAAAGATGCATTAAATATCTATGATGAAATCAAACATGAGAAAAAACTCTATAATATTGGTCTTGTTGATGTGAAAAGGATTATGGCAGTCCACCCGCGCACGATTGAGGGTAGTTTATCCGAGGAGATCATTACTGATGACCCATTTGCAAGAGCTTATGCAGATTTCTTATTAGGCCAAGTCATGAAAGCTTTTCACGTTAATGAATTCGAAAAATATAATCGCGCCATTACTCCAGGATGTATGTTGTATCAGGGGTATGTCGCCCGGCAACTTCATCCCAATTCATACAAAACTCCATATATTGGACGGGACGCCATTTTGGTGCACATTCAACAATGTGAAGAGCAACTTGATGTATTACAAACTGAGATGGATCACCGTAATGAAAAATTTAGAGTTTATCAAGTTTGGTCCAACCGTGAACCGTGGAGTACCGCTGAATTATCGAGTTTGTTTAGTACTGATTCAACAATAGGTTATCTTCAGTTGGCTGTACTGTTTGTAGAACTTAAACATAAACTTGAGGCGGTGCAAAGCGAACTTTTACGTTTTGATCAAAAGGAACTCCTCAATTATCAGGATGAAAAACAATTTCTAGAAGCTCGAATTCAGGAAATGGAAACTATCATTTCTGATAATGACAAGAAAATAGGCAGACTTAATCTAGCATCAGAAACGCTTGCACAGCAACGAATTGATGGTGAAACCGCTGAAATCGAATCCAGAAAATTGGTCGAATTATCATACCCACTACCGTGGCGAACTGAACTTGGTGAACCCTCATATAACGAGGTGCTTAAAAAATGGGGAAGCTTAAATAAAATGATATCTATAATCGTTCCAATTATGGATGAAATTAGAATGAACAAGAAAGAAGGATTTGATAAGGTCGTTCAGCTGCGGGATCAATATAGATCCGATAACAAGGGGTGCTCATTAAAGTATACCGACTTAACAAACGATGCCTGGCTAAACGAACTAAACCAACTCCAGGATACTGCTCTTTCTAGCTACGAAGATAAAATTAATCTAGCGAAACACAGAGCGCAGGTACAGTTCCAAGAGGACTTTATAAGTAAATTACGCGCGAATATCGAAAATGTCCGCGATGAGATAAACGATCTCAATCATTCAATTGCTAATTATCCGTTCGGTAGAAATAGATACGAATTCGATATGCGACCTAATCCACAGTATATCGAGTTTTATAAGATGATCATGGATGATCTATTAGTTCAAGGTTTTACGCTGTTCTCTTATGAATTTATGGATAAACATGCTGAAGCTGTTGACTCGCTATTCAAGCAGATTCTTGATACGGGTGAGGATTACTCTCCTGAACATTTGAAGAAATTAGAAGAGAATCTGGCAAAGTTTGTTGATTATAAGACCTATTTAGATTTCGATTTAATCGAGCTTGGTGAAGATGATTCTTCATCCAGATTATCTAAAGACTTATCTACTAAATCTGGTGGAGAAACACAAACGCCGTTTTATATTGCTGTTCTTGCGTCATTTATGCAGACGTATCGAGTAAAGGTTAGTGCTCATAACAATACACCGCGACTTGTTATCTTTGACGAGGGCTTTAGTAAAATGGACCACCAGCGTATCCAAGAAAGTATTAAACTCATTCGAAGCATGGGACTCCAACTCATTATTTCTGCACCAACCGAAAAAATTGCGGATATCGCACCATTAGTGGATCGCAACTTGATCGCAGTCCGAGTTGGGGAGCAGTCTGTCATTAAATCATTTGATCCTGCTGAAATTTTGGAAGGTGAGTAAACATGAACTTCGCTAAAGATATACTAAATGAATTAATCAACAAGTATAATAACAGCTTTCACCGCAAAGGCAGTGCAAAGATTAATCGTAGAATTAAATACGAGTTTACTGAGACTGGTCTTCCTGAGTATTTCCGCGATGGGCTCCAGAATCAAAGAGATATTATCAACCACGAAATGATTATATTAACTGGGATGGATTTTATTTCGATAGATTGGGTCTATGACAATCAAATTATCAATGCAGTGTATTTAAACATTGAAAAATCTGATCGTGTTTGCGAATGGTTGGGTAGACCGAAGATGAGTACAATAATCGAGGAGCGGACTGTTTGGTTTACGCAGCTAGCATCCAAGTTGGAAGGGACTTGGATGCTAGGTTTCGCACAGGATTGTTTGTCCAAACTTAACAAACAAGACCTACCTAGTGTTGCTCATGATCTATCATTGCTGCAACTACTTGAAAAAGCTTTGGTAGGATTAAAAGACAAAGGTGAGGAGTCCTTACCTGAAAGGCTATTTAGTAAAAAGTACTTGGGAGATAGTAAAATTTTTGAGAGGCATTTACGGAATAGAGTTATATCTCTTTATAAGAAATATTCTGGCCAAGTTTATGATTGGGAAGTAGATGTTCATGTCCTTGAAGAATTAGGGATCGAAACATCCAATGAAGAGCCTCAGGTTATTGGAAACATTGTATATGAACTAAACGAGAACCGTATCGATTTAAGTCTTTTTCATTATGGAATTGGCTTGAATAAGCAAATGATTCGGGTTGGGAAAATCTTAGATGTGAAAGCTGATCAATTACTCATTATTGAAAATAAAGCTGTATATCTGGAGTATATCAAAAAACATAAAAAGAATAACGAGGTAGTTGTCTATGTTGGAGGTTTTCCAGGAGTATATAAAAGAATACTATTAATGCAGATTTACAACTCCGCTACTCATAACAGAACTGATTTCAAATCATTCTTTTGGGGGGATATTGATCTCGGGGGGTTCAATATTTTCATTCATATTCGCGAGAGGGTCATACCTGATTTGCAAGCCTACAATATGAACAAGGATATTTTTCTTAAATATAAATACTACGCTGAACCGATAGACATCACGTATAGAACTAAGTTATCTCGCATGGTGGGAGATCTACGCTATGAAACTTTTCAACCAGTCCTAGAAGTTATGCTTAAAGAAGGCCTACGTTTAGAACAAGAAGCGCAGCTTCTTTAATATATTTCATTGATGATAATTAGAATAATTAGTATCTGTTAAAAAACAATTGAAGATATAAAAGTAGAAACAATAAATAAGAAACATGGTAATAAATAAATAATTGGGAGGCGTTCTATAATGTCTTTAAAAATAACTGATATAGAAAAATGGCTTAGAGAAGACAGGAGTCACACAGTCGATCCTAATTACTATCATCTTATGCTGAAAGAAGAACCGAGTGATCGTGCTTTAATTATTAAGCAGCTAAAAAAGTTGTATTACGAAGCTCATGAAGACTATAGACGTCATTTTCGTTCTCTCATGAGGTATTCATTAGACCCGTTAAATCCTTCGGATGAGAAAGATCCCGCCTACGGGTATCCAGAATTATTGGACATGACTACATTAAAAGGGTATTTCGGTGAAGTTTTTGGGGCTATTATAGCAGAAAATTTTGCCCCATTTAATGAGAAAACATGGAAGGTTCCCGCTTTCTTTTTTCGCAATCATCACCAAGCTTTCGATGCTCTTGAAAAATATAAAAGAACAGGAAAAATAAAAAAAGCTACTATGGGGCGAACAGGCGATGACTGTCTGGCTTTTGTAATGGATACTAAGGGTTCAATCAAGAAAGTACTGTTCTGTGAAGCCAAATGTTCAGCAGCCCACAAGAAAACGCTAGTAGATGATGCTTATGAAAAAATAAGTGATTCAATGCCTATTCCAGTTGAAACATTGAGAATTATCGATATTCTCGAAGACTATGATGATGAGGAATCGGCAAAATGGGTAATTGCATTACGTCAACTATATTTAGAAGATAAACCTAGTTGTGAAAGGTTTGATCTGATTAGTTATATTTGTGGTCAACATCCAATAAAAACGAAGACTTGGATTTCTAATAATAAGATCTCTCCTTTATACACAGGAGGGCGTAAGTTAAAGGTAGTCGAATCGCATTTATTTGATATTGATACATTCATTTGTGAAATATACGAAAAGGCGGTAGTTAGTAAACCATGAATGCTGACAATAAATATCCTATAAAAGAATTACGGGAATTTCAAGAGAAGTTTGCGAGTGAGAAGTTGTTACCTAACTTTGCAAAATTATATAGTCATCACACAAGACTAAATTACCAGCAATCAGGTCTTTTAGGTTGGAATGGGACATCGGAATTTAATAATAGAATAAATGATGCAATTAAACTCATTGATGTAGGATTATTTGATAAAAAACACAATGGCACCAATTGGAGAAGTACTTTGCGACGGGCAGGTGAGGTTCTTGAGTGGCTCTCTCATCCTGATCTTAATACAGAAAAATATCCAACGAGATTTCTTTCTGCCGCTTCATACCAGCTTGCAGGTTATCCTGCAATGGCAACTGGTTTATTAAATGCTGAAAATTTTGATTTTGAAGATTCAGATATTCTGAGGTCGTTGCTGTCAGCTGATTTTCCTCAATTGGATATGTATTTGCATGATTATTGGAGTGAAGAGATAGGGCTAGATACTCAGTCTATCCATGAAGAAATGCTCATCAAGGAGTTAATAAGATCGCTCGGTGTACTTAACATGTACATGCGCTGGGGCGAAGAATCTAGAATTTCAATCGCTCAAGAAAAATTAAAAGCTATCAGTAAGTTACAAACACACCATGAAGATCCGATGTCCTGGCTACTTTCCAAATTATGTTCAGAATTATTTGAAGAATATTATAAAAACTCACTTCGTGATCAAGTGAAAAGCTTAAAGTCTTTAATAACAACTGAGGGAGATAAAGCATTAGATAAATATTTGCGTAATAGTTATTTGGGAAAAAAGTCTTTAGTATGGAGTTCTCAAATTAAAGGGATTCAACAATTACTAGAAAACAAATCCTTTGCTTTGTGTACTCCAACTGGTACAGGAAAAACTACAATTGCTGAGCTTGCAATAATCATGAGTTTGTTTAAGCCAAATGAGTTCGATGAAGATTCAAAGTGGATCGAAGAACTGCTGGGAGATTCTCTGCCATCGGCTATTGCTATATACCTAGTTCCTTCGAGGGCACTAGCAACTGAAGTTGAAATAAAACTGAATACGGTATTTAAAGATATTAGTGATAGACCAGTGAAAGTCACAGGACTATATGGTGGAATTGATTGGGGACCTACAGATGCTTGGATAACTTCAAATGAAAAAACTGTATTAATTTGTACTTATGAGAAAGCTGAGGCACTAATACGGTTTTTAGGCCCGCTGTTTTTGTCCAGAGTATCATTAGTTGTCATAGATGAGGCACATTCTATACAATTTGATGGAAAATATGAGAGTCTTATTAGTTCAGATAATCGCTCACTTAGATTAGAGGCTCTCTCTAACCGTTTAGTTATGCATCTCGATGAAAAAAATTCAAAGGTTATCGCATTATCCGCCGTAGCTGCAGGTGGATCAGATACATTAGCACAATGGGTTAGTGGAAGCCAAAATGCACAGGCTGAAGCAACTTCTTATCGTAGTACTCGTCAATTAATTGGTAGATTAGAATGGAGTAAGACAGGAAATTATAGAATTCTCTATGATATCATGAATGGTTCAGACTTGAAATTTGAGAGAACACTTGACGAAGAGAATGTTCCTTTTATACCTAGACCCTTCACCCCATTTCCAATAAGGTACTCTGAGATCCCTAAAATGTTTACAGGAAAGGGTCCCTCTAAAAAACTAAGACCATATCTATTTTGGGCTGCTATTCAAATGGCAAAGAAAGACGCTCTAGGTAACCATAGTTCTGTGTTAATATCCGTCACACAATTTATTAGTGGGTATGCACAGGATTTCTTATATACTCTTGAAAAACTTTTGAAAAAAATTGAAATACCCGAATTTTTTAACGAGCCCACTCAGGAATCAAATAAACAGTTATGGGAGAAGTGTCTTCGTTCATGTGAGGATTACTTTGGTAACAGTTCAGTGGAGTATAAATTGTTGAAAAAGGGAATTGTAGTTCACTATGGAAATATGCCAGGTTTGACTGCCCGTTTACTAGTGGAGGTGATCAATAAAAAAATTGTTTCAATTGTCCTTGCAACTTCAACATTATCTGAGGGGATTAACTTACCATTTGAAACAGTGATAATTCCTACGGTGATTCGAAATCAGGAACTTTTGCCTATTAAGGAGTTCTCCAATTTAGTTGGTAGGGCAGGAAGACCTGGTGTTGCAACAGAGGGAAGGACTTTGGTTATGTTAGAAGATAATCCTCATGACTGGGGAGATAGACAGCCCGCTGTGAATTATTATACTATTTTAAATCAGTTACATAATTTGGAGGGTAATGTCTCTTCAGCAAAAAGTCCTATTGCTGAATTATTAAGAGAACTTGAAAGCAAATGGAATATTGCCTTTAATTCTAACGATAAGAAGCAGTTTATGAAGTGGCTTGAAGAAACAGTTCCTTTAAAAGATGAAGATAATCTAACCATTAATCTTTCATCTGAGGAACTGCTTGATACACTTGATGGAATTCTTATATCTGCAATTGTAGAGCTTGAATTAATTGAGGAAAAAACAATTTCATTATCTGATCTCGAAGCAAAGCTACAAGGCATTTGGAGAAAGAGTTATGCATATTTTGCATCAGTAGAAAGAGAGTATTTAGAAAAAGTTTTTTTGAAACGGGGATTATCCATTCAAAGTAACATATACCCCAATTTTGTAGATAGAAGGAAAATATACCGAACTAGCCTTTCACCAAGATTTGCAAATGAATTGATATCTTTAATGCCTACTATAAAAATGCACTTATCTAATGGTGTTAATTATCATGGGTGGGATACAGATAAAAGATTAGGATTTATTTTAGAATCAGCTAGCATCCTCTTTTCATTAAAAAAATTTCACGTAAAAGAGTCCGTAGGTAGTGGAAAGGATCCGGCTACTATGGAAGAAGTGCTTCGGTGGTGGTTAATTCCGGATCAAACAGTAAGCAAACCCAAATCTACTCAACTTTCTCAATGGGTTAAATATATTAATAGTAGCTTTACTTATCAGTTCAATTGGGGAATAGGTACTGTTATTTCTTTAATCTTGGATGAATTACATGACGGGAGAATCATCCCAACACGATTAGAAGATTGGACTGACTCTGGATTACCTTGGATTATTTTTTGGTTCAAGGAAATGATTACTTGGGGGACCTTAGATCCAGTTGTTGCGTACTTACTAGCTCGTGGTGTTTGTGATACTCGCAAAGATGCTCTAGAACTTGCAACGCAGTACTATGTTTTTGCAAGTGAACTTGATGTTGACGTTTATAATGCTGTTGTTATTCGTGATTGGGTTATACTTCAAAATATTAAATCTTCTAAAGAAAATATTATATTGATGGACGATATCCCCGTACATCTTATAAGGGATTTCACGAACCAATCTACCGTTGAATGGTTGGTGTACCCCATTTTCAGAGAAGATAAATTAATTTGGATTGATCCCGCAGGATATGAACTTGCATATAGCTTTCTGCCGACTAATGCATTATTGGAAATCAGTAAGATAGATTATATTTTGAATTATAAAGAAAAAATTGTAAGAGTAAAAAAATATATTGAGTAGAAATTGAATAGTGCTAGCAGTTGATCTGCTAATAAACATAAATTGTAAATTTGTGGCTTGTTAATGTATACAAGAGATATAGTACAGAAGATAAAGTGCAAATTTAGATTGTGGGTTTCGAATGAAATAATGTACTAAAAAGCATATTTTGAATGTAACATTACAAACTGAGGGTTCTATTTTTTAACTTAGCGGCTTTGTTACATTGCCCCATGGCTCTGTCCTACCGAAATATTCATCAGTTATTATTTAATATCCATTAGAGGGGACTTAAAAATATGTATATATCAAAAATTGGAATAGAAAATTTTCGTAATTTCAAAAGCAAAGAAATACAATTTAATGATGGTGTAAATGTTATTATCGGTCATAATAATGCAGGTAAAACAAACTTAATAAAAGCGTTAGCTTTGGTACTTGATTCTCAAGGAACAAAAAGATTAGATATTGATGACTTTAATAAACATATTTCATTGGATGAACTTAAAGTGAATCCACCTAAAATTAGTATTACTGTTACCCTTAATCAAAGTGTGGATGAAGATCTAAATTCAGATGATTTGGCGACAGTTGGAAATTGGCTTATTAGATTAGAGGAGCCATATGAAGCATCATTGACATATGAGTTTTTTCTTCCTGAAAAAGAGAAAGATAATTATTTGGCGGCTATTATAACGACCACAGATATAGATATGGCATGGAAAATTATAAAGCATGATTATATTAGACTTTACGTTCATAAAATATGGGGAGGAAATACTGTAACACAAACAGTTGCTGATAACGAATCATTGTTGAAATTCGATTTTCAATTTTTAGAAGCTATACGTGATGTTGAAAGAGATATGCTCAGTGGTAAAAATACATTACTAAGAAGTGTACTAGACTTTTTTATGGATTATGAAATAAAATCCGATGTTGTTAAGCTGGAGGAAGATAAAAAAGCAGAAATTAAAAAGAGAAAACAAGATTTTAATGATAATGCAGTTGAATTACTTAAGGAGCTTCAAACAAGAATGAAAGAAGGTAAGAATAAAATCTTATCATATGCTAGAGATACAGGTGCTTCTTTTAATAAGGCTACACCTAATTTTGAAGGAAGCATATCCGATGTTGAGATGTTCTCTGCATTTAAATTAATATTAGAGTATGGAACTGGTATGAAAATACCTGCAACTCATAATGGCTTGGGATATAATAACTTGATATTTATGTCTTTACTTTTAGCGAAGATGCAAGTTAATGCAGATGGTAAATATTTGGGGAGTAACGCTAAAGTGTTTCCTATTTTGGCTATTGAAGAACCTGAAGCCCATTTGCATCCTTCAATGCAACATCAACTTCTGAAATTTTTGAAAAAAAATAAAACGGAGAAAAAAGTAAGACAAATTTTTGTCACTACTCATTCAACACATATTACATCCTCAGTATCTTTGGATGAGATGATTTGCTTGCACAATGAAGCAGGAGAAACATCAGTAGGCTACCCTGGTAAAGTTTTTCCTTCAGATGGAAAGAGTAAGAAGTATGTTCAACGATTCTTAGATGCGACTAAATCCGACATGCTATTTGCGCAAAAGGTGATTTTAGTGGAAGGTATAGCAGAACAATTACTTCTTTCGATATTCGCAAGATATGAAGGTGTGTCATTAGAGGAAAATCACGTCACAGTAATAAATGTTGGTGGCAGATTTTTTGAACATTTTTTGTATTTATTTAATGGTGAAAATCCAAATACATTAAACAAGAAAATTGTCTGTCTGACGGATAGAGATCCAGAAAGACAAATATCTACAGGTGGTAGATTCAATAAATGTTATCCTTTTGAGTATCGTCAAGTTAACGATATTTATAATTATCAAAACAACCCAAGTTCAAATATATATCCTGTCACAAATACAACAACTAATATTGTTGTTTATAGTCAACAAGAAAATTATGGTAAGACTTTTGAGTATGATTTAATTTTACATAATCCTACTCTTGAATTATTGATAACAGAATCAATGAGTAATCAGTCTGAAATTAAAGAACTTATGACACTTTTTAGGGAAAATAGCAACATTACTAGCTACTTTGATAAACTAAGAGACAGTGATGAAAACAAACGTATTATTGAAAGTGTTACTAGAAATACTTCGTTTACACATGATCAGAAATGTAGAGCGATAATAGCAGCTCGATATCTAAATTCTGTCGGGAAAGGGGAAAACGCACTGGAATTAGCATATACCTTAGAAGAAAATCTGAATAAAGTAGGAACATCTGAGTACAAAGAGTTTATAGTTCCTGATTATATCAGACAAGCCATTGCGTGGATAAGCCAATGATTTCAATAAATTCAGATTCTCTAATTTCAATTGATAATCATTTTAGAGTGTCAGCGGGACCCGGAGCTGGTAAAACTCATTGGTTAGTAGAACATATTAAAAATGTATTACATAATTCTAAAAGATTAGGAATGATAAGAAAAGTTGCATGTATTACATATACAAATGTTGCTGTTGATACAATTTTAGGTCGTTTGGGGACTACGTCCCACCATGTTGAAGTTTCCACGATTCATAGTTTTTTATACAAGCATATTGTAAAACCATATACCTCCTTTCTTAATGCCGACTATGGTTTGAATGTAGCATTAATGGAAGGCCATGATGAAATTATATTATCAAATTATTCTTTTTTGAAAGAATGGAAAGAAAGGACTAGACAGCAAAGAATCACAGATGACAAATTACTAGTTGAGGCATTTAAAGCGGCAAAATGGAAATTTGATCAATCAGTTAATCTGGTTGTGAAGCCTGATTACCCACATAGAGTTGGAGCATATTCCATTAAAAATGATTCGTACTATGAATATAAAAGAATGACCTGGGAAAAGGGAGTAATTCATCATGATGATGTTCTTTTTTTCAGTTATCAATTAATTAGAAAACATCCTTTTATTTTGAAAGTTTTAAGATCCAAGTTCCCATATTTTTTTGTTGATGAGTTTCAAGACACAAATCCAATCCAGGTTGCAATTCTGAGATTAATTGGAGAAGAAGAAACAATTGTTGGTATAATTGGTGATAAAGCGCAATCAATCTACGGTTTTCAGGGTGCAGAACCTTCACAGTTTCATTCATTCGTTTTGCCTAATTTGGTTGACTATGTCATGGACGATAATAGAAGAAGCACGAATCAAATTATTGATATATTAAATACAGTACGTTTAGATATAAAACAGAATAAATTTAGAGATGCAGATGGTGATAAGCCAACAATTATCGTTGGTGAAATGCTTGTTGCGCTTAGAAAAGCAAAAGAGTTGAGCAACAATGAACCACTAAATTCGTTATCTAGACTAAATATTACATCAAATGTACTAAAGCAGGAAATTGGAGGCACTTCATTTAACGATAAGTTAATTGAAGAACTTGCTATTAAAGATGCACCAACAAGTGGAAATAATTATAGAAGTAAAGTAGTTGTAGCTTGTTTAATAGCAACGGTACTGGCTCGTGAAGGAAAATATAAAAATGCTATTAAAGAATTAGAGCGAATTTTTAAGGATGAAAAAGACAAAGATAAAAGAAAAAAAAATGCTCTAAGGTCTCTTTGCTTGCTACTATCTAATTATAACGATTTTAAAGACAAATCGCTGTTAGATTTTCATTCAATTGTAAAAATTCATATTAAACCTGATATTTCAAGATTAGCAAATGGTGCTGCTAAAGCTTTTTATGAAGGGCATAGTTTTCAAAAACTAACATTGTGCGTAAAAATTGATGAGGATATTGGAATCAACAAAACAATTCATAAAGCTAAGGGAGACGAATTTCATAATGTGTTAGTTGTTCTGAAAGAAGAAGGTGACATTGAATTTTTAATGAAACCTAATTTAGATGATAAAGAAGAGCAAAGAATATACTATGTAGCAATAAGCAGGGCAATTGAACGATTATATATCAATATTCCAACATTGTCTGAAGATAATTCTGGAAAATTAAAATTGATGTTCGAAATTGTAAGAGTCTAATTAACATTCTAGGTTTAATAGTTATTGATTGTAGATTGTATTTGTTTTGCTTGTCGGTTGAGAATGGATCTAACATATATATTATACAATTTCACTATTTGTCGAATGCATAATCGTGAATATTGTTTATTTATTCCTCACAGAGGATTTCTCAATTTCTGTGATTCATTTAAAGTCTTTATTTAATGGGAACTAATTATTTTTCATCTTTCGTGAGTCACCTTGCTTATTAAATAAGGTTTTCATTCCCTGTTTTTTGCAACAGTCGTGATCCATCACATTGTTGTGGTGTTATGTCTCATTTACTGTGAGAAAAAAAATTGAATTGTATTTATAGTCAACTGAAAATGTAATAGACGTTAAGAAAGTGCATCTTGGTACTAGATGCACTTTCTTTGTGATTTTTTGTAATTATTAGTATATAACTACCTAGAATTGAAAAGAGGAGTTAGCACTATGGAGTTTTTATTAGTACCTGAACCACACAAGGATGAGATTTTTACTAGTTATTTTATAAGGGTTTGTGAAAAAAATATGAAAGTTTATATTGGTTAAAATGAAGAGCAGCCCTGCGTAGGGTTGACTCTAAAAAACTCCGAAAGCCCTTGAATGTATTGGTTTTCGGAGTTTCTTTCATTACTCCGTTCGTTCTAGACTTAAGGTAGTTAATATTCGCGAGAGCAATAAATCCGGTCTAGTACTTTTTTCTACCATAACTATTTTTGTATGGATGCTAGATTAATTGAGAATAAAATAGTATTAACCTTTTGAGGTGATTACTTATGAAAGAATTATTTTTAGTTCGTCTAGAATTATAGAGAGTGAGAGCTTAATTAACAACTATTTATGTCACACTACACTACAAGAAATTATAACTTGATGCTTTCAGCCAACGACTATTTGCTTACAGCATTTATGCTTATTAGTAGATCAATGTCCATCATGCTCTAAGATCATTGTAATTACAGAATTGATGAATGGAGATTACAGCTAATATCATTTAGAAAATAACCTTACTCCCTTTACTGCTACCAAATAACCAGCCAATCGGTTTTATCTCAACAATCGATTCTTTCCAATAACCTAGTACATTTACATTATTTAGGAATAAAAGATGTAAACACTCTTCTCACTATAGCTAGGAATGCATTCTATTTATTAAATGGAACACTATCATTGACTACAGACGGAGTATCTTATGTAATGTGTTACAGCAACATAAAAGAAAGATCATTAACTGTAACAGATTATCTAGAAATGTGGAAGAATGTGCATTATATCCTCCTTAACTTTTCTACCAATTATTATTTCTTCTTGATTCATATATTTAAGAATAAAAACAAGCATATCTTTTACATACAAAAGCACCGTTATGAATTGATGTTGAATGAAATCGGTCTACCTTTAATAAATGAAGAGCTATCCGTAAATATAATGCAATAGTGGAGATTTTGGATTGCGTTGTGAGTGAAGGGAAGGGAAGGGGAGGAAATATCTCGTTGTTGATCAAAAGATTAAAGATCAAATTGTAGATAGACAAAAATATATAAGTAAATCAGTAGCTGCTAGAAAGCTAGGACTATCTATTACATTAGTTAAGGAAGATAGATTATTAAGAAGTAGTTGTTAAAATTGCAGTAGTAGAAAACCTCTATGATTACTTCTTCCGTATTCAAGCGTGCCATATTTTACGAAAAATGTTCCTCTTATAGTTTGAGAATATAACACACTATTTATTATAATTTGTACTACTTTAATTATATGTTGACAATTCCGATGAGTTTAGTTATATTTAATACATAAATTCCTAATTGCAACAATTTTTTATGCATAAGAAGTCCTAAAAATCACATTTACACTATATTTTTTATATTATTAATTTCACCAAACGACTTCACAAACAATGATATATGTAAATCTAGTGAAAAATAATAGAAAAGAGGGTTTTTAATTTGGAAAAAATCAAGAATACACATTTAACGTTAGGTCATAAAGAAGCACCAATAAAAGTAGAAGTGTTCTTAAATCTAGCATGTCCATATTGTGCGTCATTTTATGAACTTGTAGATGAAGTGCTTCTACAATACATAAACCAGAACAAAGTTGAATTAATTGTTAAACATTATGATAAACCTCGAGAAATGCTATTACCAGGAACACTTATCAATCTAAACTTAGACTACAATGATCCTATAAAAACATTAGACAATGTTAAGTCTTTGTTTAAAGAGCAGGGGACATGGGATAAATTCTCAAGTCATGGTATTAAGGAATACATTGAAAAGAATCATGGATTGAAGGAAGAAGAACAGAATATTGAAATTAGTCTTCAAGTGACTGCTGAAGCCATTGCTCGTGAAGTCAAAATGGTTCCAACAGTATTTATCAATCATTTAGAATTTCAATACCCTAAAGAAATTTCCGCTGAAGAATTAATTCAAGTGTTGGAACAACAACTAATAAAGGAGAAAAAACAATCATGAAATTCAAAACACTTTTATTTTTAACTTTAATAGCATCATTAACTATATTACTAGTAGCTTGTGGTAAAAATTCAGATGAAACTTCTGAAAAAAAAGTTTTAAAAGTAGGTTCTTCAGGTATATATCCTCCGTTTATTTCAGTTGACGATAAGGGAAATCCACAAGGTTACGACGTTGAAGTACTAGAGTTAGTAGCTGAATCATTGGGTTATGACATTGAATGGACATTTGCCGAATTCTCAGGGATTTTTGGAATGTTAGATGCAGGTAATATAGATACGGTAGCGAATCTAATTGCAGCTACGGATGAACGTCGTGAAAAATATGATTTTTCTTCGCCATATGCATTCTCAGGAGCAACCCTAGTTGTGCATGAAGACACTAACGATATTAATAGCATTGAAGATTTAAAGGGAAAAAAAGTAGGTGTATTACTTGGTAATAACTTACATAAATTTTTAGAAGATTGGAATAAAGAAAACGGGAACGAGATTATTATTACTCCTTACCAAGATGTAAGTGGTACTTATAATGAGGTAGCCTTAGGTCGCTTAGATGCATTTATTGATGTAAAAATTACTGCTGCTTCTCGTATATCAAAGGAAGGCCTTCCTTTGAAAATTTATGGTGAGGATTATTTAATCAATTACGATTATGCTTTCCCATTTGTTCGATCAGAAGATAATAAAGAGTTCTTGGATTCTTTTAGTTCTGAAATCGAAAAATTATTAAAGGATGGGACTCTGAAAAAACTTTCAGATAAGTGGAGCGCAATTGATGTAACGGTTCCTCACAAGTGATAATAAACGAAAGGCTACTCTTTATAGAGTGGCCTTTCGCTAGTTGACATAAGAAAGGTTGGCTACTGTATGAAGTTTGATTTTGAGTATATGCTCAGTCTATTTCCAGAAATAATAAAATTTTTACCGATTGTTTTATATATAGGTACATTATCGTTTCTATTAGCTATCGTAATTGGATTTTTCTTTTCCATCATTATAAAAAATAAAGTCAAACTACTTTATCCTATTCTAAAAGTCATCATTTCCTATTCTCGTGGAGTACCAACCTTAATTCAAATATTTATTTTATACTTTGGGGCGCCACAAATATTTCCAAGCCTGAGCTCTATGAATGCCATTACAGCTGTTATTATTTCTCTTAGTTTGCGAAATGGAGCCTATTTATCAGAGGTTTTCCGTTCAGCATTTTTGGCGGTGGATAAAGAACAGTATGAAGCATGTTTATCCGTTAATATGACGAAATGGCAAGCCTTACGAACGGTTATTTTACCCCAGGTTGTGCGTATTACCATCCCACCAGCAGGTAACTACTATATTATGATCATTAAAGACACTTCTTTAGCCTTTACTATCGGTGTAATTGATATGATGGCGCGTGCTAAGCTTGAGGCTGCCGTATCGTACAAGTTTTTAGAAGCATATTTGATGGTTGGTCTTATTTACTGGATGATTTCTATTGTGCTTTCGTTCCTACAATCTGAACTTGAATATACTGTTGAAAAGCCCTATCGAAAGGAGGAGTTAAAATGATTAAAATAACGAATCTACATAAAAGCTACGGTTCTACTGTTGTATTAAAAGGAATCGATCTAGAAATTGCTGAAGGAGAAGTTGTAGCTATCATAGGGCCATCTGGTTCAGGGAAATCAACGTTTTTACGTTGTATAAATTTCTTAGAAGAAGCTCAAGTGGGGACTATAGAAATTGATGGAATCAAAGTAGATTTAGAGAATTATACGAAGAAACACGTAAGTGATATCCGTAAGAAAACAGGAATGGTCTTTCAAAACTATGGCTTATTCAAAAACAAAAATGCGCTTCATAATGTATCTGAACCAGTACGCCTAACACGTAATACATCTCGGCAAGAAGCTGAACAATTAGCTTATAAAATTTTAGCTAATGTTGGTCTTCAAGGTAAGGAGCATAATTATCCTGTAGCTCTTTCAGGTGGTCAACAACAACGTGTAGGGATTGCCCGAGCTTTAGCCCTTGATCCATATGTTATTTTATTCGATGAGCCTACTTCCTCGCTAGATCCGGAGTTGGTTGAGGAAGTTTTAATTGTTATGAAATCTGTTATAAATAGTAAACGTACTATGATTGTTGTGACACATGAAATGGATTTTGCGCAAAGTGTGGCAGACCGAGTTGTTTTTATGGCTGACGGAGTCATTGTAGAACAAGGTACGCCAAAGGATATCTTCCAAAATCCGCAAAATGAAAGAACACAAAGATTTTTGAGAAGCTACTTACACAAATCTAAATAAGGCTTGGGAAATTGGAATGACTGCCGGCTTGGAGGGTTATTACGAATAACTTGGTGTTCCATGCAGGACATTTATTCCATGGTCATGGTTACTAATAGGGCTTTTCTTCATTAATTTTTGCAGCAGTCGTAATCCATCACAAAGAATTTTGTGAAGGCTCATTTATCACTGTGAAAAAAATATTAAATTGTATTTATAGTCAACTGAAAATGTAATAGACGTTAAGAAAGTGCATCTTGGTACTAGATGCACTTTCTTTGTGATTTTTTGTAATTATTAGTTTGTAAATATATAACAGAAATTTTTATGGCAAAATATTAATTTGACTATCATTCGATTGCTCCCCATTATTATAGAATATCGACCGCTCTGAGAGCGTTCTTTACTACAGTGGGAGGCATCTATGAATAGTCATAATTTACATAAAAACCAAGGAAACAGCCGGAGGCTCTCCGGCATTTTTAAGTTGCTGAAACGATTCCGAATGTGGATCATCGGGATTGTGTTACTACTTTCGTCGTTATTAGCAATCGGGGCCTATTGGATACATACTCTTGATATCGCGGAACTAGTTGTTCCAATATCTGCTCCGACCCAATTCATAGATCGGAACGGAGAGGTTAGTTCCGAGGTCACTTCTGCAAAAATCGAATATGTGCCAATCGATCAAGTTCCGTTGCATCTCCAACAGGCGATCGTCGCGGTAGAAGATAAGAGATATTATGATCACACCGGAGTGGATATCTTCGGAATTGTTCGCGCGGCTTTCCGTAATGCAAAAGAAGGCGGTGCAGTACAAGGCGGAAGCACGATTACTCAGCAGCTTGCTAAGAACGTATTTTTAACGGGTGAAAAAACATTCTCTCGCAAGATGACGGAAGCTGCTTATGCACTCAAGATCGAGGCACTTTATGATAAGAATCAAATACTCGAAATGTACTTGAATCAAATTTATTTCGGAGAAGGGCAATGGGGAGTGCAAAGAGCAGCCAAGCGATATTTCGGTAAACAAACGAGTGATTTGACATTGGCTGAGAGTGCTTTGCTTGCCGCATTACCGAAAGCGCCAAGTCGATATTCTCCGCTTAAAAATAAGGAGATCGCTTTGGAGCGTCGCAACCTCGTGCTAGGTTTAATGAAAGATGAGGGTTTTATCTCCGAAATAGATTATCAACATGCCAAAGCAGAACCGATTAAAGTGCTGAAGGAAATACCTCAGGAACAGGTCAACCATTTGCTAGGACAGTATGCTTCATATATGGATGAAGTAATCGAAGAGGCCATACGAGTATATGGATTTACCGAGCGTCAACTACTTGCTGGAAATCTACTCATCTACACAGAGCTGGATCCGGCGGTTCAGAACGCAATGGAAGAAACGTACCGCAATGAATCTCTTTTCCCAGAAAGCGCATCCGACCAACTGCTGCAGAGCGGGGCGGTCATCATGGATCCGTCTACTGGGGGGGTACGCGGAATTGTTGGGCAGCGAGGGCAGCATACATTCCGTGGTTTTAATCATGCTACACAGCTTGTCAGGCAACCTGGATCGGTATTCAAACCACTAATTGTCTACGCGCCTGCTTTGGAAAAAGGGTACGATAAAAATTCACAGTTGTATGATGGTCCATTGGATATTAAGGGTTACCGACCTAATAATGTGGATCACTTGACTTTAGGGCAAGTATCGCTCCAAGAGGCGGTTATCCAGTCCAGAAATATTCCAGCGGTATGGCTATTGAACGAAATTGGAATTAATACCGGAATAGAGTTTGTAGAGAAGCTCGGTATTCCGCTAGTAGAGGAAGATCGTAATTTAAGTGTGGCGCTGGGCGGATTGTCTCAAGGAGTGTCTCCACTTCAAATTGCGCAGGGCTATAGTGTGTTCCCTAATCTTGGAGTACAGGTTGAAGCGCATACGATTACAAAAATTACAACTGTAGACGGACAAGTTTTAGCTGAGGCTGAGCACCAACCGGTTGAAGTTATGTCTCCGGAGAACGCTTATGCGATGACCGAAATACTGCAAAATGTTGTAAGGGAAGGTACAGGAAAAAATGCGGCAATAGATCGTCCGGTGGCTGGGAAAACGGGATCGACGCAACTTCCGCAAAGCAAGCAGTTCGAAGGGGTTGCAGGCGGTGTTAAAGATGCATGGTTTGTCGGCTATACGCCAGAGCTGGTAGGTGCGGTTTGGCTAGGCTACGATCTCACGGACAGCAATCATTATTTGACTACATCGGGCGGTCAATACCCTGCTTTAATTTTCAGCAAAATGATGTCCTTAGCCTTAAAGGATGTTCCTGCATCTGAGTTTAAACGTCCTATACTCGAACAAACGAAAGACAAAGAGAGTACTATTATTACGAATAAAACAAATCAGGGAAATAAGAAAGAGGAGGAAGGGAAAAAAGAGAAGAAAGAAGAAAATAAAAAGAAAAAAGAAGAAGAGAAAAAGAAGAAAGAAGAAAAGAAAAAGAAGAAAGAAGAAGAGAAAAGAAAGAAAGAAGAGGAGAAAAGGAAAAAAGAAGAATAGAAAATATGTCTAATAGATAAAATACTAGATTATCGAGGACATTAAACTAACAGGCAGTTTAGTTGAACATTAATTAAAGTGAACGGTATCATAAGTTATATTATTTTGACAAAAAATATTATATTAAAAGGTGAGATCTCGTATGTCATTAGCAAATGATTTTATGATGTATAGGGATGAGATTGAATTGATACGTGCTCAAAACCTAGTGGAATGTGATTTGTACTCAATAATTGCTTGTATCATCAGAGAAAGAAAACAAGGTAATGAGATTTCTTTAAGAGATGTTTCTGTACGGCGGGAAACTGATTTTTCTAAACGATTTAGAGGAAATTCGGGATTTCCAGACTTTGTGATACGGACAAGAGATAAAACCAATAATGCAAATATTCTTGGAGCGGTTGAAGTGAAATATGTGGATGAGGATTTGGATTTGGAAAATCATTTAGAACAGTTAATAGGTCATCTTGATTTCTACAAAAGAGTTATTTACACTAATGGCCTCAAATGGCGGTACTATGTTATAGACGAGATTCAAGAGAACAATGTTATATGGGAGATTGAGCTTGGAGAAATTCAAAATGGAAAAGTCTTATGGTATAAAGAAGATAAATGGACAGAATTATTGAGAAAATTAGATAGTATTAAATGGAATTAAACGTAGCCTTGTGAATTCCGATTTAAGATGTCCGGCATTGAAATTTTTTCTATAATATGTTAATTTATAGACAGCTTAGAGATAAGCAAGTTCCTGACACGAAGGGAGATGTTTTTAATGGCAACTACTTATATGGTGGTTTGGTCTTAAAACTGAATAGCAGGCATACGTAGAAAAAGCGGGATAACGTCCGTATTATTTGGTGTGCCATCCGAAGTAACCTTTCGTGAATATTGCTGTTTGCAAGATACGATGAAGGTCGTATCTTTTTTGCGTCCTGATGCCGCGTGACAGCAGCTTCTTTAGAGGCTGCTTGTCTGTGGCATTTTTGCGTCCAAAAACATCTTTAAAGGAGCTAACAAAAAAACTATGATGAATTTGAAATCGTCACTGCTTAATGCGTTGATAGAACAGAACGTAATGAAGGTTCAGCCAATCCGTGAGGTAGATAGTCGGTGGAGGCATACGACAACGCAACGTCAGCTGTTCTTGTATGTCCAGAATAAAACGAGCTACCTCTTTGACAAGGACTCTAGAAACAAAACGGCCTCCATGTGGAGCAAGCAATCGAGGAAAAACGGAGGATTGAAAATATGAATATTAAATTAGAAACGCTGACCTATGCCTTAAGCCAACTGTTCAAGAAGGATATCATCTCGGCCGACTACCAAACCATGTCATTACAGGGCGGAACTGTGGGAAATGTGTACCTGGTGACGGGAATCGCGGAAACCGCGGAAGTGGAAAAATTGCCGTACCGTATCGTGCTGAAAATCCAGAAGAAATGGGACCGTTACGGTGATCCTGGTTCATGGCGTCGGGAATATGATCTCTATGAGTCAGACTTGGGATCGACGTTCCGGGATACCTTCCGTTGGCCGACATGTTATCACGCCGAGATGAATTCCGAAGAAAATGAATTCCAGCTGTGGATGGAATATATCGATGGGATAACCGGTTTAGACTTGACCGGTGACATGTATGAAGAGGCCGCGCTGGAGTTAGGACGCTATCAAGGCAAGTTGTATGCGGAGCAGCCCGCCGTGCTGCAGAGCCTGACCAACTTGAGCCATTCGGATCTCATGAAGAATACGTATTTGCATTATCGGTCATGGCCGGTCGTTTACGATTATATACGCTCAGAAGACTGCGAATTCCCGCAGAACGTTAGGCAAATGCTCATCGACATCGATGAGCACGCTGACGAGATATTCGCCCGTATTGAAAAATTGCCCCTTGTGCTATGTCACCGAGACTTTTGGGTGACCAACCTGATCTATGCTGAAGGAAAAATCGTGCTCATCGATTGGGATACATGCGGATGGGGTTACCTAGGGGAGGATCTCGCAAGCCTGATTGCTGATGAAGCGGATACCGATCACATGGTTGAATACTATCAGCGATGTGTCCCAGCGTATTACAAAGGATTTTCGGACCATGCGGATGTAACCACTATCGCCAATCATTGCGTCTACGAGCTGATCCTTCTCGTATTCGGGTACAGGCTTGTGGAGTGGTATCTCCACACAGAGGAGCATGACGAGAAGGCGAAGCATGTCGATACGCTTCAAAAAATCTATGAAATGAAGACCAGCCCTGTGCAGGGTTGACATTAATAAGAACTCAGAAAACCCTTGAATGTATTGGGTTTTCTGAGTTTCTTTCATTACGCACTTCATCTTATATATAGAAATATTCGATCTCTAGATAGTATTATAGAATGAATAAAAAAAACAGTTAGTTGCCGGGTTGTTTTTAGTTGTTCGATTACTGTAGACTCTAGGACAGATATTACAACTTGTCTATCATTGCGGAGGGAGATTCCAATACTAGTGGACGATGGAAACAGACACAAAATATGAAGATCTAATAGTAAAGGAAAGCGAGGGGGAAGTTATTCATCGTTTGCACAACGAGGCAGCAATAAGTTACGTTAGTAGCGGCTATAAGCCATGTAATATGCATCAGTGGGGGCCCGGAGTAAGGGATATTTATGCATTGCACTATATTATAAGCGGTCAAGGCTACTATGAAATTGGTCAACAAAAATTTCATCTTCATGCTGGTGAGAGTTTTATTATTTTGCCGCACATTCCAATTTATTATTATCCAGAACCACAAGATCCATGGGAATATGTATGGATTGAGTTCAAAGGAAGCGAAGTGCCGCAGCTGTTAGCATTAACTACCTTGAAGCCGGAATATCCTATTACGAAGGCAGCTCCGCAAAGGATGGACTCTTTTTATGATGTGAGTTCGTATAGCGAATTAAAGGCTTATGAAAAAATACGGTCTGATGCAAAAATTCGTTTGTTGATTTCGTATTACATAGAATTTTATCCGGCAGAAGCTACTTTAGACGATACTGATTATGTAAGGTTATCGAGGGAATATATTGAGCTTCATTATTGGAAGCCTTCTTTGACGGTTACGACTGTTGTAGAGCATGTGAATATTGAACGTAGTTATTTGTTTCGCTTATTTAAGAAGGCAACAAGTATGTCGGTATTAAGCTACGTCACAATGGTTCGTATTCAGCGTGCAAGTGAGTTGTTAAAGGATGCAGGTTTACCAATTAAATCAGTTGCCTATTCCGTTGGATATAGTGACCCATTATATTTTTCAAAGGTATTTAAAAAAGCAACAACTTATAGCCCAACAGAGTATAAGTTGTTGCATCAGAATAAGTAAGGGATTAACGAAACAGTACACATTTACCAGACGCACGATAATATTGAATTAATCGTTCAATTGGCTCGCGTCCACAATTGAGCTTTTCTCCTAAGCAATCAATGCACAGAAAGTCTTTCGTTGTCATAGAGACTAGCTTCAAATAAATGGCAACGTCATCGGTGATAAGTGGCACTCTACAGCTAAAGCAACATCTCATGCTGTTCATGCCTCTACACTAGCCTAGCTCTAATAACGAGGCAATCATGTGCGGGTACGATAGGGGAGAAGCGCTCTTTGAAGATCCCTAGCTCCTTATGCTCCCAGCAATCATACAATGACAATGAAAAGTTTGAAGCGTATGGTAAGCCAATATCCCAAAACAGCAAAGAAATTTCACGTTGGCTATCGCTTAGGTTGAAAAAGCCGATGGCTATGTCTCCATTAGTAAGTACCTTTACAAGCATAAATACTTCGTTATCATGAAACCACTGTGGTTCTGGCTTGATACGGTAAGCCCCACGTGCCTCCAAATCTTGATTTATCGCGAGAATATCTTTATTTAGCAATATATTTTTTGTAGCTGGCGTTGCTTTACGAATATCACTACCGATCATTAGTGGAGAACCCATCATACTCCATAAAGAAAAATGAGTCTTATACTCAATATCACTACAGCCACCTATTTTTCCAATATAGTCGTCGTTGCTACCACCATACATGCCAACAATAAGCATATCCATATCGTTATGACAGAATGAACCAGTATAGCACTCCTTGTCTAGCTGTGAAATGGCTAACTCCTTTATAGAAATCCAGTTATCACGAATATCTCCAGTAGAACGATACATGTGTGCACCTGACTCGCGAATCCAGTGATAGACATTGTCTGCTCCCCAGTTACAAGCAGAAAAAAGAATGTCTCTACCGCAGTTTTTCAGTGCTAGACTCATGCGTTTATAAAGCAACTCGCCAGAAATATGACGAGGCTTGAAGCAATAGTCGTACTTCAAGTAATCTACTCCCCACTCGGCGAACTTCTTAGCATCCTGAAATTCATGTTCAAAGCTGCCAGGATAGCCAGCGCACGTGTGGGTTCCCACACAGGAGTACATCCCAAACTTTAAGCCTTTGGAATGAATATAGTCTGCGAGTGCTTTCATGCCGCTTGGGAACTTCTTGGGATCAGCCACTAAATTTCCATGCTCATCACGTTCCTTCAAACTCCAGCAATCATCAATAACAACATATTCATATCCTGCATCTTTATAGCCCTCAGATACGAATAAATCAGCGATTTCACGAATTAATTGTTCATTAATATCCCATGTGAAAGTGTTCCATGAATTCCAACCAAGTGCAGGGAGCAGGCCAAGCTGCTTATCATTGTTCATCTTAATAAAACATCCTTTTTCGTGTGGTAGAAGCTACAAACATATTTAAGCATAGGCTAGAGAGTGAATCCTATAGTAAAACGTTGCTTACACATGTATAAATGTTGCTTTTTAGTAGTTTCTATCTCTCGTAATCCTACTAGTAACGGTGACAACAGCGAAAGTATTAAATTTGACCATTCGTTGCGCGTTGAAGTAACTGGTTACATTCATGGTAGTTAGTTATCGGATCACAATGATTACAATCACCTTCTCGTGATTTTATAACATAAAATAACAAATTTTGTGAAGAAAATGAAAATAAGGATATTACACTATTAATAGTTATAGTTTAATATGATAATAGTTGCATCTGTACTTAGAGATAGAAGCCATTTTTAGGAGGACAATGATGAATCCACAGTCTGAATTTTGGTACAATAAGCCGGCAGCTAGCTGGAATGAGGCGTTGCCTATTGGTAACGGATTTATGGGAGCCATGGTATTTGGTGATCCTATCGAGGAAAGAATTGCCTTAAATGAAGACAGTGTTTGGTATGGAGGACCTCGAGATCGGAACAACCCCGATGCATTGGCTAATCTTCACTCTATTCGTGAGGCGATTCGTTCAGGGGAGTTAAATCGAGCGCACGATATATCATTGTTGGCGTTGTCTGGTATGCCGGAAACGCAGCGCCACTTCATGCCGCTTGGTGACTTGAACATACAATTTTTCTCGCCTGATACACATCACACAGCAGAGGCTAGTACTGAGAAAGTAGTGGCTACTAGTGAAGTTGAACATTATTTACGAGAGTTGGATATGTCAAGTGGAATTGTTGCTAGTTATTATAAGCAATTCGGTATCTCGTATCGTAGAGAAAGTTTTGTCAGCTATCCTCACAATGTTATGGCGTTTCATTTTACAGCAGATATCCCGAATGCACATAATTTTCGTATCAGATTAACACGTGGTAGCAATCGCTACTATGAAGTCGTATCAAGAGTGAACGCGTGTACATTAATGATGAAGGGTGAATGTGGTGGGGCTCAGGGATCAACTTTTCGTGCCGGGGTACGAGTAATAGCAGAAGGTGGAGAGGTACAAATTATTGGTGAGCATCTCATTGTCAAAAACGCTGATCGTGCGTTGATTCTGCTTGCAGCAGCGACTTCGTTCAGACATGATAATCCTGAACAGTACGTATTGCAACAATTGGATAAAGCTGCGGCTGTAAGTTATGAGCAATTAAGGCAGCAACATGTTGAAGATTTCAATTCATTGTTTAGCCGCGTTGAATTCAAGTTAAAGTCAAAGGAAGATGTAAGTGGCGTGCCTATGAACGAGCGCTTGGAGAGAGTAAAGGGTGGCAAAGAGGATTTGCAATTAATTGAAATATTGTATCAATACGGACGTTATTTACTAATTTCATCTAGTCGCCCAGGTTCATTGCCAGCAAATTTACAAGGCATCTGGAATGAACATATGCAACCACCTTGGGACAGCAAATATACAATTAACATAAATACCGAGATGAATTATTGGCCAGCAGAGAACTGTAATTTATCAGAATGTCATGAGCCGTTGTTCGATCTTCTGGAAAAAATGCGTGATAACGGGCGAGTGACAGCAGCTAAAATGTATGGCTGTCGCGGTTTTGTTGCGCATCATAATACCGATATTTGGGCAGATACTGCCCCACAGGATCGATATGTTCCGGCTACGTATTGGCCGATGGGCGCGGCATGGCTTAGTTTGCATATGTGGGAGCACTATTTGTTCACACAAGATCATGTTTTTTTAAGACAATCAGCATATCCGATTATTACGGAGGCTGCACATTTTTTTCTTGATTTTCTAATTGAAACTAAAGATGGTTTATTAGTAACCAGCCCATCTGTATCACCTGAGAATAGCTATGTTTTACCTAATGGTGAAACAGGAACCCTTTGTGAAGGACCAGCAATGGATAGTCAAATTTTACGCGAGTTGTTTGCTGCATGTATTCGGGCTTCCGAGATATTGCAATGTGATCCGTCATTACGTAAGCAATGGCAGCATATATACTCGCGTTTGCCACAAATTGAAATTGGCAGCGAGGGACAATTGCTTGAATGGTTAGAGGAATATGTGGAACAAGAGCCTGGTCACCGTCACATCTCTCATTTGTTTGCCTTGCACCCAGGTAGTCAGATATCAGTGCATAAGACGCCAGATTTGGCGGCAGCTGCAAAAATAACATTAGAAAAGCGGCTTGCAAATGGCGGAGGGCATACGGGTTGGAGTAGAGCGTGGATTATTAACTTCTGGGCACGGCTTGAAGAGGCAGAATTGGCGTATGAGAACATTGTTGCTCTGATTTCGCATTCGATGCTTCCAAATTTATTAGATAATCATCCTCCTTTTCAGATTGATGGGAATTTTGGAGCGACTGCCGCTATTGTTGAAATGATTTTGCAAAGTCATTGTGACGAACTTAGATTGTTACCTGCTTTGCCTATGGCTTGGAAAGAAGGGCATATGAATGGATTGCGTGCTCGAGGGGGGTTCACTGTGGACGTAGCATGGAAAGATCATCGCTTAATATATACGCGTATATGTGCGACAGAAACGACTACTCATTGCCGAATCCGCACCAATCTTCCTGTTCGCATTCAATCATCTGAGCAAGCTTCTACATTTATATACAGTCAGGATTCTTTTGTAGCGGAATGGCAGGCAATGAAAGGGATTGTATATACAGTATTACCATTATAAGAAAATATATAGAATTTGAACGGTTATCATACCCTTATACCACGTGATAGTATTGATGTAATTATTAAGGTTTTTATCAATGATTACTCAGTATGAAAAACGATAACTAAAGGAGCGATAATAATCTATGGAAAGCATAAATGTAACGGAATTACCTGAGAAATATGTAGGCACGGTTAATAAAGAACTCCAAGGAACTGTTCAAGAGGTTACCTATACGGTAAACAATTATATTAATCTTTCTCGACAACTTGTTACGACAGAAAATATCGAGATACATGAAGCAGGAAGAGAAATCGTTACGGGTGATGCCCTGATAAAGAGATGTAACATCTACTTGCCTGCGGGATATGATCCAAACGACACAGAAGTCAAATACAATGTATTGTATTTACTTCATGGAGTAGGTGGGGATCAATATGAATGGTTAAGAGGTAGTGGTGAGGTCAACGATCGATTCATCATTTGCAATATATTTGATAATCTTATCGCAAATGGCGATATAGATCCGCTAATAATCGTGTTTCCCAATGGAAGAAGTGCCTATGACTGGACGGATAGTTCCTTCAATTCAGAGGGAACCAATATGTTGGGATTCTATTACTTTGATTATGAGTTAAGATATGATCTAATTCCATTTATAGAATTAAACTATAATACATACGCAGATATTACAGATATATCACCTGAGGGTGTAATATATAACCGTACGCGAAGAGCGATTGCCGGGTTGTCAATGGGCGGGATGCAAGCTCTGAACTTGATTCTTGGGGGATACAGACATGATTCCGCGCTATTCACTAGAACTGAGAGTCCTTGGAACAACGGGCTCGACAAGACTGTACTTGCTCCTGGGATGATAGATTTGTTTGATTATGTGGGGGCTTTTTCAAACGCTCCTACGTCGAGTGACGGCAAAACTCTTGGAGCGAGTCTGGCATCATGTACTCATAAGCTTCAATTATTATACACTACCTGCGGAAGTGAAGATGGAATTGCAAATAATAGTTTCTTAAATTCGATAGATCAACTAATACACCAAGCAGGGGATGATCTCGCTCAATATTATGAAATTATAATTCAAGGTGGTCTTCATGATTTCAATGTTTGGAATAATGGTGCCTACAACTTTAGTCGATTGGCATTTAGAAATGGTGATGAACAAGTATTGTCGAATGTAGTGAGGAAGACGCTTTAAGATAAATCGGAGACACAAGCAACTAGCTGACAACATTTCATATAATGTATTCAACCATTAGTATAAAAATTCAACCAATGATTTAGTTGTAAAACTACGCCTCCATATCGTCAAGATATAGATAAGTTATAATTAATTTATAAATTAGGGAGGTGTTTTAAGCGATGATCATGGACAATAATAACTTTGGAGAACGGATTAGTCAGCTTCGTCATGACAAAAGTTTGACACAAGAAAAGTTAGGACTGCTCCTTAATGTTTCAGCACAAGCAGTTTCCAAATGGGAAAAAGGAGACTCCTTACCCGATATTTCGCTTTTAACGGAGTTGGCAAACGTATTTGATTGCACAACAGATTACTTGCTCGGAAGAGCTAGCAATTTGCAAGCTTTGTTGCATCAAATAAGGATGGAACTTCAGAAGACGACCCAAGAGCAAAAAATTAACTTTCTTGGTGAGGTGATTGCTGCATCATCTTACATTGAGCGGCAACCAGCATCACATCCATCTCTAACTCATATCCAGTTAGGTCCAACCGGATTGGGTTTGTGGGCAAAAGATAGATTAGTTTGTATCGCAACATCTCTTTTCTTAAACGAAGCTACTGATGCAATGCATGAAACAGTTGAATTTCCAATGAATATTTTACCCGTGAATATTATTACAGTACTATTTGAGTTATTGCTTGATAATGAAAACTTACAGCCAGATTTCACTCCAATAGAAGAATCAGTACTTCGCTCACGTTTACCTGTGGACATGGATTTTGACAAAGTAATTATAGATTGCATTGAACTCGGTTTTGTGGATAGAGTTCGAGGTGGATATAGACTTAATGTGAAAGGTGATATTGCAACACGTTTGTTTTCAATCGTTCATAGAGTGGTAAGTAAACCTAGTGGGTTTTCCTTAGAGTTTTCGACGACTGAATCACATTAGCTTAGTGAATTGCATGTTTACTAAAACATAGAAACTTAAAAACGAACTATTTTGAATCTTGAAGTTAGAGTTTCAATAATAGCTCGTTTTTTTCATTAGTTTACGCTAGTACATTTGTTATTCTGAATCTCTTTCTTACCCCATTTATTAAAGCGCTTTCATAATTGTAAAGAGAAGTTAATGAATGTAAAGAGATGTATATGGTAGAAGCATAATCTCTTCAATCATAATAAAACTGTAGTCATTTATCTTGATATAGTTGAATGGGGGATGTAAATGAAAAGTATGAAATCTTTATGGTTTAAAGGAACCTCTATTGTATTACTCGCAACTGTAATCCTTTCTGCATGTTCAGGTAACAGTGATTCAAACAATGCAGGAAAAAAAGCGAATAGCAGTAACACTCCGACTTTATTGACAAATGATGAACCACTTGGTAAATATGATCCTCCAATTGAGTTGTCATTTGTTAGAGATTTGAATGACGTTGTGGAAAATAATGTGCTTAGCGTACTTGAAGGTGAAACGATAGAGGACAATCGATGGTCACGCATTTATGAAGAAGAACTAGGGATTAAAATTACGTATGATTGGATCGTTAAGGGAGCATCAACATCTGATCAATATGTTCAGAAAATTAATGTGACACTTGCCTCAGGTGCTCTACCAGATGTAATTCCGGTAGATGCGACACAGTTGAAGCAACTTGCAGATTCGGACCAAATTGAAGATCTTACAGAAATATATGAAAAGTATGCTTCTCCGTTAACAAAAGAGGTTCTGTCTCAGGAGGGAACAAGCCCGTTTGATGCCGTTACTTTCGACGGCAAGCTTATGGCTATTCCACAGCTAGAGTCTTCGATCGAGCGCTCTATGTATATTTGGATTCGTACAGATTGGCTTGAACATCTTGGATTGCAGCCACCTAAAACAATTGCAGATGTGTTAGTTATTTCGAAAGCGTTCAAAGAAAAAGATCCAGATCAAAATGGACAGGATGATACGTATGGTTTAGCTATTACCAAGGATTTATGGGGAGGCGCAATGGGGTTAGAGGGCTTTATGGCAGCCTACAACGCGTATCCTAATATGTGGATTGAGAATGGAGACGGCGAGCTTGTCTTCGGAAGTGTTCAGCCGGAAGTGAAAAAATCTTTGCAGATCTTGCAAGCAATGCATGCAAACGGCGAAATTGATCAGGAATTTGGTATTAAGGATGGAGGTAAGGTGTCCGAACAAATCGCAGCTGGGAAAATAGGATTGGAATATGGTGAGCAGTGGAATTCAATCTGGCCATTGCAGCTTAATCGCAACAATGATCCTAATGCCCAGTGGCAAGCTTTCCCGATTGTATCTGAGTCAGGAGAGAATCCAAAGGTTCCACTTAAATTCAGTACAACTCGTTTCTTCGCAGTGAAGAAAGGTATTGCGCATCCTGAGGCAGTTATCAAATTATTTAACTTGCACCTTGAGAAAAACTGGGGTGAGTCTGCTGAGTTTGATAAATATTATGCACCACCAGAGGCGGAAAGTGTATGGCAATTATCTCCTGTTACACCGTATCCTGCAATGAAAAATGTTGACGCCTTCCGAGCAATTGATGCTGCTCGCAAAGCAGGAGATACTTCTGGCTTGAAGGGGGAAGCAAAAACAATTCAAGAAAAACTAGAGTCATTTAAGTCAGGGACATCAGAAGGATTCGCACTATGGGGCTGGGAACGAATTTATGGTGAACAAGGCTCGATGGGAATTGCCGATCAATACGCTAATAACAATCAGTTTCTAATGGAAAAATTTGTTGGCGCTCCGACACCAACTATGGTAGAACGCAAATCTACATTAGATAAGATGCAAACCGAAGTATTTACAAAAATTATTTTGGGTGGATCTATAGATGAATTCGATCAATTCGTAGCGGATTGGAAAAAGCTTGGTGGTGACCAGATTACAGAAGAAGTGAATGAGTGGTATGCAGCGGCAAAGTAATAGGTAAGGAAAATGCAGAGGAGGAATTGGAAATTCTTCCTCTGCTCACTTTTATTCACCAATGTGGAGGATAAGCT
The DNA here is from genome assembly GCA_023639215.1 of Candidatus Pristimantibacillus lignocellulolyticus. Taxonomy (NCBI): domain Bacteria; kingdom Bacillati; phylum Bacillota; class Bacilli; order Caryophanales; family Paenibacillaceae; genus Pristimantibacillus (SeqCode); species Pristimantibacillus lignocellulolyticus (SeqCode). Next base: position 3,516,399 of record CP097899.1, read on the forward strand.
ATGAGAGCTAAATTAATTAAAGAACTGCCGCTACATTTGATGATATTACCAGGTCTAATATTCATCATATTATTTTCATATATTCCAATGTCTGGTATTGTCATTGCCTTTCAGAAGTTCATTCCCGCGAAGGGATTGTTTGGTGATCAGAAATGGGTAGGATGGGACAATTTTGAGTATGTAATGAGCTTACCAAGCTTTACACAGGTGATGTGGAATACACTCTTTATTGCAAGTGTCAAGCTTATACTAGGTTTAATTATTCCAATTATATTTGCGATTTTATTAAATGAACTGAAAAATCAAGTCATTAAACGTTCAATACAAACAGCAATATATTTGCCGTACTTCTTATCTTGGGTCGTACTAGGTGGGATACTAATAGATATTCTTTCTCCTTCTGGAGGAATTGTAAATTGGTTTTTAGATATGCTCGGCATATCCAAAATATTTTTTCTTGGAGACAACAATTGGTTTCCATTTACGTTAATTGGGTCAGATGTGTGGAAAAACTTTGGATACGGAACAATCATATATCTGGCAGCCATAACGGGGATCGATCCAGGATTGTATGAAGCCGCTACAATAGACGGAGCAAATCGTTGGCATAAAGTATGGCATATTACTCTACCAGGAATGCGTATGGTTATTGTATTACTATCGGTACTATCGTTAGGACAATTGTTGAATGCTGGGTTTGATCAGGTATTTAATTTATATAGCCCGATAGTTTATGAAAGTGGAGATATTTTGGATACTTTTGTTTATCGGATTGGGTTACTGGATGCACAATACGGTGTAGCAACTGCAGTAGGATTTTTCAAATCAATTATTTCGCTAACGCTAATTTCTATTTCCTATTTTCTAGCTTACCGATTTGCTAAATATCGTATCTTTTAGAGGAGGACGCACAATGGAGAAGCAAGTTGAGCATGTAAAGTTAAGCAGCAAAAAAATTGAATGGTTCCCTTTAATAAATGCCATTGTGTTAATTGTAGTTGCGCTGTTATGTATATTGCCGTTAATTCATATTATTGCAGTATCATTTAGCTCCAGTGCAGCGGCTTCCGCAGGATATGTTAAACTGTGGCCTGTCGATTTCACTTTCGCATCCTATAACTATACAGCTAGTCGAAATGAATTCTGGGGATCTATGATTGTCTCCTTGAAAAGAATCAGTATTGGAACGCCGTTAAATTTACTATTAACGATTTTAATTGCTTATCCGTTATCAAAGGAAACTCACTCTTTTCGTTTAAGAGTTGTATATGCATGGGTATTCTTTATGACCATGCTCTTTAATGGTGGATTAATTCCTTGGTATATAACGGTAAAGGAATATGGACTGCTAGATTCGATTTGGGCGTTAGTGTTACCAGGTGCAGTTCCTGTCTTCAGTGTAGTTTTACTATTGAACTTCTTCCGAGAAATTCCGAAGGAGCTTGAAGAAGCCGCTCTTATGGATGGAGCGAGTCATTGGAGAATTCTTTGGACAATTTTTGTTCCGATCTCTAAGCCAGCACTCGCTACACTTGCTTTGTTTTCTTTGGTTGAACACTGGAACAGTTGGTTTGACGGATTACTACTTATGGGTAATCCCAATAACTATCCATTACAAAGCTATATTCAAACGATTGTTATACAACAGAATCTCTCCAACATGTCACGAGACGCTATGCTTAATTTAGCATTGATTTCAGATAGGACGTTGAAATCATCGCAGATTTTTCTAGGATCTTTACCGATTATTTTGGCGTATCCATTTTTACAAAAATATTTTGTGAAAGGTATTGTTCTTGGTAGTGTCAAGGGATAGCTAACTGATTAAGTATAAATTACTACGATTAGGAGGGCTTTCAAAATTTAGTATATCGTATATAATGAAGAAAAAATTTGGAGGTATCGCCTTTGTTATACCGACTAGATTTTTCACTTCGCAATACTATATTTCTTCGCTTACTCATTACCTTTTTGCTCATTATGCTCCCCATTATGGCATTTGGGGCTTACTTGTATCATTGGATTGTACAGACGGCCAGAGAAGATATTTCAAAAACGGCTGTATCTCAGCTTTCATTCTATATGACTGATCTGGAGAATGAAATTGAACGTATGAAGCTACTGGAATACAGTTTGCTTGATGATGATGATCTTAATAAACTTGCGCTTACGTGGGAAAGAATGGATACAATAGACCGCACAAACAGCATGAATTCCTTAATCAAAAGGCTATTTACGGTTCAGAATAGCAGTATGTATATTGAGGATGTTAGTGTTCATATTGCAACTATTGGAAGAACTATGTCTGCTAATGAAGGGGTAAGAGATTTACAGGTTCAGCGGTTTCATGAAATTAGATCGGTATTTGGCGGTTCAGATTCTGATATTATTGAATGGAATAATGGGTTATTTCTAGGAGCAGCTAAGCAGAGAGGAATAAAGGGGGCAGAACCTTTATTCACAGTTGAAATCGAGTTGAACAACCAGAAGCTGCAGCAGGCATTAGCTCAATTCAATACTTATACGGGCAGTGGTACTGTATTACTGTCAGAGAAGTCTAATGTTATGCTTGGAAGTGTTACGGGAGATCTTGCAAAGGTGCAACTAGCTGATTACCTTGAGTATATAAACTCGTTAAATCCAGAAAATAGCCAACTAGTAACGATAGCAGAGCAGCGTTATTACTATGTAATAGCGCACTCTCCTGACTTAGAAATTACAATTTATCGCTTTATTCCTGAACAAGTTTTTCAGCAACCATTGAATAAATTTTATAAATGGGGATGGATTTTTATTGTTGCAGCAATGGGAATTATAGCTGCGTTTGCATTTTCAACCTATAGATTTATTCATAAACCAATGCTAACACTTGTGAAAAGCTTTAGAAAAATGGAATATGGTGATTTGGATATTTATATAGCACATGAATCAAAGGACGAGTTCCGATATTTATATGGACGTTTCAACCAAATGGTATCGAATTTGCGTGTCCTTATTGATCAGGCTTATAAGCAGAAAATATTGGTACAACGAGCTGAGTTAAAGCAGCTACAATCACAAATCAATCCACATTTTCTATATAATAGTTTTTTTATTCTTAATACGATGGTGCGTACAGGAGACGTTGAACGAATGGAACAGTTCACGACTTTACTTGGTGAATATTATCAATTTGTCACTAGAAATGCATCAGATTTTGTAACCTTGGAGCAAGAAGTGCAGCATGCGAGAATATATACAGAAATTCAGCAAATGAGATTTTCTAGAAGAATGAAAATAGAATTCAATGCGCTACCGAAAGAACTTGATCAAGTACTTGTTCCGAGATTAATTGTGCAACCAATAATTGAAAACGTATTCAAACATAGTTTGGAGAAACGAGTGAGTGAGGGGTTAATAAAAGTACATTTTCATCACAATGAAGAAAGCATTGCTATTATTGTAGAAGATAATGGTGAGCAATTATCGAATGAAGTTCTAATACGGATAGAGCAGGCTATTCAAGATACGAACGAGCACATCGAAACAACCGGAATGGTCAATATTCACCGCAGATTGCAAATTACGTTTGGGATTGAAAGTGGACTAAAAACGGAGCGAAGTGAGCTTGGTGGTTTAAAGGTTAAGCTCCTTTTTTCGAAGGGGGGTAAGCAAGAATATGTACAGAATGTTAATCGTTGATGATGAGGAGATTATTACTGATGGTTTAATGGATATTTTCAGTAGGCTAGATCTTGAGCTTGATTTGTACAAAGCCTATTCTGGTGTTGAAGCGTTAGAGCTATTAAATCGTACAAGGATGGACATCGTATTGTCTGACATATGTATGCCTGCTATGGATGGTCTACAACTGATGGAAACGATCCGCTGGAAATGGCCCCAATGTAAAATTGTTTTCCTGACAGGACATAACGATTTTCAGTATGTATATCAAGCCATCCAAGTACCAGGTGTACAATATGTACTTAAAAATGAAGGCTATACCAAGCTAATCGAAGCTGTTCGACGTTCATATGACGAGCTGGATGAAGACATACGCACTAACCATTTAATTACAGATGCCAAGGAGAAGTTGAATATACTAGAAACACTTGCTCATGGTGATTTTTTTAGATATTTGATTCACGATAGTCCAACACGACAAGCACTTAGCGAGGATTTTGGAAGGTTAAACATTTCGCTGAATTCTGAACTTCCAATTCTTATCGTTCATGGAAACCTGGACTATACGGATTTGGAGCACTCCTATTCAGAACGACAGAATATCGCACTTGAGGTTAAATTTCTTGCAGAAAGTTTTCTATCTGAGAGAACATCAAATATAGGTATACTTGATCGATATGGTGATGTCATTTGGATTATTCAACCGATTCAACATATGACAGAAGGGGACGTGATATTATTCGAACAAACGGTTATGTTTCTAGAAGGAACATTCGAGCTGATTCAGCAAGCGTGTATGAGTTTTCTTCATATTTCAATTTCAATTACTTTAAGCAATGAAGCGATTAGATGGGAGTCGCTTTCGGCTGCCTATGATAAGCTGAGACAACTTCAGCATATGAGACCTGGTGATGGAACTAGTATGGTGCAAAAAGTTTGTTTGCTTGATAGCTTGTCTTGTAGTTCAACAGATTCAGTTCGTGATCAATTACTAAGTAGCAAGCTTGAAGCGTTAGCTATGCATTTGGAAGGGGGAAGGCAAAAAGATTTTAATAAGCTTTTTGAAGAGCTAACGACTTATTCTGTAGTAAGAGATAGAGATTGTCCATATTTGACGGAAGTATATTATGCGATAGCGCTAATGCTACTTTCTTATATCAATAGATGGGAAGTGCAGGATAAGGTCGGACCCTTAACTATGATGCATCTGGAAAGCCATCGATATTGGGTAGATGCATTTAGATTATTAAGAGATCACTCAGAAGCGTTATTTGCAGCTAGAAAATGTGGGGAACAAAAGAGAGCTACAGCAGTCATAAACAAAATACGCACCTACATTGAGGTGCATATTGCTGATGATTTATCGCTTATTCGCTTAGCAGATGAAATGCATTTTAATCCTTCTTATTTATCACGATTATTTAAGCAAGAGTATGGAGTTAATTTGTCGGAATATATTGAGCAATCTAGAATTCGTAAAGCTAAAGAATTGCTTGCTGTAATTGAGTTGAAAATATCGGAGGTCGGTATGCGAGTTGGTTACGAATCTCCACAGTCATTTACTCGATTCTTCAAAAAGTTGACGAGCATAACTCCACAGGAATACCGTCAGTTTTCTGAGAGCCATACTGGAGCTTAAAAATATAGCCCCACTATCGAATTTTGAATTCGGCAGTGGGGCTATAGCTGTAGTACTTATTCTATTCTTATTGCACAACTCCAAAGCCAAGTATTGTGAAGCACTTTTCTTCATGACCTGCTGACATGTGGATCTCAATAGTATGATCATTTGCTTCTTGCTCGTTGAATACAATGATAGGATGGCAGTGTGTCCATTTAATAAGAAGCGGATCCACCGTTTTTACAAGCTTACCGTCCACCAATATATCTGCACTTCCAAACTGATTACTACCGGTATCTTTATATATTAGTAAGAGACTTTTGCAATGTAGCTTCAGTATAAAGCTGTTACTACCCGTTTCTTTGGTATGCATCCAGTTATTTGGAAATTGAGGAGTACGGATGGTCTGATCATCTAATCCCACCGAATGCAAATCAGTATCAGTAGCTTGGAAGCTTCCCTCATAAATTTGAGCGATATGTGTGTTATGAATGCGATCGAGAAGTGAGATGTGAACAAAATCATTACCGATAATAGGCAACTTGTTCAAGTCAATATCCATTTCACTATGTATACTACGATCAACTTTGTCAATTAAGTAACCTAAGCAATCTGCCATTATGGTATGTCCAATGTTTGTGGGATGATAAATATCATAAAAGTATTGTTGCTTCGTAATGACAAGCCCTTCTTGCCTCGTCATACCAAATTGCTCGACTAAGGCATCCTTAACGCTAACCATCGGTAGATCATAATGCTTGCCGACGGGTGAAAGTCGATCCTGTAAGTTCCAATCATTAATAAATACACTAAACAAAAGGATAACAGCAGGCTTATTTGGCTCCTGCAGTGCTCTGAGTACTAGACTTTCGTAGCAAACTCCTTCAGTTTCGTCTTCTGCATCATTAACAGCGAATTCAATGATAACGATATCTGGTTGAGCAGCGCCATGCTTTAATACATCTCTTTCGTAGCGAATCATACCAAGCTCGGATGGAGTACCGCCTACACCAGCTTTTATTAAATGAATATGCTCCCCATTATCCTTACCATATCGTTGCTTGAAGTTAACGTACGATTGATGGGCATAGCATGAATTATGAATGGGTCTTGCGCTGGCGCCTTCAGTAATCGACCCACCAATATAAGCGATGGTTACATCTTCGCCGTTTCGGGCCTTATTAATAGCATTTTTTAATCGAGTATTGTTTCCGAGCTGTAGTAATGATTTACTTATCATATCGCGATATTCTGGAGATTTAGTGTCAATAGGTCCATTTTCTATATGCTGTGGCGATTCATAGCCTTCATTAAAGTAGAAAAATACACTTACTGTGGCTAAGGCACCAGCACGAGAAAATTCAAAGCTCAGCTTGCCAGGCACATCATCTTCTTCTGACCAATCGTAATCACTAAGAAGGATGATCATTTCAGAGCCATCGGTTGGACATAATGTTTTCATACGAGTACCAGTCTCGTATTTGTTCGTCTTTCCCCAGTTTTCATAGATGACGGGCATACTTGGTTGATTCGCCTCATCACACTGGACCGTTATGCCAATGCTGTGTACTAATTGGCGGAAGCCGTTGCAACTTTTTAATAGCTCTAACAGTGTCTCGTCCGCTATTCTACTTGCGTGTTTAGCCATATCAACTAGACGGCCTTCCATATAGATTTCTTGACAAAAACTCCCGTCTGGTTGAGCGTTAGCTTCAATAATAGAATCAAATAGGAAGTAAAATCCGTTACTTCTGTTTGTTATCATCTGTAAAGAATCGTTGGTCATTTATATCAATCCTTTTCTTAGTTATATCTATATTTTAATGGGTTTTATTTCAAATATAAACCTGTTAAAGTATGTTAAGTGTTGCAAAACCAACATGAAAATAAGCTTAAAAAGCAATGTTAACAATGAAATTGTGTGCCTTACTAAACATAAGAGGTGAAATGTAGTATGAGTTATGAAGAAGTATTTACAGTACATGTTAATATTAAGAAAACTATCGAGTTGAAGAATGACGATGGAGATTCAGTTGTAATGATTTCATTTACAGGTAATGTGAGCGGTAAGTATTTCAACGGAGTGGTGTTGGATGGAGCGATAGATACTCAAATTATAGGGAATGTCGGAGATCGACATACCTTATCTGCAAGGTATATGCTTGAAGGAAAGGATCAAACAGGAGAAGTCTGTCGAATTTACATTGAGAACAATGGGGATTTCCACAATCAATGGAATGATGCATCGTTCCGCACTTTTCCTAAGATAGTTACGAATAGTAAAGCATTATCTTTTTTGAATCATGAACTGTTTGTTGGAAAAGGAGTTCAGACGGAAGTAGGAGTAGACATTATTATTTACAGATCTACCAAAATTCAGAATGTTAATATATAATATCTAATTAATAGTAGTTTAACAGTTAAATTAGTAAGAAAAATCTATTGAAATAAATGTATGCGCTTTCTAAAGTGAATAATCTACTGCATAAAGATGATATGTATCACCTTATATACTAGTTCTTCATTAGTAAGGAAGTAACGTGATTGCTCATTAAGCAGAAGGAGTAAACTTTGAATGTATAGACTACTAATTGTAGATGATGAAGAAATTATTACAGAGGCTTTGTACGAAGTATTCAATCAATCCATGAGTGATGAATTAGATATCTGTAAAGCTTACTCAGCAACAGAAGCATTGAATTGGTTAGCACGAACAAGAGTTGATATTGTACTTACCGATATTCGTATGCCAGGTATGAGCGGGCTGGAGTTGATGGAAGAGATTCGGATGTTTTGGCCCAGATGTAGAGTAGTTTTTTTAACCGGTTATAGTGAATTTGAATATGCTTATCAAGCCATTCAAAAATTGAACGTTAGATATTTATTGAAAACAGAAGGCTACACCAAGGTGACTCAAACTGTGCAAGAAGTTATTCAAGAGATTAATACTGAAAATCAAATGAATAATTTATTGCAACAATCACAAGAACATATGGATACGTTGAAATTTTTGGAACAAGGTGAATATTTCAGAAACTTTCTACATGATAGTTACACAACTGATGAGATCCAAAATTTGTTGGTGTTAGAGTTCGAAGGCTTAAATATCGATTTAGATGCAAAAGTCCCTGTGGTGTTAGTTCTTGGTCATTTATCATATCCCTCTGAAGTTGCTTATGTTAAACGAAGTGAAATGATTACATTAACGAGAGCTATTTGGAATTCATTTATGGTAGATCAGATAAACTGTGTTACTCTCGTCGATAAACATGGAGATTTATTATGGTTACTCCAAACATCAGAGCAGGCAGATGAAAAATTTAGCAATCACTTAATTAGATATTTAGAAGGGACTTTAGAATTGATTCAACAAGCATGCTTAGAATCATTAGGTGTCTCTATATCTTTTACAATAAGTGGAAGCGCATGTGAATGGAGCGAAGTAACGAAACAGTATGAACGGCTTAGACAGATGCAAAAGATGAAAATCGGTGATGGCATCTCGTTAATCCAAATTGATCGTAATGAGCAGACCAACACATCAAATTTGAATGAAGGTTTTCGGCTCGCACCTAAGATTGAGGTATTGAGTGCGCACCTAGATGCAGGAAGGTCTGAGGAATTTATCTTATGTTTTAATGAAGTTACGCAACAAACTTTACGAAATAGCGATTTAGTTCAACGTACTATTGAAACCTACTATTCTATTGCATTAATGTTACTAACTCATATTAATCGGTATAATTTACGACATAGTATTGGTGATTATAGTAAATTAATGCGTTTTGATGAACATATGTCAATACAGGAAGCCTCACAGTATCTACAATTATTAGCTGAACGTATATTTAAACATCAAAGCTTAGATGAAAGAGATAGATCAACTATGATTATTCAGAAAATATGTAGATTTATTCAAGAGCATTTAAGTGAGGATTTATCACTCGTACGTTTGGCGGAACTTTATTATTTTAATCCATCTTATTTGTCACGTTTTTTTAAGCAGGAATATGGTATTAAGTTGTCTGAGTATATTGATGAATGTCGGACGAGAAAGGCGAAAGAGTTATTATGTAATGGAGATCTTAAAGTCCGTGATGTAGCTTTATTAGTTGGATATGATGCAGCACATTCATTTACACGTTTTTTCAAAAAAACTACAGGAATGACTCCACAGGAGTACCGAGATTCTATTATAGTGGAATGATAGTGATAGTTTTAGTCGTTGTTTTAGATTTTGTTTGAAGAGTATAGTTGGCTCTTAAGTCGGGCTGATTATACTTTTTTTATGAAGAGTTGTCACTCTAGTATTGCCATATATTAATAGTAGAAATCCTTTATAGATAATAATCGTTAACAAAGTAAAAATTTGCACGTTGATATTAAAATGAGTTACTAGAGATAATGAAATAATATCTTTATGAAAAGAGGGGGAGTCTTATGCACATATTTTTGTTAAAATGGGTCAAGCTAATTGTTTTGACTCTATTGCTGATGCTATTAGTCATAGGTTGCAAGAATGAGAATAGCACGAACAGTATTAATGACGAGCCCTTTGAACAGACCGAATATAGTAATGTATATGATGAGATTGGACTTAGTAAATATGATCCACCCATAGAAATATCTTTCGTCCGTGAAACGAGTGACTCTTTGGAAGATTTATTAAATTTATTACCTGGAGAAACATTAGAAGATAATAGATGGAGCCGAATCTACGAGCAAGTATTAGGCATTACAATTAATTACGATTGGAAAGCGAAGGGGGATTTATATAAACAAAAGCTTAGTTTCTCCGTTTCCTCAGGTCAACTTCCAGATGTTATAAAAGTTAGTTCAGAGCAATTAAGAATATTAAGCAACGCAGGTTTAATACAAGATTTGACGGAAGCTTACAATAATTATGCGACACCATTAACGAAAAATATATTAGAACAAGAAGGAAGCACAACTTTTGATGCTGCCAAAATAGATGGAAAATTAATGGCAATACCAGATACTAATTCCTCCATTGAAGGAGCGATGTATATTTGGCTAAGAACGGATTGGATGGAAGCGCTTAGATTACAGCCACCACAAACGATGAATGACATATTAGAAATTTCGAGAGCGTTTACAGAAATGGACCCAGATCAAAACGGTCAAGATGATACTTTTGGTTTGGCTATTACAAATTATTTATGGGACCCTATAATGAGCATTAAAGGTTTTATGGCGGGGTACGAAGCATTCCCTGAAATTTGGATTGTTGATGATTCAAATAATCTTGTATTTGGTGGAATCCAACCAGAAGTTAAAGCATCACTTTTAGCACTACAACAGTTATATAAAAGTGGTCAACTCGATCCGGAGTTCTCATTTAAGAACGGTGAAAAAGTGAAGCAACAGATTGCTAATGGAACAGTTGGGATGATGTACGGTGAGCAATGGGGCTCGTTTGTTGCGCAATCCAGTCAAGTACTTGATAGTAATGCAGATTGGAAAGCATATCCTATCGTTTCTTTGACAGGTAATCCTGCCAAGATTCCATTAAGATTAAGAACATATCAGTATTTTGCTGTACGCAAAGACTTGGAGCATCCAGAAGCAATTGTCAAATTAATTAATTTGCATCTCGAGAAAAATTGGGGTGAGACTGCTGAATATACAAAGTTTTATAGCTCATCTTATCCAGTGTGGCAGTTATCACCAGTAACTCCATATCCAGCTCAAAAAAACTTAGAAGCTTATCGCCAGATAGCTAAAGCTCGTCAATCAGGGGATTGGACGGGTTTAAATGATGAGGCTCAGTCTATTCAGAAGTTAATTGAGCAGTATTATGCGGGGGGAACAGATAAATATCATGGTTGGGGTTGGGATAAGACGTATGGCGTAGATGGTGCGTTTTCTATCTTGGATGAATATGAAGTTAATGGTCAATTATTATATGAAGCATTTACAGGTGCTCCTACAGAAACGATGATTGAGCGAAAAACATTACTGAACGATTTGCAGCATGAGACATATATTAATATCATTCTAGGTAATTCTATTGAGGAATTTGATCAATTTGTAGAAACATGGCATGAGCTAGGAGGAGCGGAAATAACAAAAGAAGTCAATGAATGGTATCAACATAACAAATGATTCAAGTGGTAATCTAAAGGCTCGGGGGTATTCCGTTGTTTAACTTTCCTGTAACATCACTACGCAGAACGATATTTTTTCGTTCAGTATTCACGTATCTGCTAGTTATTATCCCAATAATTATATTAGGCCTTTACTTATACAACTGGAGCTATAATAATGCTAGTAAAGATATTTCAAGAGCTACCGTGACACAATTAAACTATTATTTAGAGGATTTAGAACGAGAAATAGAGTGGATGGAACTACAACAATTTGATTTAGTCGAGGACGGTGAATTAAGTAAGTTAGCTGTCACATGGGGTAAGTTGAGTAACGTGGAAAGAAGAGCAAGTATGAACTACTTATTACATCGCCTTACATCATTCAAAAATAGCAGTGCCTTTATTAAAGATATTAACGTACACATTTATAGTATTTCCAAAACTATTTCTGCAATGAATTCTGTTATTGAACTTGATGAGCAAGCATATACGCAATTAATTGCTAATGTTTCAAAAAATCGAGATCGATTATATTATTCAGATGATGCTGTTTATCTTATTGCTTCTAAATATGGGGGCGGTAAAGGAGATTTGCCAAGCTATGTCGTTCAGATTGAATTAGATTCAGAGAAGCTGAAAGAGTCGTTGCAGTTACTTAGTATCTATGAAGACAGCGGCTCATTTCTTACTTCCAGTTATTCGGGATATACAGTGATGAGTAATGATGAATCTAAAGATGTAGTTGAGAATTATTTGGAGAAGGTAAAAGAAACTAGAAATTTCTTGACACAGTTAACTGTTAATCAAGAAAAGTATCATATTGACAATGCATATTCAAATAAATTAAAGCTAATGTTAGTCACGTATTTACCTGAGGAGACGGTGAAAAGACCTCTAAGCTTTTTTTATAATTGGGCATGGTTATTTGCAATGTCTTCGGTAATAGCGATTGTCGTTTTTTCATATTCTACATATCGATTTATTCATAAACCATTATTAATGTTAGTCCAAAGTTTTAGAATAATGGAGGCTGGAGAATTAGATCGACCAATCGTTCATGATAAGAAGGACGAATTTGGTTATTTATATACTCGCTTTAATCATATGCTTATCAAATTAAAAAACCTTATAGATCAAGATTATAAACAAAAAATGATGATGCAAAAATCTGAATTAAAGCAGTTACAATCTCAAATTAATCCCCATTTCCTATACAATAGCTTCTTTATATTAAATTCTCTAGCAAAAGTGGGAGATACTGAACGGATTGAACAATTCACAATAATGTTAGGCGAATATTTTAGATTTATTACACGTAATGGCGAGGATCTAGTGTTGTTGTCGGAAGAGATAAAACATTCTCGAATGTATACGGATATTCAAGAACTACGTTTTTCGAGAAGAATTCGTGTGCAGTTTAATGAGTTACCTATGGAGATGGAAACCGTTAAGGTACCTAGATTAATCGTTCAACCTATTATAGAAAATGCTTATGAACATAGTCTTGAGAAGATGAGCGAACAGGGATTACTTAGCATTACATTTGAAAATGTTAATGATACCATCCATATAATTGTAGAGGATAATGGTACCCTCCTATCTGATGAGCAACTATACAAGCTACAACATCGAATCCAGAATAATTCAGAAGAAAATGAAGTGACAGGTATTATTAACATCCATAGAAGACTTAGTTTAACGTATGGTGAGGGCAGTGGACTTGTAGTAGAACGAAGTGAGCTTAATGGGTTAAAAGTTATGATATGCATTCGAATTAATGATGATACACAGTTAAAGTGACTCGAGAGAGTCACTTTTTTAATGGGATTTTGAGGATATGTGGAATTCTATAACTTGAGGGGTTAATCACCCTCAGTTTGACGGGTTGAAGCAAGTATAGTGAAACGTTACGATTTAAGAGGTAGTTCAAAAGCAAGCTTTGATCACAAAAAGTATGTTAACGCTACCTATTCAGCATTGAATACTAATTATACTAGGGAAGGGGCTATTAATGAGGGTTAAATCCAAAAAAACATATATCATATTAGCAATTGTGTTAGTCTGCATTGCAATGCTATTTGTAGAATCTATTCGATTATTTGATAAGAGAGCAGAAATGATGACCGAAGAGGGTAGGATAACTACTAATAACCCTATAATGTGGGCAGATGTACCTGATCCAGACGTTATTCGTGTTGGTAATGACTATTATATGGTAAGTACCAGTATGCATATGATGCCTGGTTCGCCTATTATGCAATCTACTGATTTAGTAAACTGGGAAATTATTGGATATCCGTATGAACGCTTGGAGGACAACGTCGAGCATAATCTTCGAAATGGAATGAACATCTATGGAGAGGGCTCATGGGCTAATAGCTTTAAGTACCACAACGGTAAGTTTTATGTACTTACGGCATCATTGGATTCTGGTAAAACCTATCTATTTAGTACCGAGAATCCAAGTGGAGATTGGGAACGTACTGAATTTAACGAATACTTACATGATCCTGCATTACTTTTTGACGATAATGATAAAGCATATATTATTTATGGGATTGAGAATTTCAATATTAAAGAATTAACTTCTGATTATAAAGCAATTAACCAATCTGGTCTAAATAAACAAATTGTCACATCAGGTCAAGAGGGAATGGAAGGGGCACATGCTTATAAAATTGATGGAAAATACTATATTACTGCCATATGGTGGGAAAAAGGAGGTATTAGACAGCAGTACGTATATCGTTCTGACAACATAAATGGTCCTTACGAAGGAAAACTCGTACTAAGTGATACGACGGGCTACAAAAATAACGGCGTTGCACAAGGAGGATTAGTAGATACACCTGATGGTAGCTGGTATGCTATGCTATTTCAAGATCATGATGCAGTAGGGAGAGTTCCAGTATTAGTACCTGTTCGTTGGAAAGATGATTGGCCAGTTTACGGTAATGAGGAAGGAAAAGTTCCGCTATCATTAAATACAACAGCTAGTAGTAACTTTGTTACGGAATTAACGAAAAGCGATGAATTTAATCAAATTAATCAAGATTTTGATTTAACTGATTTACTAGCGTCTGAGGTGCCTTCAAGTACACAGTCAATGGGCGTAGAGCTGGTAGCCAATGGTCAATTTAATAGCAATATTGCTGACTGGATCGGGAAAGATCAGGCTAAGATAGAGGTTATTATTGATCCTTCGTCTAGTGACAATAACATTGCATATGTTTCAAATCGTACAGCGACGTATGCCGGTATTGAACAGAATTTTACAGGTAAACTTAATAAAGGGCAGCGCTATAAAGCAAGCTTTAGAATAAAGTTTACCGAAGGTCCTGAATCTAAGGAGTTTTTATTAACTGCCAAAAAAGTTAATTCCGGCGAAACGTCTTATGAGAAATTAATAAGTGGTACTGTGAAAAAGAATGAATGGACAGAAATATCTGGAACATTTTCTGTTAGTGATGACCCTGAATTTATCTATTTATTTGTTGAAACACCATGGGTAGCAAAACCTGAAGTTGAGCGGGATATGATAGATTTCTACGTTGACGATATATCAATTAAGAGGGGTCCAGTAACTGCTTTCGAAGCTGCAGAAAGTATGCCTAACGGCTCAAAACTTGGTCTACAGTGGCAATGGAATCATAATCCGAACAATATGAAATGGTCACTAACTGAGCGACAAGGTTTCTTGAGATTAACGACTGATAATGTTGTGAGTAATATACTGGAGGCACGCAATACATTGACCCAAAGAGGCCAAGGTCCTCATAGCTCTGGTTGGACATCAATAGACGCTAGCCATATGAAGGATGGAGATTTTGCGGGGTTAGCCGCCTTCCAGCAAGAGTATGGATTTGTTGGTGTAACTCAGGAAGCGGGAGTTCAGTATATCGTTATGGTCGATAAAGGTATTGAAATTGATCGAACACCTTTAATACAGAAGCAAGTCTATTTCAAAATTGACTTTGACTTTACAACGGATAAGGCTCAATTCTTCTATAGTCTCAACGGTTCGCAATGGACAATTTTTGGGCAAGAGCTACAGATGCGCTACACATTACCTCACTTTATGGGATATCGTTTTGCATTATTTAATTTTGCTACTGAGAACGTAGGGGGTTATGTAGATTTTGACTATTTCAGATTCAGTCCAATAGCAACTGCTCTTAAAACAACTACGGTTCTGAGTGCTTATTTGAAAGAAAGTCATGTTGAACTAAGTAAAGAAAAGGGCAGTAGCTATGAACTAAGTTTATTATTAGATGAATTACCTGAGGAACAGACGTTTCAACAACTTCGTACAACGATACAATTTCCAGATTGGCTTGAAGTTGAACGTATCGTTGCTAATGATCATAATGTGCCTGACGTAGAAATATTTTATGAAGAAGTGACAGGTGGCATAACATTACAAATAAATACTGCAAATGAAACGATGCGATTTTATGAAAATGTGGATTTTAGTAAGAAACTTGTAACGATTACATTTACACTTAAAAAGGAGCTAGTTGAAATGATGAATGGTGAAGTAAAGGTAGACTCTATGGAAATCGTAAATACAGCACAACAGAATGAAAAAATTGATGTAAGTGGAGCAGTATCCAAGCTTAGCTATGCACCACCTGCTCAACCGGTAGGTAAAGATATTTTAAATGGTAATCCGTTGGTATCTCACAAATTTGGAGCAGATCCGTATGCGTTAGTATATAAAGATCGAGTCTATCTTTATATGACCAATGATGTATTTCAGTATGACGAGAGTGGCAATGTCAAGGATAATACGTATGCTAATATTAATAAGCTTTCAGTCATTTCATCAGATGATCTAGTCAATTGGACGGATCATGGCTTTGTTGATGCAGCTGGTCCAGATGGCGCCGCAAAATGGGCAACACAATCTTGGGCACCTGCTGCAGTACATAAGGTGATCGATGGAAAAGATAAATTCTTTATCTACTTTGCTAATAATGCGAGTAATATTGGGGTATTAATGAGTGACAGTCCGACAGGGCCTTGGATTGATCCTATAGGTAGACCACTAATTACAAGAGAAACTCCAGGTGTTGAAAAAGTAACTTGGTTGTTTGATCCAGCTGTGTTAGTAGACGATGATGGCAAAAGCTATATCTACTTTGGCGGGGGTATTACTGAAGGACAGGAAGAGATGCCGAACACTGCTAGAGTGATGGAACTAGGCGAAGATATGATTAGTGTAGTAGGAGAAGCTCAACCAATTCCAGCTCCGTTTATGTTTGAAAATTCCGGCATTAACAAAGTGAATGATAAATACTATTATACGTATTGTTCAAATTTCTATGGTGGTGTTCGTCCTGAGGGAAGCCCAGAAGCTGGACAAATTGCATATATGGTTAGTAACTCACCTATGGGGCCATGGACTTATCAAGGAGTAATTCTGAAAAATCCAGGACATTTCTTTGATGTAGGTGGTAACAATCATCATGCTATTTTTGAGTTTAACGAAAATTGGTATATCGCGTATCATGCACAGACGTTGTCAAAAGCGATGGGAGTTCCAAAAGGATATCGTTCAACTCATCTGAATCAAGTATCCTTTAATGAAGATGGAACGATTCAAGAAATTATTGCCGATTATGAAGGTGTTAAGCAACTGAAATCACTTAATCCATATGTTCGAGTGGAAGCGGAAACGATTGGCTGGCAAGCAGGAGTAAATACGGAGCAGATTAGTGATAACGCGCAGGGATCTTTTTCAAATAGAGTGGTAACAGATATTGATAACGGCGATTGGATAGCAGTTTCCAATGTTGATTTTGGCAGTATTGGTGCTTCATTATTTACGGCAGCAGTAGTCAATGGTAATGTAGCTAGCACCATTGAAATTCGATTAGATAGCCCAGATGGGAAATTAATAGGGGAGCTGTCTATTCCTGCAACAACTGGCCTAGATCAGTACTCTGAGCTTCAAACGAAAATTGAAGGTGCAGATGGAGTTCATCATTTATTTTTAGTGTTTAGAGGAGAAGACAACAGCAAATTATTCAATCTTGATTACTGGCAGTTTCATGAATAGTTAGGATGTAGTTTCCCCCGTATCTATTAGATACGGGGGATTTTCATTTTAAAAGGTAATTCAAAAAGCAGACTTTGATAACGTTGATTAGTCTAGCAGTTTCGTCGACATCGCATCTGAAACGAACTTGGAAAGTACGGTTCGCGTGTACAAGCACGTACACTTGCGCTTCCGCCTTTCTCAAGTAACATTTCACCTGCTCGGTTCTGAAAGCCTGCATTTTGAACTTTCATTGGAATGGGTAATTCAAAAAGCAGACTTTGATAACGATGATTGGTCAGGTAGATTCGTCGACATCGCATCTGAAACGAACTTGGAAAGTACGGTTCGCGTGTACAAGCACGTACACTTGCGCTTCCGCCTTTCTCAAGTAACATTTCACCTGCTCGGTTCTGAAAGCCTGCATTTTGAACTTTCATTGGAATGGGTAATTCAAAAAGCAGACTTTGATAACGATGATTAGTCTAGCAGTTTCGTCGACATCGCATCTGAAACGAACTTGGAAAGTACGGTTCGTGTGTACAAGCACGTACGCGCGAGAAGTGTGCAATCTTTTTGATCATAAGCAATTCTTTACTCATTTTTTTACTGTCTAAAAAAGCTACAGTATTTATTGCTAAAAACCTATAAAGCAACAGGTATTCACCTGAATACAGGCAGGTTGTTGAGCAATATATGAAAGCGCTACACTTCTTATGTAGTTAACTATTAAGGGGGAAAGAAAATGCTAAAGAAACAAAGATTGTTAGTACTGTTGTGTCTTGTTTTTGTTTTAGTAGTCTCTGCATGTAGTGGAAATACAGGGGGTAGCAATGCAGGAAATAATGCTGCACCTGGTACATCTAATGAACCGGTAGTTACAGAAGATGTACCAAATGAAGATGCTGAAGTTGTTAACGAGAACCCAAATGCAACACCTGAAATGGATTTTGATCTTGGTGGTAAAACAGTCAAGTTTGTTGCTTGGTTTGATCTTGCAATACAACAAGATGGCCCGGACAATATCCAGCGCCAGAAAAATCTAGAAGCATTAATGGAAAAACATAATTTCAAAGTTGAGTATGTTGCTTTGACATATGATGAGTATGTTGAAAAGGTATCAGCTTCAATGTTAGCCAATGATCCAGTTGGTGATATTCTCTTGATTTCTAGACCTTGGGCAATTCCAAGTATGGTTCAGCAAGACTTCTTCTGGCCACTTGATGAATATACCAAAAATGATAAAGCATTCAGTCCAAGCGGTAAGAAATTCTCTGAATACGAGGGAAAAACTTACGGATTCTCCATTTATGATGGCGATAATGGTGCAAATGGAATCATCTATAACAAAACATTAATGAACGAATTAGGCATGAAGTCTTTACAAGAGTACGTTAATGAAGACAACTGGAACTGGGATACTTTCATTAAAGTTGCTAAAGAAGGAAACAAAGATACAAATAACGACGGAGCAGTAGACGTTTGGGGTCTTGCGAATGTGTCTATCGATGCGGCAATGGCTTCTAATTTTGCTGACTTCACTAATGGAGATAAACAAGCTTTAGATGATCCAAAAACGCTTGAAGTATTTAATCATATCAGTACGTTTGCAACAGAGAAGCTTGTAAGACCGACAGAAGGTGGAGATTGGACGGAGCCAACACAATTCTTCCGCCAAGCTAACACATTAATGGTTAATGGTTCGATGTATGAAATTGGTGGATATCGTACGGATATGCCTGACTCCGAAATAGGTTTCGTTCCATACCCTAAATCTCCAAGTGCAACAGAATACACTAGCGTTACTGCAGCACCTTCATTTTACGTAATTCCAAAAGCTGTCCAAAATCCAGAGCAGATGGTGTACATCATGGAGAAAATCCAAGACTACGAGTCTGTTAGTGAGTATTCAGCTCAAGCATACTACGAATCAATTTTCGATAACGAAGATGATGTTGCTAACTTAAGAACAGCGAATAAGAAAACACATGCACTAGATAGACAGACTTATCCTTCTTTCCCATACTGGGAGATTCTTGGTGACTTGAATAATGGCGTTTCTGTTTCAACGGTTGTTGAGACGTATAAAGCTAAAGTTCAGGCTGCTGTAGATGAAGTTTGGAAAAAATAGCCACATAAAATAGTAGTAACTTAATGTAAATACAACATTCCTCATGAATAATTAATTGTTGTCTCATGAGGAATGTTGAATAAAGTGCTCAATATTAAAATAATGCATCAGGAGGGGAGAAACGTTGAACACAAGAAAGAAAAAGAAAGTAATTGTTCTAATGGTTCTTGCCGCACTTTTATTATCCCTATGGGCTTTCTCACCTTCAGATTCCACCACTCAAACGTATGTTCATGCTCTAGGTGGTTTCGATGCTGTTACAGGCTCTACTGAAGAAGATGGCTATGCTACTTATTTGAATCGTTATTCAACAGTGGATAAACCTAGTGAGACGATTCGAATCGAAGGGGAGAACTTTTCCGAGACAAATGGAGACGGGTTCGAGATCGTTAACCAGTTTGAAGGATTAGATGGGCAAGCAGTAGTAACTCCTGAAAAAGGCAACATCAGTTGGAATGTATCAATTGAAAAAGCAGGATTATACAATATTAAAATTCATTATTTTCCGTTAGAAGGAAAAAGCTCTTCTATTGAAAGAGAGTTTACCATTAATGGTGAAGTACCATTTAAAGGGGCAGAAATACTATTATTTGACCGAATTTGGGGAAACCGTTATGAAGAAATTCAAAGAGATGACAGAGGCAACGAATTACGTCCTAGACAGGTAGAGAAGCCAGCATGGCAAATAAGTGATTTTAAGGATAGGAATGGATATTTTGAAGATTCGTATTCCTTTTACTTAGACAAAGGTATTCAAACACTTACATTGACCTCATTACGTGAGCCAATGGCTATTGATTACATTGAACTCTATCAGAATAAGAGTCTGAAAAGTTATGAAGAACTGGAAAATGAGTATGAAGCCAAGGGTATTAAAGTTGCCCAGGATCAATATATGATTATCCAAGCTGAAGATGCCATTTCCAAGTCGTCTCCAACTTTATTTCCAGTTTCAGACAGATCTAGTCCTACAGTTATTCCGTACGATGTATCAAAAATCAGAATTAACACAATAGGCGGATTGAATTGGAAACTACCTGGTCAGTGGATTGAATGGGAGATTGACGTCGAAGAGGATGGTTTGTATCAAATAGCATTAAAGCAAAAGCAGAACCAACTTCGTGGTGTCTATGCTACACGGAGCTTGATGATTGACGGGGAATACCCATTTGAAGAAATGAAGCAAATTCGCTTTAAATATGGAAGGGATTGGAATATGAATGTATTGGGTGAAGACGAGCAGCCCTATCTATTCCATCTAACCGAAGGTAAACATCGTATTCGCATGACAGTTTCTCTTGGAGATATCGCTCCATTGCTTCAAACGATCGAGTCTAGTGTACTGGAGCTCAATGAGATGTATCGAAAGGTGTTAATGATTACTTCAAATACACCAGATCCATTCCGCGATTATCAATTGGAGAAGCGTATACCTGATATGACAGAGGTATTCGCTGAACAGGCTGAAATTATTCAAAGCGTAGCGGACTACCTAGAAGAAGCAACTGGAGAACGAAGTGATAAGGTTGCCGTTCTTCACACCATGGTTCAGCAATTGGAGGAAATGGTTAAATACCCTGATAGGGTAGCCAAACAATTGAAATCGTACAAGATCAATGTCGGAGGTTTGGGAACTTGGATTTTGACCGTTCGTGAACAGCCATTATCGCTTGATTATCTTATTGTGGCTTCTCCTGAACAAGAACTACCAAGAGCTGACGCTACAGTACTAGAAGTAGTTGGACATGAACTTGGTGCATTTGTTTCTTCTTATACAGAAGATTATGACAGTATAGGGAACACGGGAGAAAATGATAAGTCGATAACAGTCTGGGTTACGACAGGACGCGATCAGGCACAAGTATTGAAAAGCTTGATTGATGATTCCTTTACACCTGATACTGATATATCAGTAAAGCTTCGTCTTGTACCTGGAAATATTTTATTGCCAGCTACTCTTGCTGGTGAAGGTCCGGATGTAGCAATGCAGCTCGGCGAGGATATTCCTGTAAACTATGCGATGAGAGACGCCGCGGCAGATTTGACAGAGTTTGATGATTTTGATGAGGTTGTAACCAGGTTCCGTGACAGTGGTATTGAGCCTTACAAGTACAATGGAGGCGTGTTTGCCTTACCGGAGCAACAGACCTTTCCAATGTTGTTTTATCGCAAAGACATTCTTGAGGAATTGGAATTGACACCGCCGCAAACTTGGCAAGATATTTATAACATGATCTCAGTGCTCCAGAAGCATAACATGGAGTTTTATTTGCCACTTGAGACTACAAATGCAAATATGGTCCCGAATGCGACATACTCTATGCTTCTTTATCAGAACGGTGGTCAGTTCTACAGTGATGATGATACAAAAAGTGCTTTAGATTCAGAGATTTCCATGGATGCCTTCAAAAAATGGTCGCAATTTTATACTAGCTATAAGTTTCCATTAATAGCAGACTTCCCGAATCGATTCCGTACTGGTGAAATGCCGATAGGTATTGCAGACTATACAACGTATAACATGCTGACGGTTATGGCTCCTGAGATCAAAGGATTATGGGAATTCACCCTTGTACCAGGAACAGAACTTGCTGATGGTACGGTCAATCATGAAGTAGCCAGCCACACAACCGCAGTTCTAATGCTCGAAAACTCGAAAAATAAAGAGATTTCTTGGGAATTTATGAAATGGTGGACGGACAAGGAAACTCAGGTCGCTTACGGACGCGAAATGGAAGGTCTAATGGGCGAGGCGGCTCGTTACCCTACTGCTAACATTGAGGCTCTTGAAGAATTACCATGGCCAATAGAGGATTATAATAATTTGGAGAGTCAGTGGAAATGGGTAAGAGGTATTCCACAAGTTCCAGGTGGATACTTTACTGGAAGACATCTAGATAATGCCTTTAGAAAAGTTGTAAACGCTAGTGAAAATCCTCGTGAAGCGTTATCTGATTATATTTTGTACATTAACGATGAAATTGAAATCAAACGGAAAGAATTTAACTTACCGTATCAGTCAGGGGTGAAAGCTGATGCAAACTGAAAAAGTTACTGGGGTCGCAAAGGAAATCATACGTCCTCAGAAGATATCTAAGTGGGCACATCTCTCAAGCGAGTTGAAACGTAACAAGCATTATTATATTTTAATTAGTCCATATATGACGATTTTCTTTTTATTCACTGTTATTCCGGTCGTTTTCTCATTGGTATTAAGTCTGTTCTATTTTAATATGCTGGAATTTCCTCGATTCGTAGGGTGGCAAAATTATTCCAGACTGTTGCTTAACGACGATGTATTCATGATTGCTTTGAAAAACACTCTTCTCTTTGCGGTTATTACTGGTCCTGTTAGTTATATTGCCTGTTTTTTATTTGCTTGGATAATTAATGAACTGTCACCTAAAGTGCGTGCCTTTATGACATTAGTTTTTTATGCTCCGTCGATTTCAGGCAATGTGTTTTTTATTTGGCTAATCGTATTTTCCGGTGATAGCTATGGTTACTTGAACGGGTTTTTGATGAAAACAGGCATTATTTTAGAACCTATTCAATGGCTTCTTAATGAGAAATATATTTTGCCGATCGTCATTCTAGTTCAATTATGGCTTAGTTTAGGAACGAGTTTTCTTGCATTTATTGCTGGTTTACAGACGGTCGATAGAACTTTGATTGAGGCAGGAGCTGTCGATGGAATTAGAAACCGTTGGCAGGAATTGTGGTTTATTACGTTGCCATCAATGAGACCGCAGCTTATGTTCGGAGCAGTCATGCAGATTACAGGAGCATTTGCAGTTGCCGATATATCAGTCGCACTTGCAGGCTTTCCGAGTGTCAATTATGCGGCACATACTATCGTAACGCATTTAATGGACTATGGTAGTATTCGTTTTGAAATGGGCTACGCTTCCGCCATTGCAACTGTTCTCTTCGGCATTATGCTTGGAACTAATATGCTGACACAAAAAATGCTGAGAAGGATAGGTGAGTAACGTTGGTCATGAAAATGATAGCGATCTTTCGAACACCTAAAAAACTTAATCGTTCTTTTACAGTTAGCTTTATGTTGTTTGCGTTGCTTGCTTTTTTCGGTGCCTTTATGGCTTTGCCGCTAGTTTATGCGGTAAACAATGCATTCAAACCACTCGATGAGTTGTTTATATTTCCACCTCGGTTCTTTGTCAAAAACCCGACGATCGAGAACTTTTTAGATTTAATATCCTTAATGGGGAACTCATGGGTGCCTTTATCTCGTTATATCGCCAATACTTTGCTGATAACGATTGTCGGCACAGTCGGTCATATCCTGCTTGCATCGGCAGCAGCTTATCCGCTTGCGAAATATCGCTTCCTTGGTTCAAAGACATTATTCTCTATAGTTGTGTTAGCTTTAATGTTCTCACCACATGTAACAGCTACACCCAACTATTTAATCATGTCTTGGTTAGGCTGGGTAAATACACATGCATCCATTATTATTCCTGCATTGGCCTTCCCACTAGGATTGTTCCTAATGAAACAATTCATGGAGCAAATTCCTGACGCTTTAATAGAGGCGGCTAAAATTGATGGTGCTAATGAATATAGAATTTATTGGACTATTGTTATGCCCAACGTAAAGCCTGCATGGTTAACTTTAATGATATTGCAATTTCCAATGTTATGGGGAAGTGACGGGGGAAGTTTTATCTACAGTGAGAACTTAAAAACACTTAATTTCGCCTTAGGACAAATTACTGCTGGGGGAATTGCTAGAGCAGGGGTTGGTGCGGCAGTCGCACTATTGTTAATGATTGTTCCAATATCAATGTTTATTATTTCTCAGAGTAGCGTCATTGAGACGATGGCTACTTCCGGGATGAAGGATTAGAGGGGGCTGTGCACGATGTTGACTAGAAACCCCAAAATAAGAAAGGGACTCTTCATGGTACTTTGTTGTCTTATTGGCATAAGTGTGTGGGGAAGTCCAATTCAAGCTAATGGCAATGCAGAATCCTACAACTATTCTTATTGGGGAAGATCAGTTGCTTCTCCTGCCGCCTATCAGGCGACCGGTTCGGTTAATGGGTTGGATATTGGAATAGGGATATTGAAAGAACCTAGCGATATTCAAGTCACATTCGATAATTACATTTATATAATGGATTCTGGCAATAACAGGGTGGTTATTTTAGATCAAAACTATGAATTATTCAATGTTATTGATTCTTTTGAAAATGAAGGAACCATCGAAACATTTCTCAACCCGCAAGGACTTTTTGTAACGCAAGATAAAAAATTGTTAATTGCTGATACTGGACATAAACGTATCGTAGAACTTGACAAGGACAATAGTCTAATAAAAATTATCGAAGCACCACAGTCCGATATGCTAAATTCAAATTTTGATTTCCAACCAGTTCGGGTAGTAGCAGATAAAGCACAGCGAATATATGTGATGTCCATCGGGGTATTTGACGGCTTGATGGAATTTAACGCTGCAGGGGAATTCAATACATTTACAGGAGCAAATCGAGTAACAGTCGATACGCTTGAGTATTTTTGGAAATCAATATCTACAAAAGAGCAACAAAGTAAGATGATTATGTTTACACCTACAGAATTCACAAATTTAGACATAAATGAAGAGGATTTCATTTATGTTACAAATGGTGATAGATCGGGTGACAATATCAAAATGCTAAACGCTCAAGGAAGCGATATATTACGTAGAAATGGATATTTCAAACCGATGGGCGATATAATCTACTATTTTGATGAAGGTCCATCCAGAATAGTAGATATCGATGTGAGTGATAGCGAAATATATTCCGTACTTGATGCAAAAAGAGGAAGGGTTTTTACATACAATGGGGATGGACATCTGTTGTATATATTCGGTGGTCTAGGAAACAAATTAGGAGAGTTTAAGACACCAACAGCAATTACTAGAATAGGAGATGATTTCCTAGTACTAGATAAAGCGCTTGGTGAGATCACGGTGTTCCAAACGACGGAATATGGTCGAATGTTAAATGAGGCAGTTAGAAGTTATTATCGAGGAGATGAAGGAAAGGCATTCGCTTATTATCAACAAACGATAAATATGAACTCCAATTTAGAGTTTGCCTATGGTGGAATTGGTAAGGCACTTCTTCGTCAAGGTGATTACAAAGAAGCAATGTTTTACTTTAAGAAGAGTATGGATCAGAAAAATTATTCCAAAGCTTACTTACTCTATCGTAAAGAAGTGCTTAGGGAATACTTCTCGATCATTATGACAGGCATATTCGTATTGGTGGTTGGATTTACAATTGCAACAAGATACCGGAAGATAGTGCGGAGAAAGAGAGGGGATTTTCATTGAATAGAGATCTTGTGAAATATCCTTTTTATCTCATATTACATCCCTTTGATGGCTTTTGGGAATTGAAATACGAACGCAATCAGAAGCAGAGCTTAATCTTTGCCATTGCCATTCTATTTATGCTTGCTTTAACAAACATTTTGTCCAGTCAGTATAGCGGATTTGTAGTGAATATTGTAAATCCAAAATCAATGAATAGCTTTATGGAAATTATATACGTCATAGTGCCAGTATTGTTCTTTTGCATAGCAAACTGGTCACTAACAACATTGTTAGACGGAGAAGGGAAATTTATTGAGATATTTACTTCAACATGCTATGCACTTATTCCGTTGGTACTTATTAATTTTCCTTGGATTTGGCTAAGCAATGTTATTTCGATGGAAGAATCAGTATTTTATTATTTTTCGAGCAGTCTAGCATTAATCTGGTTTGTGTTTATGCTGTTCATTGGAAATATGACGGTACATCAATTTTCACCATCTAAATCAATTCTAACCATTCTTCTCACTATTGTTGCGATGGGATTTATGGCATTTCTTAGTTTATTATTTTTCAGTTTAATCCAACAGATCGTCTCTTTCATTTCCGTCATTTATCAAGAACTGGCATTGAGAAACTGAGAAAGGAGGGCACAAATGATACAGACTAGAAATATTTTAATGATAGTACTTGTTATAAGCGCAATCATCATTGCAGGTTGTTCAAATTCAACGGATGAGCTTCCATTGGATAGTGCTGCGCTTACAGAGGAATTCATACAAGGAGAATCGTTAAAGGCCTCCTTTACGGATTCGAGACTTGAGGGAATGAAGGGGATTGCCGAGAATAATAACTTACAGTTGTTGGTGATGGAGCAGACCGGGGAAATTGCCGTTATCGATAAAAATAGTAATGAGATTTGGTATAGTAACCCACCTGAAAGTGACTCAGATACCATTGCTATGGGGGTTAATAAGCAATTATTATCTTCACAAATGAAACTCGACTACTACAATATGTCTGGACAGATCAATTCAATTAACTCTAAAACAGATAGTGCAGACTATAAACAGATTAAGTATGAACCAATCTCTAATGGTGTCAGAGTGTCTTATCGATTCGGTAAGTATGAAAAAACCTTGGATAATTTGCCAATGCTCATGAGCAAAAGTCGCTTCGAACAATTAGCAAGTAAATTAGACGAAAAGGGGAGAGCTGCTTTACAAACTGCATATACCGAAGATGAAGAAAAATCGGTATACGTAAGAAGCAACGATAAAATACTTCAAGGAATTCGACTTAAGCGTGCGCTCCAAGCTCTTGAGGATGCGGGTTACACGGAAGAAGATCTATTGAAAGATATTGAAGAACATCAGTTGGACCAGTCAATTTCTGAACCAAGAGTCTTTCAGGCTGCGATAGAATATACGTTGGACGCTAATAGTCTAGTTGCAAAAGTTCCAAGCTCAAGCATTGAGTACCCTGAGGACTATCCTATTAGCCAGCTTTCCATAATGAACTATTTTGGAGCAGGAGGAGTAGAAGAAAAAGGCTCTTTATTTGTCCCGGATGGTTCTGGAGCACTCATTCACTTTAACAATGGAAAAACTCAGTATTCAGCATACCAACAGCAAGTTTATGGAACCGATATGACGCTGGAATCTTACGTATCGGCTGTGAATGAAGAATCGGTTAGACTGCCAGTGTTCGGCATTATTCGTGAAGGCAGTGCATTTTTAGGTATTATTGAAGATGGCGCCGCGGCTGCATCTATTCAAGCTGATATTAGCGGGAAATTAAATAGCTACAACTATGTATATCCCATCTTCACTGTGCTTAATAATGGTGAAGTCACCTTGAATGCGGATGGAAAACAGCGTTCACTACCAAGATTTCAAGAAAATAAGATGAAGTCTGACTTTTCAATTCGTTATACTTTTTTAGGCGGAGAAGAGGCGTCCTATGAGGGGATGGCACATTACTACCAAAAGTATTTGTTGGAAACGAACGGACTTCCTCAGCTTGCAACAGTTAACAAGTCAGAGGATTTACCTTTTTACTTGCAAGTGATCGGAAGCATAAATAAAGAAAAGCAATTTGCTGGGATACCTTATGAATCACTAGAACCGCTTACGACATTTGAACAAACAAAAGGTATTATTACTCAGATGAAACAGCGTGATATTAACCATATCAAACTTCAGTACTCTGGTTGGTTCAATGATGGAATGAATCACAGTATTCCGAATAAAGTTTCTATCGATAAAGTAGTAGGCGGTAAAAAAGATTTCATTGATTTCGCAGCGTTCGCCCAAGAACAAGAGATATCTTTATATCCTGATGTTGCCTTACTGACAGCATACACAGATGATAGATTTAGTACATCAAAGGATGCAGCAAGATCGATAAGAGGGGTTCCCTCTAAAACATATACCTATGATATGGGACTAGATGGTCGCGATAGGTCAACTACTCCTTCTTATGTAATTTCGCCTCGACTTGTCAATAAATATGTCGATGGCATGTTAAACGATCTGCAAAAGCTTCCAATTCAAAGCATATCATTACGGGACTTGGCTGATCAATTGAACAGTGATTATCGTAAAAACAAGCAAATTGATCGGACAGAATCTGAGGTAATATCTATTAATGCGTTGAATCAGATCGGTGAGGCGAATTTAAGTATGATGGCTAATGGTGGAAATTCTTATGCTCTTCCTTTTGTGAGCGACATAACGAATGCTCCAATGTCAAGTAGCAAATTTAAGATTACAGATGAGGAAATTCCTTTTTATCAAATGGTAGTTCGGGGATCCATTAATTATACGGGAGCACCGTATAATCTTTCTACATTTACGAGTGTGGAGCAATATATATTGAAATGTTTGGAATATGGATCAGGTGTCTACTTTGAGTGGATTTATGAACCGAATCATACGGTGAAGGATACCGATTATAACAATCTGTATGCAGTCAATTACGAGTTATGGATGGACCAGGCATCGGAAATTTATAGTAACGTGAACGAGGTTCTACAGAATGTTCAGAATGAGCGAATCATCGCTCATGAAAAGTTGAGCGAGGGCGTCTACAAAACCGTTTACGAGAGCATGTACGTAATTGTGAATTATAATGATTCACAAGTGACAATCGACGGCAGAACTATTGATGCCGAGAGCTATATTACAGGTGGTGAACAATCTTGAAGAAGCTCGGCATGAAACAAAGGACTTATCTACAACAAAAGGCTTTATGGGGGATAATATTTGCTTTTCCATGGATCATTGGCTTCATTTTTTTCTTTCTAGTTCCAATGGTAGATTCCTTGCGGTACAGCTTTAGTTCGGTTGTATCCAGTTCAGAAGGGTTAAACATCAATTTTATAGGTTTTGATAACTTTATTAATGCATTGACTGTAAATGCGAGTTTTAACCGTTCATTAGTCGAAGCTATTGTGAATATGCTCGTTAACGTACCTTTAATCGTCATATTCAGTCTTTTTGTAGCAGTACTACTGAATCAGAAGTTTTTAGGAAGAGCTTTTGCAAGATCAATTTTTTTCTTACCTGTAATTTTGGCTTCAGGAATCATCCTCTCTCTAGAAAGTTCAAGTTTGATTCAAGCTGTTAATGATGAGAACATCGGATCTGGTTTTGCTAGTGCGATGGGTGTTTTTGAACTAGAAAGGATTATGCTTAGAGCAGGAGTAAGTGAAGTTATCGTTGAATATTTAACCGGGGCAGTTGATCGTATTTATCAGATTGTTAGTCAATCTGGGGTACAAATACTAATATTCCTTGCAGCGATCCAGACGATTCCTCCTCAGCTGTATGAGGCATCTACAATGGAGGGCGCTACTGGATATGAATCCTTTTGGAAAATCACTTTTCCTATGGTGAGTCCACTAATTTTTGTGAATATGATCTATACAATTATTGACTCTTTCTCCGTAAATGCACTGACAGATTTGATAAGGCAAACGGGCTTTACCTCATTCAACTTTGGGCTCAGCTCGGCGATGGCATGGATATATTTCCTTGCGATTGCAATTATTTTAGCGACCAGTTCATATATAGTATCCAAAAGGGTATTTTATTATGACTAGGAGGAGGATGAATGAGTTGAAGATTGTAGGTAAATTATTGTCACTAGAACATTGGAAGCGTTGGATCTGGTCAATCGTGAGACTGACGCTTATTGTAGGTCTATCATTCGTTATCTTGTTCCCCATCATTCAGAAAATTTCTACAGCGCTCAAAGATAAATCTGATCTCTATTCACCCGTCGTGGTATGGATTCCAGAGACATATACGCTGGACAATTTTAGACTGGCGATGTCTATTATGAATTATGGGAAAACATTGGTTAACACATTTGCGCTTTCAGGATTAACGACTATTCTAGCTGCGGCGTCCTGTGCACTAGCAGGTTATGCTTTTGCCCGGCTTAAATTTAGAGGAAGCAATTTACTATTTGGAGGTGTCATACTTACAATTCTAGTACCACCTTCAACGATTTTAATTCCCCTATATCTCAATATGAACGACTTTACGTTATTGGGGCTCATTCCTTTATTTACCGGAGGAAAATCTATTAATCTATTAAATACGTATTGGCCTTTTATTTTAACGTCAATTACGGCAAACTCTCTTAAAGCTGGACTATATATATTCATCTTTAGGCAATTTTTTAGGGGAATACCAAAAGAGGTTGAAGAAGCCGCATATATGGATGGTGCAGGTGTCCCTTCAACATTCACTCGCATTATGCTACCTAATGCAATACCTTCTGTTGTTACGGTTGCGCTCTTCTCATTCGTATGGCAATGGAATGATAGCTTCTTTACAACGACCTATTTAACAAGCGGAAAGGTCATGTCTACTCAACTTTCCTCATTACCGTATAATGTTTCCGCTACTCTCCAAGGTGGAGTAGGGGCGACTGTAGATCCGTTTTATTTGAGTATGATTCAAGACACAGGTATATTACTAGCTATTTTACCATTAATAATCATTTACTTATTTGTTCAACGCTATTTTGTAGAAAGTATTGAACGTACAGGAATCGTTGGATAAATAGTAGATAGGTAGAGCGCCATATGTTGAACGTTTAGATTGACAAGTTCACATATGGCGTTACTAATATCCTGCAAAGGTGGATGAAATAGTGAATTCCATATTTAATAAAAAAATATTAGCTATTACCGGCATTGTTATCGTTCTAGTGGTTACATTTTTTATTATTAACTCCTCGAGGAATAATCAAGAGAATATAAAAATTGCTAGTAACGAGGCTGAAAACATTGAAGTTAAACCCGCAAATGAAGTAATAGAGCCAACGGATGATTTAGAACCTAGTCCTACTTTAGAAGTCATAGTGAAAGAAGAAGTAGAGCCATCCGTAGAAGAAGATATTCCATCATTGTACGAAGTATATTCGGATTATTTTCCTATTGGGGCAGCAATAGAGCCTTTCCAAACAAATGGACTAAAGGCAGATTTACTTAAGAAGCATGTCAATTGGATTGTAGCTGAAAATGCGATGAAGCCTGTTTCGCTTCAACCTACAGAAGGAAACTTTAATTGGACGCAAGCAGATCAACTTGTTGAATTTGCAAAGGCGAATAGTATGGAAGTTCGATTCCATACATTAGTATGGCATACTCAAGTAGGAGATTGGTTCTTTAAAGATTTGGAAGGCAAGCCGATGGTTGACGAGACAGACATAGATAAGAGAGAGGCAAACAAACAGCTCTTACTTGAACGTCTAGCTACTCACGTTCGAACGATCGTTAATCGTTACAAAGACGATGTAAAATCATGGGATGTTGTCAATGAAGTTATTGAGCCAGGCGATCCGGATGGTATGAGAGCAAGTGAATGGTATAACATAACAGGGACTGATTACATTGAAACCGCATTTCGTGTTGCACGCGAAGCGGGAGGTCCTGATATTAAGCTCTACATTAACGACTATGGTACAGATGATGTAGTAAAACGAGACCGTTTATACGATTTAGTTAAAGAAATGCTGGAGAAAGATGTACCAATCGATGGCGTTGGACATCAAACTCATATCAGTATAAATTGGCCTCCGGTTGGCTCGATTATTGAGTCTATGGAGAAGTTTGCAGGACTAGGTCTTGATAATCTAGTAACAGAGCTAGATATGAGCTTATATGTATGGGATGATCGCAGTGATTTTGGTGAAGAAATACCCGATCATATTGTTGAAAAACAGGCTGACCGCTACGCTGAATTGTTTGAAGCATTCAAAGAACATAAGGATATTATTGGTGGAGTTGTATTTTGGGGGATTGCAGATGATCATACTTGGCTAAGTACATTCCCAATTACTCGTACAGAAGCACCTTTTCTATTTGATAAACAGCTACATGCAAAACAAGCTTTTTGGGCTGTTGTCGATCCATTGACTAGACAAAAGCTATACAAACAATAGATAAATAGAACATGCACTAATAGAAAAGTAAGGAGGTTATTGACTGATGAAAACAATAAAAAATGAAGGTTTACCAAAGCTATATGAAAAGTTTGAAGAGCATTTTTTAATAGGGGCAGCAGTTAATAAATTTACGGTTAATTATCAAGAGGACTTACTCAAACAACATTTCAATAGCATCACAGCCGAAAATGAAATGAAATTTGAAAGTTTGCAGCCTATTGAAGGACAATTTCAATTTGAAGTTGCAGATCAATTACTAGATTTTGCAAAGGCAAATAAAATGGGCGTAAGAGGACATACACTCGTATGGCATAATCAAACCCCAAATTGGATGTTCGAACAACGTTCAGGTGGAGTTGTTGATCGTGTAACATTATTAGAACGAATGAAAGCTCATATTGACACTGTTGTTACTCATTATAAAGGTGATTTTTATGCATGGGACGTTGTTAATGAGGCTGTATCTGATAGTGGTAATGCTATTTTGCGTTCATCGAAATGGCTTGACATTGCAGGGGAAGAATTTATTGCAAAAGCATTTGAATATGCTCATGCTGCTGATCCTAATGCGCTACTATTCTACAATGATTACAATGAGTGTGATGTTGTTAAAAGAGAAAAAATCTATCGTCTCGTGAAATCATTAAAGGAAAAAGATGTACCAATTCATGGTATTGGCATGCAATCACACTGGAATCTAGAGCACCCTTCTCTAGATGATATACGACGTACTATTGAACAATATGCTAGCTTAGGAGTAACACTACATATAACTGAAATGGATTTGTCGATGTTTCAATTCGATGATCGTAGAACTGACTGTATAACTCCATCAGAAGAGATGTTGGAAAAACAAGCGGAGAGGTATGGTCAAGTATTTAAGCTTTTTAAGGAATACAGTGAACATATTTCGTCAGTGACATTTTGGGGTGCAGCTGATGATTATACTTGGCTAGATCATTTTCCAGTACGTAATCGTAAAAATTGGCCATTTCTATTCGATACGGAGCATAAGCCAAAGCAATCATTTTGGAATGTTATTAATAGCGCTAAATCTTAAATATCAATTTCAGGCAGGGGTGATCGTGAGATGAATAATGCGATAATTACTAATCCAATTATATGGGTAGATGTACCGGATCCAGATATTATTCGAGTCGGTCATCATTATTATATGGTTAGTACAAGTATGCATGTAATGCCTGGTTGTCCTATTATGAAGTCACAAGATTTGTTGAATTGGGAAATTGTTAATTATGTCTATGATAGCTTTGAGAATAATGACGCTCATAATATGGTGGATGGGAAAAACATTTATGGTCAAGGTTCATGGGCAGCAAGTTTACGTCAACATAATGGACTGTTTTATGTATGTTTTTCGAGTAATGACATGCATCAGTTTTATATGTACACAACCGATGATATTGAAAATGGTAATTGGCAACGCTCAGTAATCAATGGTTTATTGCATGATCCGAGCTTATTATTTGATGAGGATAGAGTATTTGTTATATATGGAAATGGTAGTATTTATATTACCGAGTTAACAGAAGGCGCAACCGCATTGAAAGAAGGCGGAATTGTTCAGCTGCTATTAGAAACTGAAAGTGAAGGTATTGGCCTACGATGTGAAGGATGTCATGCTTATCGAATAGATGGAATGTACTATCTATTCTTTATTGAATGGCCGAAAGTAGGTAATATGCGTCGTAGACAAGTATGTTATCGTTCCTCAGAACTTCTTGGACCTTATGAACGGAAGATCATTTTGGATGATGATATGGGCTATCATAATAAGGGAGTTGCGCAAGGTGGAATTATTGAAACAGTAGATCATAAGTGGTATACGCTATTATTTCAAGATCATGATGCCGTTGGAAGAATACCAATCGTACAGCCTATAACATGGGTTGATGGCTGGCCGATCGTCGGTATAGATGGTAAAGCTTCGGAAAAGTTTGCAACAGATTTTCCTTATACACCATGTAAACCAATTGTAATTAGTGATGAGTTCGATTACAAAGAGAATCAATTGTCACTGAATTGGCAATGGAATCATAATCCGAACGACCAGTTGTGGTCGGTGACCGAGCGAGCCAGTCATCTACGCTTAACAACTGGCAATGTTGTAGATAGTGTGCTTAAAGCGCGTAATACGTTAACACAGCGTACGGAAGGTCCAGCGTGTGTAGCAACGATTGTAATGGATATATCTAATATGAAACATGGTGATCATGCTGGATTGATTGCCCTTCAAAATCAATTTGGTACTGTTGGTGTTAAAGTAGACAGCAATGGTGATAGGTTTGTCGTGATGACCGTGAACGATAGTCAGGGGATGGAGGCAGTAGTTGAATCCGTATCCTATAACCTCAGTACTATCTATTTCAAAGTTGAATTTAATTTTGAAAATAGCATTGATATCGCAAAATTTTATTACGCTTCAGTAGATGGACAGTGGCTAGAAATTGGACATCCTTTAGAGATGAAATATACGTTAGATCATTTTATGGGTTATCGAATTGGTATATTCAATTATGCAAGTGAAAAATCTAGCGGCTATGTTGATATTGATTATTTCCACTTTATGAAGTTAATAAATGGAACATATGAACGTATAATATAGTAACAAAAAAAACACCAATTTGGTGTTTTTTTTGTTATGGTAATTAATTTGCTTGTGAATATTCATATTTTTTGCGATATTCATTAGAGCTTAACCCAGTATATTCTTTGAACTTTTTATAAAACCAGTCAATCTCGATATAGCCTACCTCATTAGCAATTTCATATATTTTCATATCCGTTTTTTTGAGTAATACTTTGGCTCTTTCCATTCTTTGTTGTAGTAAATATTCATTGAAAGACATGTTTTCATGCAGTCTAAATTTTTGTCCTAAATAAGCACAGTTAAAATGCAGTAAGCTAGATATCTGTTTTAATGTAATGTTTCGATGCAGATCATTCTGCACATATTTTTTAACGGTCTCTATTATGGAATTTGACAGTGCATTTTTTTTGAATGAATCTAAAGAGGTTGGTACATAATCCGGTTCGTATGTAAAATCAATAGTAAGCGCTTTCTTAATAGCTAACAAGCTAGATTCTAAGGCGAACTCTCGAAATGGGTCAGTTAAATAGTCATTAATCTGATATGTTAATGCTTTTCTCGCAAGTTGAAAATCATCTCTCCCACCAATAAGAATAATTGGTATTCGACTTATATTACGAATTTTTTTGCAAAGTAATATTCCAGTTGTGTTGTAACCTTTAATATTAATGACAATAAGTGAGAAGTGATGTGCCTCTATTAATTGAGGCACATCATGAAATTGATTTGTATGATTAGTAACTTTGAAATCAATGTCAAATCTCTCAATTAGTTTTGTTGTTTGATGGAGTGTAAAATCATTAGGATCAACAAGCAGCACTTTAAACATGGAAATTTCCCCCTTAGCAGTAAAAGCTATGTTGAATAATATTTGTATACGCTTTAATTATGGGAAATAACTGAGTTGCAAACAATGTGCAATTCTTTGCTCTTGTTACATTCTTTTACTAGTTGTTAAAAATTAATTTTTGATAAGGACAACTCGGACAACTCTTAAGCAAATCATTTTGTAATCGCTACGCACAGTACGTCACCAATATTAACTATAAAAATGAGCCAACTAATTGACTCATTTAGAACGAGTGCAGATATGAAGATATTCACCCAAGAGAGCGGCATGCAATAAATCAGAAGTCCATAATAGTCATCTTACATGATTAGAGAGTATAATAGATTAAAGTTGTAAATAACTACAACTCAGATTTATTTTGATACCTTGAGAGGAAACGCCAATTATGTCTTATATTCAACAGCTTGAACCCTCATCTATTTCGTTAATCGTACCGTTTAAACAATTAAAATCAATCGCAGAAGAACTTATTGAACAAGCGATTGGAGTTCAAGTGTCAGTGAATATTGAAGCTGAAGAGCTGAATGATGGAGAATTACGCATTTTAGCTAACTTTGATGATAGTCAGTTATCTGATGAGGAAGTTCGTTCGCTTTCTAAGGCAGGCTTTGCGACTAGTGAACCATATCGTAATGCAGATACGGCTTTAGATGCTATCTTCATAGGTCGATATGATATTCAACCTACTTTAGGTGATGAAGAAGATGGCGATTATTATTTCATTGTGGAGATAGAGTACAATGATTATCAAAGATCATTGAAACGCTAGAGAATGGAAGTTCAACAAGCAGACTTTGATAACGATGATTAGCTTAGTAGGTTATTCGACATCGAATCTGAAGCGAACTTGGGAAGTGAGTTACGAGGACACAGCAGTTTGTGTCCTTTTTGCTATGATAAGGAAGCACATTTTAAATGAGGAAAATTACTAAAGATTGTTAATCATTTCGCGTATGTATAGTTTATGATATACTTAATAGCGTTGTTATAGAAATAGGCTGTACCGAGATCTAAAAACATAAAATAATAATAGTTAATATAAGGCAGTGATAGCTTAGAATTAGCGTTTTTCTAAGCCGTTACTGCTTTTTTATGGAAATATATATTGAAATAATTTAGCTTAGTAAGTAACATGACAAATTTATAGAATTGCATAGAAAAGGACGTAGATCATTCATGAGTATTTTGACAGTTGAAGAAATGAGCCATTCATTTGGCGATAGAGTAATATTTGATAAAGTTTCTTTCCGAATTTTAAAGGGAGAACATATCGCACTGGTAGGAGCAAACGGTGAGGGTAAATCTACTTTAATGAAAATTATTACTAATCAGTTATTACCTGATAACGGAAAAGTAACTTGGGGTAGCAAAATTAGTGTTGGTTATATGGATCAGTACGCTGACCTTAACAAAAGCAAAACTGTAGAAGATATATTGAAAGAAGCATTCTCGACTTTGTTTGATGCGGAGCAAGAAATTAACGATTTGTACGGGCAACTTGGAGAATTAAGCGAAGCAGAAATGGATATTGCACTTGCACGAATTGGTGATATGCAAGAAATGCTTGATACGAATGACTTTTATAATATTAATTCCAAAATTCAGACGACAGCTCTGGGACTTGGCATTCTAGAATTATTAGATAGAGATGCCTCTTCATTAAGCGGTGGACAAAGAACAAAAATTTTACTTGCAAAACTATTGTTAGAAACACCCGATATTTTACTATTAGATGAGCCGACAAACTATCTTGATGTAGAGCATATCGAATGGTTGCAAACGTATTTGAATAACTATGAAAATGCATTTGTATTAATTTCTCATGATACTGATTTTGTAAATAGTGTCATTAATGTGGTCCAACATCTTGAGCATAAAGTATTAACAAGATATGTAGGCGACTATGAAAATTATCTAAAAGTATATGCAATCAAGAAGGAACAGCTAGAGATTGAATTTAGAGAGCAAAAGAGAGAAATTGCTAAACTAGAGGACTATATCGCTAGAAATAAAGCAAGAGCATCAACTTCAAAACAAGCAAAATCAAGAGAGAAAAAGCTTGATAAAATTGATAGAATTGAAATTAAGAGTGAGAATATTAAACCTCAATTTAAGTTTATGAAAGCAAGAACGTCGGGGGAAATGATTTTCGAAGTTGAAAACTTAGTTGTAGGTTACAACAAACCACTAAGTAAACCATTGAATCTAAAAATGAAGCGTGAACAAAAGATTGCTATCGTTGGTACTAACGGATTAGGAAAATCAACGCTCCTGAAAAGTTTACTAGGTGTATTAACACCAATAAGCGGTGAAATCAATCTTGGGAATTATCAAGAAATAGGTTATTTCCAACAAGAAATACTTGAAGTTAATACAAATATAGTTATGGATGATGTATGGAACGAATTCCCAAATTCAACGAATAAAGAAATTATGGGTCAATTATCTAGATGCGGCTTAACAAGAAAAAACATTGAAAGTCCAGTTAATATTTTAAGTGGTGGAGAGCAAGCAAAAGTTAGATTATGTAAGCTAATAAACAAACCATCCAATATTTTGGTGTTAGATGAGCCGACAAACCATTTAGATATACATGCAAAAGAAGAACTGAAGCGAGCATTACAAGATTATAAGGGAAGCATCTTGTTAGTATGCCATGAACCAGAATTTTACAAAGATATTGTAACGGATGTGTGGAATTGTGAAGACTGGGCACTGTAATTAAATACTGTTAACCTACTTTTTCATTTTATTGCAGAAGAAAAGTAGCAATAAGGATTATCTAAAAACTTATAAAAACAAAGGTTGATCATTCCATACGAGTGATCAACCTTTGTTTTTTATTATGCCCGAATGAGTAAAATCATCGGAAGACAGTATGGATGGTTTCTGTCTAAATTGTTACAGTTGTAAGAATGAAAAAATAATAAAACTTGAACTTTTTGTGGAAAAATAGGGTTTGAATATTGAAAAAAAGCAGAATTTACTGCGTAAAGTGCCAGTAAAGACAGAGTTTATGTGCGTTTATTTCTATGTCCAATTTTTGAAATTTATATGGATATCTTTACAACAAAAATTAATTCGTTCGTTTTATTGACACATTTTGATAATTGGACTATCATAATTATGTGCTTGGCTATAAAAAATATAGTAACTTCGCTAATAGCAGTTTTAAGGATGATTTTTCTTAAAAACATCGTAACTTAAAGCAAACAATAGTCGAATTACAGATTGAGAAAATTCAATTTTATAGTAAGCAATTATATAAAATAACTTGTTTAAATAAAGGGGTTCATACATCATGAAAAAACTTGAAGGTAAAGTCGCTTTAATTTCTGGCGCAGCAGGCGGTATTGGTAAAGGAATGGCTACTGCATTTGTTAAAGAAGGTGCAACGGTTGTTATAGTTGACCTTAATGAAGAGCTAGGTAACCAAACGATAAAAGAATTGCAAGAGTTTGCACCTGAATCTATGTTCATTCAAGCTAATCTTGCTGAACATGATAAATTAGCTGGAATCGTACAACAAGTTGCTGATAAATACGGTAAACTAGATATTTTGGTAAATAACGCACATGCTTCGCGAATGAATTCAATGGAAAACACTACGCAAGCTGATTTCGATCTTTCCTTCAATACTGGATTCTATCCAACGTTCTATTTCATGCAAGCAGCATTACCATACTTAAAAGAAACAAAAGGCAAAATTATCAACTTTGCATCAGGCGCTGGAATTAACGGTGACGTGAATCAAGTTTCTTATGCAGTAGCTAAAGAAGCTATTCGTGCAGCTACACGCGTTGCAGCAAATGAATTTGGTCCATTCGGAATTAATGTAAACATCATTGCTCCAATTGCCAAGTCTCCTGGTCTAATTGAATGGGCAGAGAAAAATCCAGAGTATTATCAAGGTATGCTTGCTAAGATCCCTATGAGAAGACTTGGTGAACTTGAAGATGATATCGGTCGTGTTGCTGTATTTTTAGCAAGCGAAGACTCCGATTACATTACAGGCCAAACAATTATGGTTGATGGTGGATCTATCAAATTACGTTAATTCTTAGATATAGTTACTTGACAACTATAACAGAAAAGAAAAAGAGGGATACAGCATGATTCAGCAAAAGAAAAAGATTCACTATGCTTGGTGGCTATTATTAGGAGTAGCCCTGATGGTCGGTTTAGCTAAAGGCGGTATTATGACGGCTGGTGGATTGTTCTTAACTCCGGTTACAGAAGATTTAGGTATCGGTATGGGTAACCTAACGCTGTACTTTAGTATTTCGTCAATCGTAACAATGATTTTCTTGCCAATCGCAGGTAAAATGATTGCGAAGTATGACATTAGAAAATTGTTAGTTGTTGCAATAATACTACAAGCAGGTTCGTTTGCAATGTTTGGCTTAATGAACTCCGTATGGGGTTGGTACTTGTTCTGTATTCCAATGTCAATCGGTTCTATCTTCGTTACACAAATGGCTGGTCCAGTATTAATAAACAACTGGTTTAAAAAACATAATGGTCTTGCTATAGGTATTATGGTCGCTTCAGGTGGATTATTTGGAGCTATCCTTCAACCAATGGCAGGTAACCTGATTAATAGCGAAGGTTGGAGATATACGTATATCTTCTTGGGACTATTGGTAATGGCGATCGTTATTCCAACGGTGATTCTTACCATTAGAATGGCTCCACAGCAAAAAGGCTTACAAGCTCTAGGTGCTGATGAAGTAAAAGTTGAAGATAAAACTCCAAAAGAAGTTGTAGTAAAAGGCGTTACAGCTAAAGTAGCATTGAAGTCATCTTCTTTTTATACGTTACTTATTTTCTTCTTCTGTGTAACTTCTATCGGTAGTTTCGGTCAGTATGTAGCACCGTTTGCGATGAACATAGGTTATGATATTGTATTTGCTGGTTCTGCAATGGGCGGATGGCAGATTGGTACGTTGATTGGTGCATTGGTATTCGGGATGTTAAGTGATAAAATTGGCGCGAAAAATACGGCGATTTTTGCAATGTTACTTGGACTAGTTCCAGTTATTATGCTCTTAACTGTTGCTGATAATGCCACAATGTTTAATATTGCAATTGCTATTTTTGGATTTGTTGTTGCATCCATTGGAACATTGGGCCCGCTTCTTACGACAGCACTATTCGGTAATAAAGAATACGGTCAGATCTATTCGACTGCTGTTATGGGACTAGCTATTGCGGGTATGGTTGCTTTACCTGCTTATGGATATATTGCTCAAATTACAGGAAGCTATACTGCGATTTTATATGCAGTAGCAATTATGATGGTAGTCAATGTTATCGCTGTAATCTTCGCCTTTAACGGTAAGAAGAAGCTTGTAAAAGCTGGATTATGGAGTTAATAATTAGACAAATAATATAGAGATTATTTCACTTGATTTGAAATACACCTCATAGAACAGACTTAGGAAAGTCTTAGACCAATCCGACGTCATTCTAGAGGTGTTTTTTGTCTTTTAATGTATAAATTACTTCTAAAAGACGCGAATTCCTTTCTACTAATCGATAGTTTATTCACAAGATTAGTTGGACGAAGCTATCTTTATATAATATTTGATTTTATCTTAATTTGGTAAAAGTTCTAAAAAACAACACGGTATTTCTAAATTTTAACATATTATTATTGTTAAATCCTAAATCTATAATTGGTTTGTAAGCGTGAAGATAACGCTTTCATGCATTTCTTACATCGTCCAAATGCTGTACATCTATGAAAAATATTTGGAGAGGAGAGGTTCGATAACTGTAATATAATCGCTTACTTATGATCTGACAGGAGAGCAAGAAGGAGTTAATCAACGTTTGTTAATCCAATTATAGGAGGTAAAGTAATTGAAAAACGTGACAAGAATGATCTCCACAATCTCAATGTTCGCTATCCTAGTGAGTTTATGCTACATACATCCAGGTGTTTCAACAGCAGCAATACCTGTCACTTCGGCGAATTCATCTATATTTGGCCCTAATGTCTATGTATTTGAACCGTCGATGTCCACGTCTGAAATTCAAAACATTACAAATTCAGTTTTCAGCGATCAGGAAACTAATGAATTTGGAAGCGATCGTTACGCATTACTCTTCAAACCTGGTACTTATAATGTGAATTTTAATGTAGGCTACTACACACATGTAGCGGGTCTTGGTAAAAATCCAGGAGATGTTACGATATCAGGCGGTTTGAACGTTAATGCAGATTGGGATAATGGCAATGCGACTCGCAACTTTTGGCGTGCGATCGAAAACCTTACGATTAATCCCTCGAGTGGAATAACACAAATTGCTGTTTCACAAGCCGCACCATTAAGACGATTGCATGTTAAGGGTGAATTGGATTTATTTGATTTTGACTCTAACTGGAATGCAGGTTGGGCAAGTGGTGGATACTTAGCTGATTCTATCGTCGATGGTCCGATTGTTCCAGCATCCCAACAACAATGGTTTTCGAGAAACAGTCAATATAACAATTGGACAAATGGAGTTTGGAATATGGTCTTTGTAGGTGATAGTAATCCACCTACCGGTCAATTTCCTGATCCTCCATATACAGTTGTTGAGAAGACACCAATCATACGTGAAAAGCCATATCTTTACGTAGATAATGCTGGTCAATACCAGGTGTTTGTTCCATCGCTACAAACGAATACGCAAGGTGTTAGTTGGGCGAACGGATCCACACCAGGAAAATCGATTTCAATTGATCAGTTCTATATTGCTCGTGAAGATACATCCACTGCAGCAAGTATTAATGCTGCGCTTAGTCAAGGAAAAAACTTATTGTTTACACCAGGTAATTACCATCTGAATGATACCATTAGAATAACTAATGCTAATACTGTAGTGTTAGGCATCGGATTACCTACTTTAATACCGGACAATGGTCAAATTACAATGTCAGTTGCAGATGTTGATGGAGTGCAAATTGCAGGGTTGGTATTTGATGCAGGTCCTGTTAATTCATCTACACTACTTGAAGTAGGACCTACTGGAAGTTCTAATACACATACATCGAATCCAATCTCTCTTCATGACCTTACCTTCAGAACCGGTGGAGCTACTAATGGTAAAAATGATGTAGCAATAATGATTAACAGCAATAATGTAATTGGTGATCATTTCTGGATTTGGCGGGCTGATC
Source organism: Candidatus Pristimantibacillus lignocellulolyticus (assembly GCA_023639215.1). Taxonomy (NCBI): domain Bacteria; kingdom Bacillati; phylum Bacillota; class Bacilli; order Caryophanales; family Paenibacillaceae; genus Pristimantibacillus (SeqCode); species Pristimantibacillus lignocellulolyticus (SeqCode). The sequence continues at coordinate 3,559,383 of CP097899.1, forward strand.
ATGGTGCTGGTGCAGGATGGAATAGTAATGTCTCTAAGAATGGTCTTGTTGTCAACGGTAATAACGTAACTTTGTATGGATTGTTTAACGAGCATCACAATGAGTATCAGACCATTTGGAATGGTAATGGTGGGCGACTCTATTTCTATCAGTCCGAAATTCCATATGATGTTCCAAGCCAATCAGCTTGGATGAGTAATAACGGAAGTGTCAACGGATATGCTTCTTATAAAGTAGCAGACACTGTAACAAATCATGAAGCATGGGGACTCGGTATCTATTCCTTCTTCAGAGATGCACCGGTAAAGCTAGAAAGTGCGATAGAGGTGCCAAACGTTCCAGGAGTGAAAATACACCATGCAACTACAATATGGTTGGCTGGTACAGCTGGAAGTGAAATAACACACATTATTAACAACATAGGTGAAAAAGTATATGCTAACTCACCAGCTGAAGCAATGCGACAAACAGTAACTGAATTTGTAGGCAATGGAACTGTAGATACAATTGCACCAAGTGTGCCAACGAACCTAACTGCAACTGCATCTTCAAGTAGCCAAATTAATTTGAACTGGGCGGCATCAACTGATAATGTTGGTGTTATCGGATACGATATTTATCGAAATGGAATAATTGTCGGGTCATCATCGCAAGCCTCCTATAGTGATACTGGTCTACTTGCATTAACGTCATATAGCTACTTTATTAAAGCTAAAGATGCTGTAGGCAACTTCTCTTCTTCCAGTAATACCGTTACTGCCGTTACTTTGAATGGGGGAGTGGCGACAGCGTTAGATCGAACAGGTTGGACAGCCTCATCTAATCCTTCAAGTGGCGATGTAGCTGCTAATTTATTGGATGGCAATATATCTTCTCGTTGGAGCACTGGGACAGCAATGGCACCTGGGCAATCTATTGTAGTCGATATGCAATCAGCGAAAAACATAAGTAAAATCGTTATGGATTCTACAGGTAGTGATCAGGATTATGCACGAGGTTATGATGTATATGTTTCGAATGATGGTACGAATTGGGGAACAGCGATATCCAGTGGTACTGGCAGCGGCCCGATAATTACAGTGAATTTTCCAACCCAAACTTCACGATATATTAAAGTAGTACAAACCGGTTCGGTATCTAACTGGTGGTCTATTCTAGAATTCAATGTATTCGGTAGCGCAGGTCCAGTTGATACCGTAGCACCGACTATACCTGTAAATGTGATGGCAACAGCAACTTCCAATAGCCAGATTAATTTGAGCTGGACGGCATCCACAGATAATATTGGAGTTTCAGGTTATGATATTTATCGCAATGGTGTTATCGTTGGATCATCTACAGCCACTACTTATAATGATATTGGTCTAACTCCAGCAACCACATACAATTATTTCATCAAAGCAAAAGATGTTGCTGGCAACACATCTGTTGCCAGCAGTACAGTCAACGCGACTACCTCTGGTGGAGGAACAGGTAATGCACTTGACCGAGCAGGATGGGTTGCATCATCTTCTCCTATTAGTGGTGATGTGCCAGCGAATTTATTAGATGGCAATATGTCTTCACGCTGGAGTACTGGAGCGACAATGACACCCGGACAATTTATTACTATAGACATGTTGAGTGTCAAAGGTTTTAGTAAGATCGTCATGGATTCAACAGGAAGTGATAATGATTATGCGCGTGGTTATGAGGTATATATGTCTAATGAAGGGATCAATTGGGGGAGTGCTATTGCTACAGGCTCAGGCACCGGCCCAGTAGTGACGATTAATTTCGCAAATATAAATGCTCGTTATATCAAAATTGTTCAGACAGGAACTTCGTCAAGTTGGTGGTCAATCCGAGAGATTAATATTTACAGCTAGAAGAATAGAAAAGCATTGATTCAGGATTTTCTGAATCAATGCTTTTTATTGTATCAGTGGACTTGAGGGTGTAGACCATTTGTACATTATTTATTCGGAACAGCCTTCAAAAATTCTTCCAATTTTTCTGTTTCATCATAGGACAGTTTAATAGAATATCCGTCATTAAAATCCATTGTGAATAAATAATCTTCATCTTTAGCATTGTATGGTAACGCATATTCGGTTCTATTAGAATATCTTCTTTCTGTTTCAGGAGCCATATTAGGAGGGAGAACTAGCATAGATAATACCGACCTATCAATCGTTAATTCATCATTAAATTGTGTAATCACCTCAATCAAAAACGGAGAGTTTTTTTTGAAGTAAACTATAGATGACGACTCTTCTTTTCGTAAATTTTTATACTCATCGATATAACTTAATAATCTGTTAATGTCATCGTACTCGATAAGGATATATTTTTTTTCAATACGAGAAGCAAAATCAGAGGTGTCAAATGAATCACCCAACAATAACAAATTATAGTAATTACTATGTAATAGTTCTAGAACAATTTTTCTAACATCTGTGTTATTAGAAAATATCACATTATTGGTAAACGTAATAAACTCATAACGATTATGCACTTTCATGCTGTATTCTTCATCAATAATATCCTTCATCTTATTGTATTCAATATTTAAAGTAGATCCGTAGTAGGTTGTAAGGTTAATGCCCTTACCAGATTCAAAATTAATCTGATTAGATGCGTAGTTTTGATTTAAGAAATTGGCATAGAACTGATAAAATTTACGACTGTTATGATGTAATAATAGATCTACTTGATCTTCAGAAAGAGAAAAGTCTAAACTATCCACAATTTCAATCTTCGTAATATCAATGTATTGATAATTAAGTACTTTATTTTCATTGAAAGGATAATTGATCTCATATAATAGAAATTTATTCTCCCAGTAATCATATAACCGGACAAAATATAGTGAATCTCCGTTATAAAGAAATACGCTATCAGGTTCAACATGTTGCAAAGTATTATATTGGAAATCTGGTGGCATGTTCAGCTTGTATTCATACGGAGTACTATCAATCTCCATAGCTAATATGTTCTCACTACTATTATTTTCAAAGAAAGGATTTACATCAATTAACTGGTATCTAACATTTTTATGATGAAATATCGAAGAGAGATAGTCTGAGACATTAACGGGCTGTGAATATAGAAAGTGCGGATCAGAGATGAAACCACCGTACAAAGGAAAAATTCCAGACCACATAAAATTTCGTAAGTTGTACTTATCTCTTCGGATTTCTATGTTGTCATTATCATAATCTGTAGAAGATATTTGATTTGAACCAAAAATTTCTTTTTCATAGGTTTGTATAAGTAAGAAAGAAAACACAAGCAGACCTACTGATATGAGAAATATGAAAACCCATTTTAATTTCACCATTACTCTTCTATCTCCCCTTACACCTTCAAATAGCGCTACATAAACGGATACAATGATCTTAACTTATTTTACCAGTAATGCGAAACGAATGTTATAGTTCTTTAGATTACCTAATAGCAGAGAGAGAACAAGTACGGAGTTAGTGATGTGTTTGTTCTTTGTATTGTTGAAATTTACAGGTAATTTTTGGGTTTTATGTGCTAGGATATATAAAAACAATCTAATCTCAATCAGAAATGAGCTGATTCTATGAAGAAGAAAGTCGTTTTAGCGGGTGGGACTGGTTTTGTCGGAAAATACTTCAATGAGAAGTTTAGTGATATGGGCTATGAGGTGAAAATTATTTCAAGGCAAGTAGGTCATATATCTTGGGAAAATGAGGAAGAAATAATCGCAGCGATAAACGATTCAGAGATGCTCATTAATTTAGCAGGGAAGTCAGTAGATTGTCGTTACAATGAAAAGAACAAACGAGAGATTCTAATGTCGAGAGTAGACACAACTCGTATACTTGGTCAAGCAGTACTAGAATGTTATAATCCGCCTTCATTGTGGATTAATTCAAGTACTGCTACGATTTATCGACATGCGGAAGATAGACCTATGACGGAGGAAACGGGAGATATTGGTTCTGGTTTCTCAGTAGACGTGGCAACAGAGTGGGAGAAGGCATTCTTCTCTTTCGACTTACCTACCACTAGACAGGTTGCTTTGAGGCTTGCTATCGTACTAGGTGAGCATGGTGGTGTAATGACAGCTTTCAAAAACTTAGTTAGATTTGGTCTTGGTGGTGCACAAGGATCCGGTTATCAGAAATTTAGTTGGATTCATATTGAAGATTTATTCGACATGACACTCTTCATTAGAGATAATGAGGACATTATTGGGGTAGTTAACAGTTCTGCACCTCATCCCATCTCAAATCGTGAATTGATGGAGACCTTACGGAAAACGATGAATGTCAAATTCGGATTGCCTTCTCCAAAGTGGATGCTTGAGCTAGGTGCAGTAGTTATTAAAACAGAGACGGAGTTAATTTTGAAGAGCAGATGGGTCATTCCAGACCGGATAGAGAAAGCAGGGTATACATTTAAATATCGGACGATAGATAAAGCACTTCAACAAATATTACGAGGCGTGTAATAACAATAATGAATAACAAGGTGAGGGTTGATCGGTATGTCATTATCAATAACTTCTGAATCAAATGTTGAACGTAAAGAGTATATAAGAAGCAAATTAGTCGAATATAACTGGATGCACTTCCCAGATCATTTAAAAGGGAGATATCAAGAATTAACGTTATCGCTTATAGATGAAGGTGGGCAAATCTACGGTGGCCTAATCGGAGAGATTTGTTGGAATTGGCTAGAAATACAATACCTGGTTGTTGATCAGCAATATAGAAAACTTGGGTATGGAAGAAAGCTTATGATGGAAGCAGAGAGAATAGCAAAAGAAAAGCATTGTGAATTCATTAAATTAGATACATTAAGTTTTCAAGCATTAGATTTTTACAAGAAGGAAGGCTTTCAAGTTTTTGGAACGATCGAAAATGCAGGTAGTCATACACACTATTACTTGAAGAAAGATATTTAGTTGTTCTTTTTCCATCATTAAAATAAGGAATAATGAGGCTGGATCAGTAGTAATATACTAGTTGGATATTTTTAATATTAATCAAATTATCTCAAGTTAATCTAGTATAGGATGTGTGGATGATGGAAAGAGAAGCAGGGTTTTGGATACGTCTTGGTGCTAAATTTTTAGATGGAATTATTATCGGTATCCCAATAGCAATTTTAGCTTCCATACTTACAGGGGAGCATGCTGAAGATTATTTGAAAAATGCTTTGAACTTGCTCTATTCAATGTTACTACCAATATTTTGGAATGGTTATACGGTAGGAAAGCGTATATGTAGCATCAGAATTAGAAAAGTGAATGATCATATGCCTCCAACTTTTTTGAATATGTTATTACGTGATGTTGTGGGTGGGCTAGTTTATGGTCTTACTTTTGGAATAGCCCTCATCATAAGCATTTGTATGGTTTGTCTGCGAGAAGATAAACGGTCTTTGCATGATTTAATTGCAGGGACTGAAGTCATTCATGATTAATTCAGATGAAACACTGCCTAGCATGATTACATAGGCAGTGTTTTTTGTATTAATAATAAGCTATAGGGTGGATTAGTAGTAGTGTCCAATAAGAAGGAGAGCAATTTTCTTCACACTTTTTAAACATTAATGTATACTAAGTTTACTGAGTTTAATAATTGGGGTTTATCAAATAACTACATTGAAATTGAAAGAGGTGTAATAACGAATGAGCGGATCATCTTATGTTATTGGAGAAGTGGTACATGGTGCTGCACTTGGGCGTGAATTGATGTTTCCAACGATTAATCTAGGAGGAAATGTTGATCAATATGATTCTCCTAAAGCTGGGATATATCTTGGAATAGCTGAGATCATCACGGGAGTATTCGCTAATCAGTCGTTTTATACTCTTATTAGTGCTGGATATCGCCCAACTGTGAATGGTGATTCTTATAAAATAGAAGCATATTTACTTGATTTTTCAGGTGATTTATACGGAGAACAAGTAAAGGTAACATTTTCAACATATTTACGTGATGAGATTAAGTACGACAATTTGGATGATCTTATTGAGCAGATGAAGCTTGATGAGTTGAATGGCAGAGCAATGATTGCGCAAGGTAAGATAGAAGCTTTGACATAAAACAATTGAACAGCTAATTTATTTGTGCATGTGAAGGATGTGAGCTTAGTATGGGGTTAGGGATCGTTGTTGTTGAGACCTGTACTAGAAATGAACTATCGAATTTAGATTTGGAACAATTGGAAACAGAATACGAAGAGGTAGCTGTCATACGAACAGATTGTCTTAATATGTGTAATCTATGCAGGGCTAGACCATATGCGTTAGTAAACGGTAATAAAGTATATGAAAAAACAACAACTGAATGTTATGAGAAGGTTGTGGTTGTTGTACAATCTGAACTAAAAGATTTCTACCAATACTAGAGGTAGTTCAAAACATCCACTCGTGATCACGATGTGGTGCTTCGTAGCGTAATCGACGGCGAATATGCCCTCCATCGAAAGCCTGCGTGTGCTCTCGTACACAATACGTACGCTGTGCTACTCGTTTTCGCTGGAGTGCATCTTCTTGGTGCTGACAAGCGAATGTTTTGAACCTTTATTGGAAGAAGTAGTTCATAAAGCGGGCTTTGATAACGATGATTAGCTTCAAAGCATAATCGCATCGAATATGAAGTGAACTTGGGAAGTCCGGTACGCGTGTACCAAACACGTACACTTGCGTTTCCTCCTTCCGCAAGTAGCACTCCATCTTCTTGGTTCTAAAATCCCGCTTTTTGAACCTTTATTGGAAGAAGTAGTTCATAAAGCGGGCTTTGATAACGATGATTAGCTTCGAAGCATAATCGCATCGAATATGAAGTGAACTTGGGAAGTCCGGTACGCGTGTACCAAACACGTACACTTGCGTTTCCTCCTTCCGCAAGTAGCACTCCATCTTCTTGGTTCTGAAAGCCCGCTTTTTGAACCTATATTGGAAGAAGTAGTTCATAAAGCGGGCTTTGATAACGATGATTAGCTTCGAAGCATAATCGCATCGAATATGAAGTGAACTTGGGAAGTCCGGTACGCGTGTACCAAACACGTACACTTGCGTTTCCTCCTTCCGCGAGTAGCACTCCATCTTCTTGGTTCTGAAAGCCCGCTTTTTGAACCTTTATTGGAAGAGGTAGTTTAAAAAGCTGATTTTGAAATGAAGGTAATAAATTAACGCCCATTCATTAGAGTAATAACGTTAATGATTGGGCGTTACTTGTGTGAACATAGTAAATACATATAGGAGATATTATAATATGACATCTTTACAGCAAGAGTTAAAGGCAGAAAAACGTAATTATACATGGCAGTTGCTTACAATATTTATTGGATTCATTATTTTTGGTTTATCAGAAAACATTAAAGGGCCCGCAATCCCAAGAATGCAACTGCAATTCCATCTAGATGAAGGGCAACTCGGCACTTTATTATCATTAAATTCATTAGGCTACTTATTAGCTTGTTCATTTACCGGGTTACTCGTTCGGAAGTTTGGTATGAAAGTAGTTACGATATGGACATTCGTTATTATGTTCTTATCAGGTGTGCTTGTTTGGTTTTCTTATTCCTACACATGGCTAATAGGTTCGAATTTTGTGCTTTACATCGGAAACGGAATGCTAGAGATTGGATTAGCTATTCTCGGTGCTCGTATTTTCACGAAAAATACGGGTACGATGATGAATCTTTCACATTTCTTCTATGGAATAAGTTCTGTCGTAGCGCCGCTATTAGCAACCGGTTTAATGAGTGTAAATATATTCGGTTACGCAATAGATTGGAGAACGATGTATCTAATCGTTCTTGCGCTCTCGTTAATTCCGATTATACCAGCTTTACTAAGTCGTTTCCCAGGTGATGATATTAAAGCAGAGGATCGTAAATCTTTCAAAACACTAATGAGAGATAAATCGCTATGGTTATTAATTGCGATACTGACATTTGGTGTTGTGTCCGAACTTTCTGTAGGAGGATGGCTAGTAAATTTCTTAGAGAAAAGCTATGGCTGGACGACATTAGCAGCGTCTAGCATGCTTTCTTCTTTCTTTATTGGATTCTCATTGGCTAGATTATTTCTTGGTCCAATTATTGATCGAGTTGGATTTACCGTCTCGATTATTGGAGTTTCCATGAGCGCTGCTATTTCTACGTTTATTGCAACGTTAGGAGGGGAGAGTTATGCCATTTTCTTTGCGATTGCAGGTTTTGGCGTTGCACCAATCTATCCAACCGTAATGGCATTTATCTCAAAACGTTACCCTAATGATAGTGATGTAGTTATTGGTTTTGTTGCAACAGTTATGGGTTTAGGTTCAGTCATTGGCAATTATCTCATTGGAATTATTATTAAAGGTGTAAAGAACGCGTACGGTGCTGATACGAGCTTGGCGTTAACGAGAGGGTTACAGGCTGGTTATCTCTTTATCGGGGTTTGTGCGCTGTTATGCTCGTTGTTGGCGGTTGTTATGTATAGGTACTTAAAGAAACGCAATGAACTCATCTAAATGAGAGGAAGTCCAACAAGCGGACTTTGATAACGATGAGTATGCTAACGAAGCATAGTCGACATCGAAGAAGAAGCAACTAACAAGTCGAAAGTAACATTCTCCTTGTTGGTTGCTTCTTTGCACACATATATTGTGTAAGCAACACATTAGCGTTTTAACTTAAAATGAACGACTGCGGAGTATAACATTTTTTCGCGAATCGGGTGAAAGGTCACGTTATGGGAGATTGAATGTGGCTCCAACATAAGTGCTTTATTATTATCAATTTGTTGCGCAATTTCATTTTCAAGCTCTTTAAGTGATAAAGATTCAAAAAATTCAATTTTAGTATCTAGTAGGTCAAGGCGAAAATCCATGTTGTCTGCTCCTTTTGTTAGAAATTTGTCGATATTAAACATTTATACCAATGAATAATTAGTGTACACTATAATGGTAATAATGTAGTTAGCGTATGTTATAATATATCTTTGAAGTTAATGATTAAAGGATTATTGAGCAATACTAAGATATACATATATTAAACTTAAGGAGGGGTAATATTGAGCGGTGTACCAGGCTCTGTATGGTTTTTCACTATTATAATTATTGTGATCATCACTTGGGTGACGTTATGGGTAACAAAAAAAGCATATTCGAAAAAATGGGATCAATCTGATAAATAAAGATCAAAGAACTGCTGCTAATCTTGCGGCAGTTTTTTTATTTCAAATTGAGATTAACTCACAACTGTGGAACACGCTTAATAAAGCATAAAAAAACTTCTTCACTCGTGAGAGTAGAAGAAGTATATGTTGTGAAATGGTGCCGTCGAGAGGACTTGAACCCCCAACCTACTGATTACAAGTCAGTTGCTCTACCAGTTGAGCTACAACGGCGAATATGTAACATATAAGTTTGAATGAAGATGGTGCCGTCGAGAGGACTTGAACCCCCAACCTACTGATTACAAGTCAGTTGCTCTACCAGTTGAGCTACAACGGCGAATATGTAACATATAAGATTGAATGAATAATGGTGCCGTCGAGAGGACTTGAACCCCCAACCTACTGATTACAAGTCAGTTGCTCTACCAGTTGAGCTACAACGGCATATTATTTTCGAAGACAAAAAGTATTATTACATATTTAATGACATAAATCAACCCTTTTGAAAAAGATTAAATTTTCCGAAAAATCAGATCGATAATTTTACGAAAAAAGAGCTTATTGTCTATACCTAAGTATAACAATAAGCTCCTTATATTATGCGGTATGTTCTTCAGATAGATCGACTGGTAACTCGATCTGCATTTCGATTTTACGAATACGATTTTTGCTTGTTTCACGGACAATGAATTTCAAGTTTTCGTATTGTAGCGACTTGCCTAACTTAGGATCTTGCATTTTACTGTATACCCAACCACCAATGGTTTCTACTTCTTCATCTTCAAAATTAGCTCCTGTAAGCTCATGAATTTCATCAAGTAGAACTTTACCATCTAACAGGTAACAGTTCTCATCAAGTTGCTCAATTTCTTTGCGTTCGTCAGCATCGAATTCATCACGAATCTCACCAACGATTTCTTCAATAATATCTTCGATTGTAATAAGACCTGATGTACCACCATACTCATCCACTAATATAGCAATATGAACACGTTCTAACTGCATGCGTTTCAATAATGTTTTAATAGGAGTTACTTCAGACACGCTTAGTACAGGATGAATTAATGATTTCAGATCAAATTGATTTGTCTTATGATGTTCAAGAAATAATTGCTTCGTATTAATCATACCTACGATATTATCTTTACTTTCCATTGCTACAGGGAAGCGAGTATATTGTTCACGCTCAATAACTTCAAAGTTTTGCTCAAGCGAGTTATTTGTATACAAACACACCATATCTGTACGTGGAACCATGATTTCTTTAGCTAACAATTCATCGAAAGCGAAAATACGACTAACATAACCATATTCAGTGTTATTAATTTTTCCACTTTGATAACTCTCATTCAAAATAATTTGAATTTCTTCCTCACTATGAGCATTTTCATGTTCATTCGCAGACTTTAAGCCGAATAGACGAGTAAGGGCGTTAGCTGAACCATTTAGAGTCCAGATAAATGGATATAATACTTTATAGAAAATAATAAGCGGCCTAGCTGTTAATAATGAAATTTGTTCAGCTTTTTGAATGGCCCAAGTTTTAGGTGCTAATTCACCTACGACAACATGGAAAAATGTGATGACGATAAATGCAATTGCAATTGACACGGGATGACTAATGGATTCACTAATACCTAAATCATGGAACAACGGTAACAGGATAGCAGCTACTGTCGGTTCACCCAGAAAACCTAGACCTAAAGCGGTACAAGTTATACCTAGCTGACAGGCAGATAAATATGCATCCAGATTGCTTGAAATTTTTTGTACTGAAGCAATACCTTTCTTTCCTTCGAGTACTAACTGATCAATGCGGCTTGAACGTAAGCGTACAATAGCAAACTCTGCAGCTACAAAGAAAGCAGTTAAAAAAATCAGTAACGCAATCATGAATAATTTGAGACCTATGTCCATTTCTAATTCTCACTATCCTTTTTCTATTATTTTTATTTTGAACTACGTCTTACACTATATCATATAAAATAAGAGGTTAAGATAGCAAATGACAAAAGCGGCGATAACGCAGTTATTAGGGGGTATGGAACGTAAAAGTCGGATAAATAGCAAGAAATCAGACAATTTAAGTATGAAAAGGTACGTTTTTCGCCATATTGCTTTGGTATTGAATATTTTTTTGGATATTATTAGTAGACGAACGTCACTTTACTCTCATTTTGAATAAAATGGAAATGCTATACATTGATTTATGATATAATTGACGAGATATTATATTTTCACTATTTAATGAAAGTAATGATCTGCCGATATATTAATTATCAGTCATGGAGTGGGGGATAGAAAGAGTTATGGAAATTAATACTACAAAAGCTATGAAGCAACAACAAATAAATTCTCAACTTAACTATTATACAGGTAAAAAAGTTCAAAGTGATTCCAATAATAAGACTCAGTTCGATGAATTGCTGCAAGAAGCGAAAATTTGGGATCCTGCGCTTGGGAAAGCTTCTGAGGAAGCAGATCAAGATCTTATATGGGGATACTTAGCTAATGCAGGAGTAAGTCATGTTCAACTTTATGGAGAACAAGAACCAAGTGCGGTTCGGGCATCAGGTGTTACCTCAACGTCAGAAGCAGTAAATGGTGGAAGTAGCTATGGTAGCTCTCAATATGCATCGCTAATTGGTGCAGCATCCCAAAAGTACGGAGTTGATGCTTCTTTAATTGAAGCAGTTATTCAAACAGAGTCTAACTTTAATGCTAGCGCAGTGTCTTCTGCCGGAGCAAAAGGGCTTATGCAACTGATGGATGGGACGGCAAGAGGACTTGGTGTAATGAATTCATTTGATCCACAGCAAAATATTGATGGCGGTACTCGTTACCTAGCTATGCTACTTAAAAAGTATAATGGCAATGAACAGGTCGCTCTTGCAGCTTATAATGCAGGCCCTGGTCGTGTAGATCGCCTTGGTATTGCAACCGATGCTGACTTAGAACAAAAAATGTCATCATTACCCCAAGAAACACAACGTTATATTGGTAAAGTATTAGCAGCTCAAGCGTAATATTTAGTTGATCATATTTGATAAATAGGAAACGGGAATACGCGTTCCACTTAATGGAAGTTAAAGTGGCACTTTCGTATATCCCGTTTTTATCGTATATTGTAGGTTGTACATTTAATTATTGTGGAAGAAGGTTTACATCTTATGCTTTATTTTGACCATTGCGCATCTACCCCTCCTCATGAGGATGTTGTGCGTACGATGATGGAAGTTATGACGAAACATTATGCAAATCCATCCTCGTTGCATAGTGGTGGCGTAGCGGCAGCAAAACTTATTGAAAAAGCACGTGAACAAGTGACTAACTTAATGCATACGAAGCAAGGCAAATGGATGTTTACTTCAGGTGGCACAGAATCTAATAATTTAGCGATTAAAGGCGTGGCCCGTCAATATGCTAATCGCGGCAAACATATTATCACCTCAGCTGTAGAACATGCTTCCATTTATGAAGCTATGCAACAACTCGAGCAAGAAGGTTTTTCGATTACGGAACTTCCAGTTAACAATACTGGACATGTCTCACTAGATCAATTGAAACAGCACATCACGGATGAGACTATTCTTGTCAGTATTATGCATGTTAATAATGAACTAGGATCAGAACAACCGATTGCTCAGATCGGACAATTGCTAAAGCAATATCCAAAAGTAATCTTCCATGTTGATGCTGTACAAAGTCTTGGTAAGCTCAACATTGATATTGATAATTGGGGAATCGATTTATTAAGTGGGTCAGCACATAAATTGCGTGGTCCTCGAGGGGTCGGTTTTCTATATATGCGAAATGGGATACAAATAGTACCGTTACAAGTAGGTGGGTCGCAAGAACATAACTTGCGAGCGGGGACAGAGAATGTTGCAGCGGTTGTTGCTAGTGCGAAAGCATTGCGATTAGCAATTCAATCATTAGATCAGCATTATAATGATGCTGCAATACTAGCGACATATTTACGTGAACAGATTCAAAAAATCCCAGAGTTAAAACTTAACGGCGGAGCGCCTCAATCTCCATACATTGTTCACTTCTCATATCCAGGGATGAAGCCGGAGGTCGTTATTCATATGTTGGAGCAACGCAATATTTTAGCATCGACTCGTTCAGCTTGTTCCTCCAAGGATGATAAACCTAGTCGTGTACTTATGGCTATTGGGGCTACAAGAGGAGAAGCTACGGGAGGCATTCGTATTAGTTTTGGACAAGAACATACAATAGCAGATATGGATACATTAGTGGATGCGTTGCATGAAATAATACTATCATTAAAACATCTTGAGAGGGGCAATACACATTGATGTACGATCGTATAGTGTTACGATATGGCGACTTAACAATGAAAGGTCGCAATCGTAAAATTTTTGAAGATAAAATGCTTAAGTCAGTGAAGCGAGCAATGAAAGAGTTTCCTGAGGTAACTTACTGGAGAACATTCGGAAGATTATATGTCATTCTAAATGGAACACCACATCAACCTGTTATTGATCGTTTGAAAGATTTGTTCGGGATTGTGTCTGTTAGCCCGGTTCTTTCTGTACCTTCAGAAGTTGAAGCAATTAAAGCAGCTGCCGATCAGGTTATGAATTCTCTAGCGACAGTTCCTGCTACTTTCAAAATTAATGCTCGTCGTGCTTGGAAAAAGTTTGCACATGGTTCTCATGAAATGAATCATTTGATTGGTTCTCATATATTACCGCAATATCCTGATATGAAAGTAGATGTTCACAACCCTGAACTTGAACTGAAGATTGATATCCAAGAAGAAGCAACTTATTTGTATTGGGAAAACATTGCAGCAGCAGGTGGTTTTCCTTATGGATCAAATGGCAAAGCGATGTTACTGCTTTCAGGTGGTATCGACAGTCCTGTAGCTGGCTGGATGGCGCTTCGTAAAGGACTTGAAATTGAAGCGGTACATTTCCATAGCTATCCTTTCACGAGTCAACAAGCCACCGATAAAGTAATCACGCTAGCTCGTAGATTGTCATATTATAGTGGTGTCCCAATTCGTCTACATCTTGTTCCATTTACAGAAATTCAAACTCGCATCACTCATAGTAATCAAGAGAACTTAACGATTACATTGATGCGTCGTGCTATGCTTCGCATTACAGAACAACTAGCAGTAAAATATAAAGCAGGCGGTATCGTTACGGGGGAAAGTCTCGGGCAAGTTGCAAGTCAAACATTGTCTAGTATGAACGTAATCGGTCGTGCGACTGTATTGCCGATGATCAAGCCAGCTATTATGATGGACAAGCAAGAGATTATAACTATTGCTCGTAAAATTGGTACGTTTGAAACATCAATTTTACCATTTGAAGATTGTTGTACGTTGTTCTTACCGAAATCTCCAAGCACAAATCCTAATTTGCGTATTGTTGAGCGTGTAGAGAGTCAACTACCAGATCTTGACGACTTGATTAAACAAGCGGTTGAGGGGACAGAAAGTATACTTCTTAATATGACTGAAGGAAATCATGAGCACGAACAAGCGGATAAATCAGAAGAAGATTGGTTCTAATCGTATTCTGTTAACGAAATGTTTAAAAAGAAAAAGTGTTTAGAGAGGTAGTTCCTCTCTAGACACTTTTTTTCTTTTTAAAAGTCCGCCAGCCCTCAACTGATGCGAGTGCTGGCGGACTTTTTAAGTTAAGTAAATTAAGCAGTAGCTGTTGCTTTCCTAGCATTACGCTTATTGACCATATATCCTAATCCCAAAACACCTACAATTAGAACAATCTTTAGTAGCCATTGTAGCCACACATTTGCTTCAAATAAATTTCCGAATTTGTGTTCATCAATAAACATCTTAGAAGCAGTGTAAGCTAATACAGCTGCCCCTAGATAGATGATCCATTTGAAGCGATCAACTAGCTTAATGAACAAAGTACTACCCCATACAATAACAGGTACGCTTATAAGCAATCCAATAATAACTAATAAAGTATGTCCTTGAGCAGCACCTGCAACCGCGATGACGTTGTCTAACCCCATTGCAGCATCTGCTATAATAATCGTTTGAACGGATTGCCATAATGTATTTCCTGCTTTTACATTGTCGTGTTGTTCTTCTTGTACGAGTAGCTTGAAAGCAATCCATATTAGAAGTAGCCCACCTACTAAGTGCAACCACGGAAGATTAAGTAGTTTTACAACAAGTAATGTTGCGATAATCCGAATAGAAATGGCACCGACTGTACCCCAAATAACTGCTTTCTTCTGTTGATCTTTCGGTAAATTACGAGCAGCAAGGGCGATGACAATGGCATTATCTCCTGCTAGAATAAGATCGATAAATACAATGTTGAGCAAGGCTAGCCAAAATTCTCCTGATAAAACGTTCATGGTCGGTTCCTCCTTTTCAATTGTCCATATAGAAGCTTACACCAAATATAGCCAAACGTGAAGTGAAAATTTTCAGGTACATGGCATATTGATACAAGCTTATTCATACCTCTAGTAAAGAGGAGGGGAACATGTGGACAGCTTAATTGTTTTTATAGAAATCGTACTAATTAACTTGTTATTAAGTGGTGATAATGCCATCGTTATCGCAATGGTAAGCAACCAACTACCCGTACATCAAAGAAACAAAGCAATGTGGTGGGGAACGCTAGTTGCAGTTTTGTTAAGATGTCTTCTTGTATTACTTGCACTTCCATTACTACAAATCCCCTTTCTACAGGCGGTTGGTGGATTACTCTTGTTATATATATCAATTAAATTACTTATTGATATGCAACAAGCAGGGCACCAAGAAATGAACGTAAAAAAAATAACGCTTATAAGTGGTATCTGGACGATTATAACGGCAGATTTCGTTATGAGCTTGGACAATGTACTAGCTATAGCCGCAGTAGCCAAGGGAGATGTTATTCTTATTATGCTCGGAATTGCGCTAAGCATTCCAATGATTATTTGGGGAAGTAAACTGCTCGATCATCTGATGAAGAAGTTCCCGTTCCTTGCTTATATTGGTGCATCATTATTAGCATTTGCTGCTGGAGAGATGTTAATCAGAGATCAAGGACTACATAATATCTTCTTTAATAAAATGAATAACTCTCTTACAATTGTTCCGTTATTATGCATTCCTTTGGTCATTATTGCAGCAATAATAAGGCAAAAACCGATAAAAAAATGAATTAATTTGGACATATTCCCACGTTTTTTATGAATGGGAATATGTTTTTTTGTGCAAACCTACTCATAACCCTAGTTTTTTTGTCTCAATTCCGTTAAACTAATATAGATATAGATACAGTAACAGGTAATTATAGAATTAAGGAGCGGAACGTGTAATGAATAATAAATATTCCGCTGGGATAATTTTATTGCTTGCAGGGTTAGTCATTCTTCTAGGTAAGTGGGGAGTATTTAGTTTTCTCGGCTCGATATTCTGGCCGATATTAGTTCTCATCCCGGGGATTCTTATTCATGTCCTTTACTTTGGTAGAGTACTTCCAGCAATTACATTAGTTCCAGGCGGCATGATGGTTGTGTATGCCATACTTTTTATTTTCTGTAATGCACTTGGATGGAGTAATTTACGTTATCTTTGGCCGCTGTTTATTTTTGGTGTAGCGCTAGGTATGTATGAGTACTACCTGTTTGGATCACCGAAACAGCGTTATATAAAGACAGCTGCTATCGGGCTTGGTGCTGCTTCAATTGTTGGTTTGTTACTTGTTGCATTATGGGGTTGGGGCATTTATGTCATAGCGTTATTATGTGTTGGTGCAGGTCTTTACTTGATGTTAGTTTCACGCAAGCGTAGGTAGACAAATGAGTTTAACTTAAGAAAATGGAGTGGTAACAGTTAATGAAGGCAAGAGAAAATTTACGTAACATAGCAATTATTGCGCACGTAGACCATGGTAAAACAACTTTGGTTGATAAGTTGCTACAACAATCAGGTACTTTCAAGGATCACGAAGCTGTACAAGAACGTGCAATGGATTCCAATGATATTGAGCGTGAGCGTGGTATTACCATTTTGGCTAAAAATACTGCAATTAACTACAAAGATTATTTGATTAACATTGTAGATACACCTGGACATGCTGACTTCGGTGGTGAAGTTGAGCGTATCATGAAAATGGTTGATGGTGTACTGCTTGTAGTTGACGCATTTGAAGGCTGTATGCCTCAAACGAAGTTCGTTCTTCGTAAAGCTCTTGAGTCTAACTTGACTCCAATTGTTGTTGTTAACAAAATTGACCGTCCTAATGCTAGCCCAACGCAAGTAATTGACGAAGTATTAGACCTATTCATTGAATTAGGCGCTAATGATCAACAATTAGAATTCCCTGTCGTATATGCTTCAGCATTGATGGGAACTTCAAGCTTGGACGTTGATAAGCAAGACGAAAATATGCAAGCACTGTATGAAACAATTATTGAGAACATCCCTTCTCCAACTGAGAGCACGGTTGATCCTCTTCAATTCTTAGTTACTTTGCTTGATTTCAACGAATATCTTGGTCGTATCGCAGTTGGTCGTGTAAACCGTGGTGTTATTAAACAAGGTCAAAGCGTTGCTGTTATTAACCGTGATGGAGTTACTAAACAAGCAAGAATTGAGAAACTATTTGGTTTCCAAGGATTGAAACGTCTAGAGATCGAAGAAGCGGGTGCTGGTGATATCGTTGCAATTGCAGGTATCCGTGAAATTAATATTGGTGAAACAATCGCTGATCCAGCGAATCCAGAAGCATTGCCAGTATTGAAAATAGATGAGCCAACATTGCAAATGACATTTGTTGTTAACAACTCTCCGTTTGCAGGTCGTGAAGGTAAATGGGTAACATCTCGTAAACTTCGTGAGCGTCTATTCAAAGAGCTTGAAACAGACGTAGCACTTCGTGTTGATGAAACAGATAGCCCAGACGCATTTATCGTATCTGGTCGTGGTGAACTTCACCTAAGTATTCTTATCGAGAATATGCGTCGTGAAGGATATGAACTACAAGTTTCTAAACCAGAAGTTATCGTTAGAGAAGTTGATGGCGTGAAGAGTGAACCTTATGAGCGTCTTCTAATTGATGTGCCAGAAGAGAGCATGGGTGCAGTTATGGAAAGCCTAGGAACTCGTAAAGCTGAAATGATGAACATGATTAATGATGGTTCTGGTCAAGTTCGTCTAGAATTCGTAATTCCTGCTCGTGGTTTGATTGGTTACCGTACTTCATTCCTAACACTAACTCGTGGTTATGGTATTATGAACCATGCGTTCGATAGCTATGGCGAATATGTACCTTCTAACGTAGGTGGTCGTCACTCAGGCGTTCTAGTTAGTAGTGAAAACGGCACAACAACTTTCTATGGTATGATGGGTGTTGAAGATCGTGGTCATCTATTCCTAGAGCCAGGTGCTGATGTGTACGAAGGTATGATCGTTGGTGAACATAACCGCGATAATGATATCATTGTGAATATCTGTAAAGAAAAACAATTAACAAACGTTCGTTCTTCAGGTAAGGACGACACTGTTAAATTGAAAACTCCAGTGCTATTCTCACTAGAGCAAGCACTTGAATATTTGAATGACGATGAATATTGTGAAATCACTCCTAAAACGATTCGTCTTCGTAAAAAAATTCTTAATAAGAGCGAACGTGAACGTGCTGAGAAGAATCGTAAAGCAGCACTAGCAAACTCATAATAATAGTATGATCAGACTGTGAGGAGGTTGTAAGAATGCAAGCATGGTTAAGTGAGCATATGCTCATCTCATATCTACTCATTCTTGGAATGACTTTTTTCATCTTTCAGAAGGTATTCCGCCCTCAACAGGCTAGATTACCATTAATTCGTGAAATTCTTTTGTATGCTACAATGATTTTTGGATCAGCTATTCTTCTTATTATGCAAATAGATAAGCTACCAATTATTCAATGCATGGCTATTGCAATTGTTATGATGCTCACACTTCGTTTGCGTCAGCTATACGATAGCTGGAAACAAAAATCTTCAACAGATAATAAAGTCAATACAGAAACGAAGTAATGACTTAATTCTTGATTTGGAGCAGCACTCACACCATCCGTCTTTACGTTTGGCAACGGGTGCTGCTTTTTTTATATTCAAATGACAATAGAGTAGGTGAACATATGAGCAAGCAGAATTCAAAAAATGCTCAACCACAACCGACCGAAAGTCGGGTGACATCAAGAGGAACACGTAAGAAGAAGAGTAAAAAGAAAATAATAATTACAACGATCTTATCTATTTTTATATTTATAATTGCGGCAGTAGTAGTATTCGGCTCATACATATTTATTAAGGGCAATAGTAAATTACCTGCTATGAGTCTTGTAACGGATGTGGAGGGTAAGCCAAATAGCGTTACGCCGATCCCACAAGGTGAATCTGTGAAGGACAAGCCAGTCACGATGGTATTATTAGGTGTTGATCAACGTAAGGGTGGAGGTGGCTTGAACACCGATGTGATGTTGGTTGCTGCTCTTAATCCTACTACCAAAAAAGGGGCAGTTATTGCTATGCCTCGCGATACCCGAATTTCTTATTATAATAAAGATAAAGACGCTGTAGAAGTTCGTAAAGCGAATGCGTTTTATGCGAACTATTATGTAAAAGCTCAAAAAGATGGTGAAGATAAAAATGGAGCTATGCTGAAAGGTAAAGGGGCTGTGAGGGATGTACTCGGACAGTTCTATGACATTCCCATTCAGTATGCTGTGTCTGTTAATTTCCAAGGGTTCAGAGATGTTGTTGATGTACTAGGTGGCATTCATGTCGATGTGGACATGCGAATGAAATGGTCCGATTCTCATGACGGTACGGATATCGACTTGCAGCCCGGCCCTCAAACACTTAATGGTAAGCAAACGTTAGATTTTGTACGCTTCCGTCAATCTAAAGATAATCCTAATGCTTCAAGTGATTTTGAACGAAATAATAGACAAAGTATCGTTCTCTCCGCTATTATGAAAAAAATGATTTCATTGGGTGGTATTACGAAGATCGGTGATGTCATTGATGAAGTAAGTGATGACGTTTATACCGATATGCCGACTTCAGAATTAAAACGTATGTTGTCAACTTATTATAATATTAATATAGATAATATTACGTTTATGAGTTTACAAGGTAAATGGGATAATCCTTATGTAATAGCAAGTGAGGAATCGCTTGCAGAAGCCAAGGAATTATTACAATCTATATTAGCAGAATGAGTAGCATGAACATATCATATACTATCAATAGTTAAGCTTCGATTATCACTTAAAAGTGAAATGAAGGGGGAAAAGCTATGGTCGTATTATGGGAGCTACAGAACATAGCTTTATTTCAATATGAAACGAAAGAAGCCTAGTGGCTACACTAGGCTTTTTGTGTATTTATTTCCCTTTTAAGCTATGCTCATAATCTTTAACCAATTCGTCGGGTGTGTTGTATGTTTTGTCATTGTTTGTAGCTTTGTATTGAAGATCTTTTTGTGAGGGCATTAGATCTGCAGGAACTTGTGGAATAATACGCCCTACAATATCTGACAACTCCTCAGCGATACCCATTACAGGATGTCCTGCGGAAATATCTGCCCCAATCTCTTTAATGCGTTCACCAAGATCCATGTCTGCTGTTACGATTGCATTGACCCCATAAGTGTCATTGCGAAACGCTTCAGCGACGGAATACTTAATGACACCAACACGTGACCTTTCGAGATCTGCATTAACATCGATACCGACGATCGCATTATTTCCCATAATGACAACATGAGCATTGTTAACTCCTTCAACACTTTTAGCTAGCTCTTCAAGATGCGCAATTGTATCTTTGTGATTGTTAGAGAGATCTTGTTGCTTAACTGATTGCGTATTAATGTTCTCATTTTGATTGGTGGAGGGTGATTTATTACTACTGTTCATACTACCGCAGCCTGATAGCAACAGTAACAGAGCTGTTATCATGACTAGTTCCTTTTTCATTTGTTTCACCTCTGTATATATCTTGATTGTACTTTCATAGTGTGTCCGTAATGGCTGTTAGCTATGTACGCTAACGATGATGATGGGGAGGAACTAATATGGGGAAAATAATTGTGCTTGATACGAATGTATTATTGCATGATCCTAAAGCCATTTTTGCATTTCCTGACGATGAAGTTGTTATTCCAGCCATTGTTCTGGAGGAAATCGATTCGAAGAAAAGACTTGCCGATGAGTTAGGTCGAAACGCAAGATCTGTATCTCGATTGTTAGATAAAATAAAAGAAGAGGGTAAGTTACACTCGGGAATTATGCTGGATTCAGGTGGTATTATTCGAGTGGAATTGAATCATCGTAATTTTGCGCAGATTCAGGAAATGTTTGGAGAAATTACGAATGATCACCGAATTATTGCTGTTGCTTTGAATTATCATAATGAGCAAACTTTGCTTCCAGAAGAAGAACAACAGAGTGTAGTGCTCGTCAGTAAAGATGTATTAATGAGAATAAAAGCCGATGTCCTCGGATTAGAAGCAAAAGATTATGTTAGTGACCCCAATATTCAGGAAAACGATCGTTATGTAGGTTTTTTCAATATGCATGTTCATCCTTCTATTATTGATGAATTTTATAATCAGCGATTTCTTACAATAAATAATTTTCAAATAAGACAACGATTTAATCCACATGAGTTTATTATTTTGAAAGATGAGATGGGAACTACCAAATCAGCCTTGTTAAAGGTAAACGCTCAAGCAACGAAGTTAGAGCCTTTATTTCTAAGTAATGATCCGGTATGGGGAATGACCCCACGCAATGCACAACAGCGTATGGCACTTGAATTGCTATTGAATGATGATGTCCCACTTGTTACATTGACTGGTAAAGCAGGGACAGGGAAGACTCTCCTAGCACTTGCTGCAGGACTTATGAAAGTGGAAGATGAACGGAAGTATAAAAAGTTGCTTATTGCAAGGCCAGTTGTTCCAATGGGAAAAGATATTGGTTATTTGCCTGGGGAAAAAGACGAAAAATTGCGCCCTTGGATGCAACCGATCTATGATAACCTTGAATTTTTGTTTGATACGAAAAAATCAGGTGATATTGATAAAATATTAATGGGACTCGGCAGCATACACGTTGAGGCATTAACGTATATCCGTGGTCGATCAATACCTGGACAATTCATTATTATTGATGAAGCGCAAAATCTTACGAGTCATGAAATAAAAACAATTGTGTCAAGGGTAGGAGAAGGTAGTAAAATAGTTTTGGTTGGAGATCCTGAGCAAATTGATCATCCTTATTTAGATTCTATGAGTAATGGCTTAACTAACATTGTAGAGAAATTCAAACAAGAACAACTAAGTGGACATATTACGCTAGAAAAAGGCGAACGATCAAAATTAGCACAATTAGCAGCGGATTTGTTATAAGTAAATACCAGTTAGACATTCATTAGTTGAATCGTCTAACTGGTATTTTTTATCTGATTTCACACATAAATAAAGGTAAAAATATACTAAAATACCATTTACCATTGATTATAGAAGAATGAAAGCGATATAATTACAATTAGGAAATTGATATGCTTGAAGTATACCGTGAGCTAAAGGAGATAAATTGTGTTCAATAAACGTTACATATTGTTGATGCTAGGTTCTATGGTGTTCATTATAGTAGCTTTTATCTTTTTGACGCGCGAATTAAACTGGAATTATGTAAGCGATCTATATAAAGATAAAGATGAGCCAGCAGCTATTATTATCAATGAAAAACAAGTTATTGAAACAGCTCAATTACACATATTTGTTTCACTAAATGAAGAACAGTTCGAAAGGTTAGAACAGTTACGCATGTCGATTGAGGATTTGAATCCTCATATCGAAATTTCTCTTACGAATCAATATTCAGAGCAATATAATTATGAAGAGTGGGAACTGAAGTCTAAACTTGATGAACTTGGAGATGTACAACTTGTTCCCAATGAATGGATATTGCCATTAGCTACAAAAGGGCTGTTACAGCCCGTAGATCGGTTAATGAATAGTGATTCATTAGCAAGTCATTTGCCAGGATATACTGATGCACTAAGGTGGAATGGCTATCTATGGGGAGTTCCGTATTCTAGCAATCCGTACATTATTTTACCTCATAAATTATTGAAAGAGTTTGAAGAAGAAGTTGCTGACGTTGATGTAAATACAGAACCGACAGATGGAATTATCAATAATAATATATCGGAGGTTTCAACAGAAGTTGAAGTAGCAATAAATAGCAATTGGGATCATATGTTGGAAATGCTTGCAAAAGTAGAGGCGAATAATGCTGAAATTAATTTGCTTAATTTTGCAGATAATAGCTATAATGCTTTGTTAGTCTGGTTAATTTATGGTGATATCGCTACAAAAAGTGGAATATCAAATAATGAGTTAAGTGAGGAGCAGCAAACGATTGTAGAGTGGTTAGCTCAGCACGAGGACCGAATTCAACTAGATAATGCAGTAAAAGAACCTAATGAAGAAAAACCTAACTGGCCTCTATACTACATGACTTCGTGGGACGAATTGACTACCAGCAAAGAAGAACTATACGAACAATATGGTGATACTGAAGTGCTTATTCCAGTGCCATGGCTTAACGGATACAGTTTTGTTATACAAGCGAATAGTAAACAAGCAAGTGCTGCGATAGAGTGGATTGAGCAGGTTACACAATTAGCTAGTGCCAATGGATCTCAATCCCAAGGAGCTCCTACAAGAAATATGGATTTCAATTCAGGTAGTAACTCTTTTGTAACTAATATGGGTATTACGTTAAATCAGAAGTTAATGGAATCACAAATGATGAACGTTACACCAGATTGGCCAATGGAGTATGCTATGATGAAACAACGGTGGGATGCGGCTTCATCATTCTCGGACAAGCTCAACTTATTCCAGTAATATTGAAAGGCAAGTACCAGCACTTTATAAGTGCTAGTACTTGCCTTTTTCCTTGTAATATTAAGCTTAGATGGATAATTGAAGTTCAATTGTTAATGTTCCATCGCTCGTTGTAACTGATTTTGCACGAAGCAGTGAAATAATATAGGAAGGATAAAAGTTCAAATCGAATTGTGACTCAAGATCTTTTTTCGTCGCATCAGGTAGTAAGAATCCATTGAAATAGAGCTCATCAACAGTAAACTGGATATAGTTAGTAGGATCTTCGATAAGTGAATAATGTCCCTGAATTTCAATTTCGATATTATCCCGTTTCCCTTTTGCAATGATAGCATTTTCTTTGAATATAAACTCGAAATCATTAAACATATCATTCTGACTTCTTAAGAAGCTATTAAGTGCTTCATCAGGTAATTCGATCGTGTATTTGAAGCCCTTCATTGAGATATA